>CANRNF010000095.1 GCA_947631865.1 uncultured Oscillospiraceae bacterium | reverse complement strand
GCGATGTCGCTGGTGGCCTTGCCCAAGGCGTTCAACGTGTCCGGCGTGTTGAAATCCACCACATCCCGGAAGTCGTCATCGTCAAAATATATTCCGGGGTCCTGGCCGCAGCGGGCCAGAAGCATATATGCTGTGCTGTTCTGGAGCGCGGTCCGGTAGATGACCTCCACGTTAAGTTCGTCCAGTTCCTCCAAAAAGCTGTCCGTCGTATATTGACGCAGCTCGGAGAGGTAGTCCGGCATATTGTCCTGGACAGCGTTTTTCGCGGCGGATATGAGCGCCTGGGCGAAGGTGTATTTGTTCTCCAATTCCCCGAAGCTGTTTTCCAGGGTCTCCGTGACCTCGGCCTCAAACTCCGGGCGCATGGCCCAAATGGGCACGGGACGCGCAAATCTGCCGGGGTGGGTATCGGAAATATCAAAGAAGTATTTGAGCCGTGACCGGCCCTCATAGTCCCGGTCGAAAACGGGGATACCGGTGGCTCCCCGGTTGACCCAGCGCCCGAACTGCCGGTTCCAGCGTTCTATCTCCAGCACGGCGGAGGCGTCAGGACGCTGGGCATAGACCATGAGCTGTTCCTCAAAGGAGAGCCGGTAGTTCCGGCAGGCAGAGGCCAAAAACTTCTGCCATTCCTGGGGCTTTGTGACCTCACGCTGCGTCTGCTGATACAGCTCGGCCAAGAGTTCCGTTCTTCTCGCCATGTGGGTGGGTTACCTCCTATCTCTCAAAATCTCGGTGCTTCTGCTTTTTCGGCGGGTGCTTTTCCATATATTCTGCCAGAGTGGAACTTGTACCCTCATAGTTCCAGTCCTTTTTCGGGTCGATGTCCAGGTAGGCGTTGTTCATGGTCTTGCTTGGCACGAGCTTTAGCGACTCACGGGAGATCAACGTCCCCAAATGGTTCACCATGACCCAATTTGCGATTTGGGCGGGGTCGCCCCGCATATCATCATCGTGCCTTACCTCGTACACATACAGACCATTTGAAACGGTGGCACGGTCTATCCGCAGGTCTGTAAACAACATGGGCTTGCCCAGCACTGTGACTTCCTCGTAGATCCCCGTCATCGCGTTTTCGCGGCAACTCATATACTGCGCCTCCTCTGTCTGTTCTGATGGAGTCTTACCATTTATCTTTCGTAGTCATGAGAACGGTGAATCCTATCGTATTCCTGGCAAATGGCTGTGAGTTCTGCATACATTTTTTCGTGCATTTCCCGCTCATAGCGTAGATACTCTCTCGCTTTTCCTGTAGGCCTGCCCCAAACTTGCTTTTGATCTTCTTTGTCCAGGCTTTCATAGCAGGTGTCGATCAAATCGTTATAGTGGCGATAGATCGTCCTCGCCTTTGGCGATTGTAGAACGTATCGGTATCTGGCAAGGCTGCTGTGGCAACCATAGAGTTGTGCGTCCTCATATATCAAACGAATGATCTCTCGGTCTAGTCCCGCTTGCCCTTCAGCAGAATATACATCTGAGAGTGTTTGACTGCGCCACAAGTGGTAAGGACTATCATCATTATTACTGTGAGAAGAAAGGTATACGCCATCCTTTTTCACCTCAATGCGGTTGATCAATTCGTAGCCCATTTTTCACCATCCTTAAAAAGAATAGATACAGAGATTTGGTATTTCATCTGGCCTCACCCCTCATTTGAACAGCGGGCTGCCGCAGGCGGGGCAGCGTCCAGCCGTAGACGCGGGCGATCTCATCTCCCAGTCTGCGGGTCACGCGGGTGATGTCGGCGCGGGTGGCGATGCCCCGGTAGAGCTTTTCTTTCAGAAGCTCTTTCTGGGTTTCGGTGGCGGCGTCCTTGTAAACGCGGTAGGTGTAGTGGTTTGTGCCGTCGTGGTGTATGGCGTCACAGCGCAGGTCGCCCAGCTTGTCCACATACCAAGTGGCATAGTCGCTGTCTCGATCTTTATAAAGACAGTCGCGGATGTTGCCGCTTATGATCTCCTTATAGCCCATGCGCCGGCCATACCAAAGTCCCAGGTCTCCGATAACAAGGATAGGTTGGGTCAACTGGATATTCAGGTTTTCATATTCGTCGTTCCAATAATCCTCGTTGATCTCATACATACGGGCGATACGCTCATCTTCGGACAGTTCCGGGTAGTCTGCTTCCAGTTCCTCCCGCCAGTCCTCGTAGTCCAGGTCGTAGTCGCTCCAAATGAGGTGTTTATTCTCGGTCATCTGGCGTCACCCCGGTCAATGTGCTTGGGTTTGATCGCTATGCCCTGCTCGTCATAGTTGGAGGGGTCGGCGGCAGGGGTGGCCCAGCCGAACATGGACCCGGCGCTCATCGCTGCCGCCTGCGCCTTGGTCACGCCGCCGCTGTGGTTCATCTCATCGACGAAATCCTTTCCGTCCTCGCCATACACAGTAGAAAGGTCGCTGCGGTAATAACCTGCCTCTCCCTTCTTCACAATGCCGATCTCCTGGGTAGTAGGGAGATAGACATAGCACTGCTCCGGCAGAGAGGAGCGGAGGGGAATCACAGTGTTTCCGGCTCGTTCCATCAGCTCGGAAAACTCGCAGATTTGATAAAGACCCTTTCCCACTTCCACATGGGAATCGTCGATATAGCGGCAGGTCCTGTCTGTATGCGTACCATCCGTGCGGTTGATGCGGATGCTGTCACCGTCCGGGATGCGGAACAGCTCTTTATAGCGGGAGTTGATGAAGCGAATGCCCCCTTTTGCCCGGTTCAGATGGTGGTCGAGCCACTCTCGCCGGTAGCAGTAGATATAGAAGTTGTACTCTCCCCGGTTGGGATTGAGCCGTAGAAAATAGGTGTACTGTGCTGTGTCGGCGCGGAAGCCGTATTCCCGGTCGTTGCCGAAGCTGCTCTCCGGGCTGTGATAACAGTAGACACCCAGCGACTTGCGATCTTTGAGAACGCCGCCGTACTGCGGGTCAAAGCGCATGGCGTTCACAACATTGTCCAGTTCTGCCTTGAAAGCCTCTGTTTTCAAGTCTGTTCTGTAGTCATCCCATGAAGTAAAAAAGCCCTTCCCACCGCTGTCCAAATCACCTCGCAGATGACCGATGCAGCCGGTCTGCGTCATGATCTGCTGGCTCTGGGTGTAGGAATACATCCGCTCCTGGAGCGTCATGGGCCTGATCGTCATTTCCATCACCGCTCACGCTCCTTCCTCCGGCGAGCTTTGGCCTCCTCCCGTTCTTCTTCACGCTGGGACAGATCCCTGGCTCTGTCGAAAAGGTCTGTGCGCGCCCGATAATAGCTGCCAAAGTAATGACCCCAGTAGTAATCCGTCCCGTTCATACACTCCCATGTCACATAGGGGTCGGGAGCTTTCTGATTTTCACCGAGGACAAACTCGGTATTGCCAACGCTGACGGACTGGATGATGGTATATCCGCCATTGATTCGCTCTGCCATTTATCTTGCCTCCCTTCCTTTGTCGTGTTTCCTTGCCTGCCGGTACTTCTCGTACCCGCGTTTGGCCCATTCGGGCAGTTGGGCTTTTGTCATGGTGCCGAGGATGTCCTGCCGTTCATAACGGGCCTCCTTGCCGGTGTAGAGGTCAACGCAGAAACAGGCATGGCCATGGGCATGGGGCATGGCGCCAAAGCCGCCCGTGCAGAGCTTGAGCTGGTGGGTGGCGGCGCGGTATTCCCGCCGCAGCGCATCTTGCCGGATGACCACGATCCGGTTTCGGAGGTCATCGTTTCCGTCGATGACCGTACATCCGTCCGCGGTGATGGGACTGTCATCAATGCCCTCGATGGCAGGCTGCCGCCGCTCCACCTCGATTCGTATGCACTGCTCCTTCATCCGGTCCGCAAAGTCCTTGGCGGCATCCAGATAGCTGTCAAAGGCCATGACTTCCTCATAGAACAAAGCCATGTCGGTATGGCGGCAGAACGCTCACATATACTGCTCATCGGGCGGGGCTTGAAGATTCTCGCCCAGCACCACTTCCTTGTCGCCCAGGGTGATAGCTTGGATGATCTCATAATCCCCCGCCATCCGTTTTTCCGTATCCATCATCCCAGCCCCAGCTCCTCCAAAAACTGCTCAAACGCCCTGTCCGGGCAGATCTTGCACCGTTTGGGGATGGGGGCCTTGCGCTGGATGAACAGCACGGTGCGGATGTTGGGCACGGTGATGCGGGGGATCTCCACCATGTCCTCCGGTTTGATGGTGAGTATCTCGGCAGGGGAATACCCTGCCTCCGCGAAGATACGGAGCAGGCGCTTTTCATAGGGTTCATGCTGCATGGTTTGACTCTCCTTTCATGGCAGGTTTGGGTATAAAAAATAACGGCTCTCGCCGCCGCAATAAAATATGATGGTGATGATGGTGCGAAGCACGTACTGGCTTCTCTTGATAACGGGACCTGACTGTGGTAAAATAAACACGTACAGGCTAGGAGAGAGGGTGATTCTGTGACGCCGAAGACAATCGAGGAAGTAGTCAGAAAGTTTGCCGCCGAAGCGAAGCTGATCTATGGCCCCGTTCTTGGGGAAGTGATCCTCTTCGGCTCCTGCGCGCGCGGCGACTTTGAACCTGACAGCGACATCGATGTGATGGTGTTGCTGGACGTGCCGCAAGAAGCTCTTGGCACAGAGCGCAGAAAAATGATGGCAACATCCGATAGATTGGATATGGACTATGATGTAGTCCTTACGCCGGTATTTCAAAGCAGACAGACATTTGAGCATTATCTGCCAGCCTCAAAATTCTATCAGAATGTGAGAACGGATGGTATTCGCTATGCCTGATGATTTTGTACAGAAGGATTATGCCAAGTATCGTCTGGCAAGAGCCAGAGAAGATTTGGATGCTGCGCATTTGCTTTTTGAAAACAGCAATTATCGTATAGCAAACAACCGGGCGTACTACGCGATCTTTCATGCGCTGCGTGCGGTTCTTGCCTTTGACAGCTTTGATTCCAGCAAGCACAGCGGCGTGATCTCTGAGTTTCGACGTCGGTACATCAAAGAGGGGATATTTCCGGTGGAAATGTCCCAAATGATAGGATCTGCCTTTGTGGTTCGCAACGCTTCCGATTATGATGACATGTTCATCGTCAGTAAGCCGGAGACGCAGGAGCAAATCGACAACGCAGAATACGTCTATGCAGAAATCAAAAAGTATGTGGACATGAAATGTACGGAAAAGCCTCAATTAGAGCAAGACATGGAACGCCTCAAGCAAAAGGCAATAGATGGACAACTGATGTTGGATGAATGAATAGAAAGATTGAGCAGGAGGCAAAGCGGTTGCCATCTGCTTTTTCTTTCGGGTAGTCTGGCAGTTATCCGGGGTGAGGTGTGGAGAGGGGGAACCACGGTTTCCCCCTGGGGAGGAACTACCTGAAAAAAGATAGTTTTTCCCCTTGTGAGGCGGGGTCAGCGTTCCATATCGCGCTGGCGCTTGCGGTACATCTCCAAAGCCTTCACGATGGTGTCCTCAATTTTCTGCGCGGGCGTCCCCGGTGCAAAAAACCGGCTTATCTTGTCTTTCGGCATCTTGAACTGCTCCACCTGATTGGGCTTTTCCTCCTGCATGATGGAGAGGATCACGTCCGGGTTCAGCTTGCCCTCGGCGGCAAACTTCCGCATTTTGATGGCCTGGGCGTGGGACGGGGTACATTCCTCACTTTCCATCGTTTCGCACAGGGCCGCCTGTTCGTCTGGGGAGAGATAGGACAACTCTACAGCGGGGCGCATGGCGATCTTGTTCTCATCCACCAGAGAGAGCAGTTCCGGGGCCAACGAGGTCAGGCGGATATAGCGTTGGATTTGTCTGGCGCTATCAGAAGAATCCTGTGCCAAGAGTTCATCAGTACGGGTTCCAATTAAATCTGCGCCCACTGGGCGCGAATTATTTTTTGCTGGTCTGCCGGCTTGCCGCCGCATGGCATCCAGCTTCATTTTATAGGCAAACGCCTTTTCGCTGGGCAGTATCTTCTCCCGCTGAAGATTGCTGTCCACCATGACGATGATGGCCTCGTCGTCGGTCATATCCCGGACGATGCAGGGCAGCGTTTCCGCGCCGGCCAGCTCTGAGGCGGCCTTGCGGCGGTGTCCCGCCACCATCTGATAGCCATCCCCAACGGGCCGGACCAGCGCCGGGACAAGTACGCCGTGGGACTTGATGCTGTCCGCGAGGTCGGTCATGTCCTCGTCCATCCGCACCTTGAACGGGTGGTCGGGAAAGTCGCTGATCTCGTTCAGTGGGATATTCTTTAGGTGTTCCAGCTTTGCCTCGTCGCGCTCTTCCTGCGTGGTGAACAGGTCATCGAGCGAGGTCAACAGACCGGCTGCGCTTTTTCTCGCCAATGTTCAACACCTCCTTAACCAGATTTCGGTATGCCTCCGCCGCCTTTCCACGGGGATCGTGACGGAAAATGCTCTTGTCCTCCAGGCTGACCTCCGCCAGACGCACCGTGGCAGGGATCACGGAATCGAATATGGGGATGTTCTTTCCGATGCCGTTTCTGACCGATTCCACAATATCCTTGCGGAACGCAGTATTGTTGACCATCGTGAGGACCACGCCGCCAATTTTGAGATTGCGGTTCACCTGCCGTTTGAGGCTGTTCACCGTCCCCACCAGTTCCGTCATATCCTCGGCGGCGAGGTAGTCCGCCTGGACCGGGATGATAACGTAATCTGCGGCGGTCAGGCAGTTGAGAACGAGCATACCCAGGGACGGGCGGCAGTCCAGCAGTACATAGTCATAGTCCTTTTTGACGCCGGCCAGATACTGCTTCAAGACCGTCTCGCGGCTCATGACGTTTACAAGGCCGACCTCCACAGAGGACAGGGCACGGTTGCCGGGGATGAAGTCGAAGCCCTCGTCATGGCGGAGTATCTCAGGATGTCCCTCTCTGTTGATGTTCTCCACCACATCGTTCATCACGGTGGCCAGGGTCACGGTCAGATCATGGGGCTGGCGCAGCCCCAGCATTTTGGTGAGATCGCCCTGGGGGTCAACGTCCAGGAGCAGCACCCGCTTTCCCTGGGCAGCGAGGCCCGCGCCCAGATTGAACACGGTGGTGCTTTTCCCGACGCCGCCCTTTTGGTTTGCCACGGCGATCACTTTCGGTTTTGCCATTTGGTTTGATACCCCCAATCATATAAGATGGTCCGTCCACGAGAATGGACGGATATGTAGATGAATATGATAAAAAAGAATGTCCTTTTACTTCTGGTGCTTTCATGTTATACTATAAGAAGAAATAGGCAGAAGGGAGGATCGGCTATGACACTTGAACTGGCGTTGCAGGAATTGACACCGGGCTTACGGAAAATTTACGGCAATTTGATCGACAGCATCATTCTGTATGGTTCTACGGCGAGAGGAACGCAAACGGAAGATTCTGATGTTGATGTGGCGATCCTGTTGTATCCAGGCGCAACAAAGGCAATGCGTGAACAGATGACAGATCTCATCGTTGATCTGGAACTCGCCTGCGGCAAGGTCCTGTCCGTCCTCTGCATTGATTATGAGAAATTCACGGAGTGGAAGGATGACCTTCCATTTTACAAGAACATTCGGACGGAGGGCATTGTGTTATGGCAGGCAGCCTAACGGAACTTTCCGCATATCGTTTTGGACGTGCGAAGGAGGAACTTCAGACAGCGGAGATACTTTTCCAAACGGCCCGCTTGCGCTCCTCCATTAACCGCTCATACTATGCGATCTTTCATGCGATCCGAGCTGTCAACGCATTGGATGGCTTTGACAGCAGCAAGCACAGCGGCGTGATCTCTCATTTCAACCAGGAATATGTCAAAACCGGCGTATTTGGAAAAGAGGCATCCAAGATCATCCGTAATGCCTCCGCGCTGCGTGAGCAGGCAGACTATGAGGACTTTTATGAAGCCACGCAGGAAGAAGCGGCGGATGTTTTAGAACAAGCATCCAAGTTCATTTCTGCGGTAGGAGAATACCTTCGCAAAAAAGGGATAATTCAGCCTTGCGATATGTAACTAGGAAGGAGGTGTCGTTCATGTGTACGCAGAGCCAGCTCGATCAGATTTTGAATAGGGCTGTGGCGGAGGCAAAGGACATATTCGCGTCGGCATTTCGTAGTGCGATCTTGTTCGGGTCCTATGCCAGAGGTGATCATGATGATGAATCTGATATTGACCTTTTGATCCTGGTCGATCTTCCGGCAGAGCAGATCGGTGCTTATCGCGAACGGATGGACCACCTCTGCGGTCAGATCCTTTTTGATTATGGTGTCGTGCTATCTGCTTTGGAGAAGGATGTGACAACATATGAAAAGTATAGGGAAGTGCTTCCCTTTTATCAAAATATAGAACGGGAGGGACGGAGAATTGCCTGACGCTTTGAAAGATTTGTCCCTCGCACGTATAGAGCATGCCAAGGACTGTCTCCGGGAGGCAAAGCTGCTTCTTGACAATGGCGAGTACCGGGGAGCAGCCAATCGTTCATACTATGCCGCGTTCCACGCCATGCGCGCTGTCTTGGCATTGAATGGATTCGATTCCAAGAAGCACTCAGGAATCATTTCAAAGTTTCGGGAGTTGTATATCAAGACTGGTCAGTTCACACCGGAACTATCTGATGCCATTGGAAGCCTGTTCAATGTTCGCTCTGCCAGTGACTACGATGATTTTTATGTTGCGTCCAAAGCAGATGTGGAGCTACAGTATCAGCGGGCGACGAAACTTGTGTCAGAGATAGCGTCGTATCTTGCGGAAAAAAGCTGAACATGGCAGCTGCTCTCGTAGAATGTAGTACCGAATAAAGCCCGCAGGTGAAAGCCTGCGGGCCTTGCTATGATGGTCAGCTGACCACACGGTCACAGTAGACCACATATCTGTACTTGCCCCGGAGGCGTAGGGGTGGCAGGTGAGCAGCGTCAACATATCCCGTTAGAGATTTATAATCCCGGTGCGTTTCCAGAAGGCTTTTTGCCGGAGGATTTCATCAGCGGAGGGGAGCGGCCCATTCGCTGATGAAATCCACTCATTACGTCTGCCCTCTATTATTCAAAGGACGTTGAGAGCTTTGGGACCGGGTTGAAACGGATCGTTGACGCTTG
>CANRNF010000094.1 GCA_947631865.1 uncultured Oscillospiraceae bacterium | reverse complement strand
CATAGCATGGTTGCATTTACCTTTCAAGGGCAAAGTTGTGCCACTTTTGTGCCATTTTTGTGCCATCTCGTTTTCAGTCGGCATGAATTATCCTGGTTTTTGTACCCTGGCGTCGAACTGGCACGAAAAAGCGATAATTGGCACGAACGGTTTTTGAGTCCCGTATCGCCTCTGGCTTTATCCTTCAGAGCGCAATACGGCTAAATCAGAAGAGGTCGCTGTGTGTTCCTGTACGCAAAAGATATAGGACGAGACTGTCTCCGCTTACCTTGTAAACCAGGAGCCAGTCAGGAGCGATGTGACACTCCCGGCATCCCTCATAGTCACCTCCGAGGTCATGATCTCTGTTCCTCTCCGGCAACTTCTCCTGTCGAGCAAGCATATCAACAATCTCTTCAAGGGCGCCTATATTATAACCGCGCCTGAGACAAACCTTCAGGTCCCGCTTGAATCGACCGGTGGGTTTTATCTCAAGCATCGGCGGCAACCTCTTTCATCAACTCCCCGAACGAAGAATAGCCCTTGTACCGCTCAGGGTGCGCCTCCATGTCCTTCACTTCCTGGATAGCCGCTACTGTCTCTGCATTTGGTGTCTCCCGCTTCACATCAAACGGGATCCGCTGCTCCCGGACCGACTGCCGCAGGAATATACCGACAGCGGTGGACAGGTCCAGACCCAAGTCTGAAAACAACTCTTGGGCTTCCTTTTTTACGTCGGCATCAAGTGTGAGCGACGTAGCTACCTTTGCCATATGATCACTTCCTTCATCTTTATTATATGATACCATACTCCTTTTGTCAATATGATATACATATAACATAAACACAATCGAATTAGTGCTCTGTCGTAGAAGATCTCACTGCTCATACCGCACCTCCAAATATCTCTTTGCTCTTTTCAGGATAGACCTGACCGAACAGCTCCGCATATCGCTCGAAAGCTTCGCTTCTGAGCGGCGCTCTGAGTGAAGTCTCGCTCCAACAGATCAGTTCTTCCTCCGGTACCATGAACTTATCTGGTATAAACCTATTGCCGTCAAAATGCGGGCAGCGTGGTTTGATCAACAGATCCATTTCGCTTTTCGATGTGATCGTACTGATCATCCTGCATTTTTTCTCCGCAATCGCATCGATCAAACGCTGGTCATATCCATTATTCTGGTATGTGATCAGATATTTCTGTAATTCTCTGATTGCTGCAAACCGCAGTTCTCGGACGTGCGTCGGGATATCATCTGCTAAAACCTCAGCATAGCAGGCTGCTATGTATAACAAAGTCTCCCCGCACAACGCCTTTTCTCTGCTCATATCTCTGCCTCCTTTTTTCTCTGGCCGGGCTGCATATGTCCCGGCAGTTGCCGTTTGTTGTTATCAGCTCGATCTATCTATACGGGGAGGCATACAGCTCCCCGATAATAAAGGTGGGGAGCCGAAAAGCTCCGATCTATATAAAAAGGGCCCAGAGCACCGTCAACTCTGATCCCTTGTAAACAGTCCCCCTCACTCGGGATACCTGTTCCGCTTATACTGTTTTCCTGCAAACAGGTCAAAAAACAAAAAGCGCCCAAAAGCAGTTGCTTTCAGGCACTATATAATCCGCTGACTATGAATTGCTGCTGGCAATCCCTGATACTTGCTCATTTATTATACCAACACTGTGAACACTTTGCAAGACGATTTCAAAGGAACTATATGCTGTGATAAATAACATTATGTTAACTGCTTCTCTCTTTTTCAGCTCTATCCGGGCCTTGCGCTTACAGCCCACGTTCTTCCCTGGGCATATGGCCCCGGCCCACATGATGGTATCCGCGCCGAATATGTCCAAAATGGGGTCCATAGCCTTGTCCAGCTTCCAGGACCGTTTGTGATCGTCCTCAAAGAGGGACATCTGCGCCGCTTCCCCGTGAGTCAGGTCCGTCAGGGACACGCCCAGCAGCCGCAGAAGCGTCTGGCCGTCCCACAGTTCGGTGAACAGCCGTTTGGCAGTTTCATAGATCTCGCCCATGGCGTCCGTGGGGTCTGGCAGTTTACGCTGGTGGGACCGGTCACGGAAGTCGTTTCCCCGGATGGCCACCGCTACCAGCACACCACATTCATTTCGAGCAAACCACCGGTGAACACTGCCAGGTCAACGGCCTTATGACAGTACCAGAGGACAAGAGTGAAGGTCTCGGCAAGCGAAAGAGCAACGCCGCCATTCAAGTTTTGTTCATATGATGCCTATTGCCACCGCTCCAAGATAGCTGTAAAATGGTATTGTTAACATCTTGGCCAATCCAGTAACGGAGAAACTGTCAGGAGGAGTTGATATCAATGAAGAAACAGCCTCGTCGCTCCTTGCCGCCGCCTATGCCTCCATTTGAGCCGCATGGATCATCCAGCGGACACTGCAACTGGTACAAGATAACACAGGAAAGTATACGGAGCGTCAAACGATACCTTCGCAGGTATGACATCCAGACCCCGCCGGATATGTCGGAAACCATACTCAGGCGGCGAACACAGGCGGTCGTCGAATACACAGACAAGATCATCGACCGATATAAGACTATTCCCGGCCTGGAGGAAGAGCAAAAGACGGAGACCGGCAACCTTTGGATCAGCCTTAACTTTGTACCCAGCCTCTCTTATAACACCATCGAGGAAACCTCACATATCCTGTTCGCCGCCGCCATTTGGATCCTGGATCAAATCACATCCCAGCCGGACTGGCGGCGCAAGCTGTTCCCTCTGCTGCCACGGGAGTCTTCGGTGCTGAATGACTTATTCGCACCGGACGTATGGGACCCCGCTTATGATTATGATCTGATCCTAAGCGTGATGTACATCCTGAACTACCGCAATATCGACATAGCGCCGATGGAGACGAGCGATAGCGGAACCGAGCATGTCCTCACGACGTCCATCAATGCCAGCGGCGAGCAGCACGCAGATGTGCCCAGCAGAAAAACCTATGAAGCGCTCATTGATCTGATCCCGGCAGATGCAATTGACCGTGCTGCCAAGAATTTCGAGGCGCTGCTGTGGGCCTGGACGGATAGGTACTTTTCCTGTATCGCGCCTATATGCGCCGCCAGTGCGGCTACGGTGGAGACGATCAACCAGATCGGCCGGCGCTACAATGAGATCCGGGAAGAATTCGGCAAGGCCATGGAAGACGCTGAAAACGCAAAGAATGCGCGCCTCCAGCAAATGAAACAGCGTAAACCTTCCATAAGTCCTTTGCAGATGACCTCTGCCACCAGTATAGATGACCTTCTGGGCAAGCCTGCCCCCTTCCGCTCCCCCCTCGGGACGGCAGGCTCTGCCAGTTTCTTTACCGGTGATGATGGTACTGTCCAGCGGGCTCTGGAACTGGCCAACCGGTTTACTGCTGCTTCAGAGGAGCACGAAACGGCTGTCGATAAATATGAGGAGCTTACGCAGAAGAAAACCTCCTTTACCATTTCTATGATCCGGCAGGGGTATGTTCGCCAGAAAGAGTGCGAGGAGAAATATGGCGAAGAAACCGCCGCGGCGATGAAGCCCTTTCTCATCTCCGACCCATATGAGATATGCTTTGCTCTGCTCTGGCTGATTGAAAACGGCAGCGACCTTCCGTGGCTCTATGGCCCTGGCTGCGGGATGATGCAGGAGGTCGTGGAAAGTCTTCCCTGGGGCGTCATTGAGTATGACGAATTTGACGATTCAGTGTGGTCGCCGGAGGACGATGACGCCGGTGAACAGGTTTCATCTGACAGCCAAGAGAAGCAAAACGCTCCCGCCAAGCAGAGCTCCATCCCTGACTGGTATGATCGCAAATATGTACCGAAGGACGAGGACGAACTGTTCACCTTCAACCGCAGCCTGGCCCAGATCGTCTACGAGGAGACCGGCTGTATCATGCCCCGTGATATGCACAAGTACGATGACCGTCTGCGGGCCATCAAGGGCTACGGCGTCAAAGGGAAAGACTCCATGGCCCTGCTATATCTCTTTTCCGCCCTGTCCCAGGCCCGAAGACAAGCCCCGGCATTGAACCTGAGTGATGATGTGGAGCTGTTATCCGGAAATGGACTCGTGGAAAAGCAAACCCAGCAGCCGCTGACATATGACGAGCTGAATGAGCGGCTGAAGCAGGCCTTAGAAGAAAACAAACGCCTGCGGACCTCACTGCATGAAAGCGAGCGCTCCTCTCGCGAGATAAAGAAAGAGTTGTCCACCATCCGCGATACTGCAGGTCTGGAGCACCGCGAGTTGGCGGACCTGCGGGAGCTGGTCTTTAACAGCAAGTCCTCGCCTGAGCAAGAACCTCAGGAGAACGATTCGGTCAATGAGGCATTTCCCTATGAGGTAAGGAGAAACACGGTCGTATTTGGCGGCCACGAAACCTGGCTGAAAGCGATCCGTCCAATGCTTACGGACAATATCCGCTTCATCGATAAGGACATGAAGAACTTTGACATCAGCATCATTCGGAACGCGGATATCCTGTGGATCCAGCCGAATGCTGTGTCGCATGATCAGTTCTACCGCATCATTGACGCAGCCCGGTCATATCGAAAGCCGGTGCGTTATTTCACCTACGCAAGCGCCGCAAAAAGCGCCTCCCAGGTGATGAATGAGGATAGATGAGGCTTCTCTGATATGCGGATCAATGATATGAACACGGTCCTTGCCGCTGTGAGAAATCAGTTAATGGAGAAAGAGGGAGCAGACGATAATAATATGAATGCAAGGGCAAAGGACATAGGAAGTAGCGCAGATACGAGAGACTGATTATTTTAGTCATATCGCCGCTGATGATGTGGAGGTGATCCTGAAAAACATGCGGGAAAAGCACAAGGCAGACACCACCACAGCGGACGAAGATTCCCATGCAGCAGATGTGCAGAAGTAGTTCTCGAAGATACTATGAGTTATGAAAGCAACCTCCAAGAGAAACACGCCCGTATTTTTGCAATCAGCTTGGAATTCCATACGCCCAACTGACAAAAGAAGAATTTGTGTCGCTGATTGAAATATAAAAAAGCCATCGCATATGAAAAGTTTGTCTAATCAGAGAGGTAAGACAAAACCGTATCGAATCCACGGAAATGGAGAAGGGAATATCAAAATAGGAGTTAAAAATTATGCTATTTAACAACATATATGAAGCAATCTCTAAAATCAAAGAGATTTCTGATTCTATTGGAGCACCCATGTATTACAGGGGGCAGCATCATGACTGGCCAATTACGTCTTCCATTCATAGAATTAATAAAGATGAACACCTCAGATATGAAGAAGTACAAAAAACGGTTGATTTTACAATATAATTGAGAATAAGAAATCGCAGGCTGTGAGAAAAATCCACGGCCTGCGTTTTATAAATTATAACATAATAATCTGTAGGTTTGCGTTGCTCAATACGCCAGGATGCCGTAGCCGCAGATCTGGTAGTAGCCCACGGAGTATTCACCTGCAGGCATCTGTCGCCGGAGTTGTCCTCTATGGTGTAGACGATGCCATACTCGCACTTCTCCACGATGTCAACGTGTTCGCTCGAACTGTCCAGACCATCGCTGGCCCAGTCGAAGAAGATAATGTCGCCAGGTTGGGCTCATAATAAGGTACTTTTCCTGGTTCACGCTGTCACTGGACGCAAAGGGCGTGAGGACGCTGCTGAACTGATAATCGGCGGCGGGCTTTCAAAACCGCCCTCATCCAAAAGCGCGGGAGGCTCGTCGCCTCCTGCGCTCTCCGGCTCGGTGTCAGTTAGACGTATATCAGCTCGTTCAGGACTGTCTCCTCCGCCGCGCTCTTGATGTTGTTCATCAGGGCCACCCACTTCATCTGGTCCTGGGCCTTCAGCTCCTCCGTCACGCCCTCGGCCTTCCCCATCTGCTCCGAGTAGTTTGTACTCTTTCATCTTTCCCTCCCGTAGTTCATTCTCCTTCATCGTTCTCTCAAACCAGACGGTCACCACAAATCAGGCTGTCATCCGCAACCATAGCCTATATCAACAGCTATGTCTGCTGCTGGTTCATTTTCTGCAAATGACCTGTCAATCAAGATGGCGCTTCTGGTCACGATCTTGTCCGCCTCTTCCAATGAATAGTGCCAGCCACTCAGGGTCAGATACCTTCGTATGTCGGCCTTATACTCTTCGATGCTTGTATAATCCTTGAACACATCGCAGCCCATCATGAACTTGATCTCTTCGTCATTCATCAAAAGATTGTCCCTCCTGCAACCGGTGAGCGTCTGTGTTCTCTATTTCTTTTGAAGTTTGCTGATAGAACCAGCCAACTCAGCTATATTCGCAAAATCGATCAACGCTTGGATCGCGTCAAAGCAGGCATTCAGATCCTCCTCTGATGTTCCCACAAAAGGCTCTTTCACTCTCAACTTCGGCACCACGATCCGTATTGATCCTGCCATACTGGTCTTAACAGCCAAAGCGCCAGGAACCCCATGCTCTCGGAGCCATCCAGCAATCCCCTCTAGGGTAGCCATTTCGCCCGCCGCATTGGAGAAAGTGAGATCAACATATCCCTCCTGCATTTTGTGGTACAGATACACAGTCCCCAACCGTGTGGGATAGTGGGGCCACCAGCCATTTGACGTTTCCTTTGTGGTGCAGTTCAGAGTTGGATAATACCTCTTCTGGTATTCCTTGTACTGCACAAAGAAGGAGTTCATATTCTGGTCCAACGCTGTTGACGGTGGCCTCTTTGCTTTCTTTATGGCTTGGGCAAGCTGTTGGCACCGCAAAATGCTGATTGGGTCATCCTTTTCGCTGTAATACTGCAGAAAGGTCTCATACGAGATAAAGTGGTCATACTTCTGTGCTTCTTCATTTATCTCGTGGTATTTCTCCGGGCTAAAAAGGAACACCACATAATCGGAGAACTTTCCGTGTTTCACACCCCATTCCCCGCGCTTTATGTATCGCTTATACTGGTCCGGCATCGCCTGTGCGTCCACTTTGTCCTCGATGAGGATACCATAGCGTTGCCCCGATATTTCCACGACGAAATAAATGTCGGTCTCGCCCAAATCGCCTATGGATTGTGACAGCTCTGCTTTCACGATGGAAGGAGTGCCTTTATCAAGCTCTGCCTCGCGTAGAACCAGGTCCACAAAGCCAGGGTCTGTCATAAATGCTTGCATGAACAGCAGGTCCATATCACGTTCGTGTACTCTGTTGAGGTCACACTGGATCATCGTTATCCCCCCTATGGCTCATTTTCAGTCAGGTTATCCGTTCATATCACGAGAGTTTGCTTCTTCGATGACCTCGCCTGAAGCCTCATTCACAAACTTCACGCAAATGTTGTCCACGCTATTCCCGGCGAAAGCATTATACATCCCACCGGCAAAGTAAAGGGCCACTGTGGAGAACGACTCCGTGAGATTCAGTTCCGTGCTGGTCGTCACCACGGTGAACTCGGTGAAGTCATCATTGTGATCGATGGACACGAAGTTTGTCCCCTCATCGCCAATCAGTCCATCGAAGGTTTCCTGGAACGAGTCAGCGAGGCCAGACATCATTTCATCGTGCTGCTTTTTGGACATCTCCATGGTCACGGAGCCGTCCTCATTCAGCTTTGCAGATTTACATTCTCCGGCAGCCACATCTGCGTCCAGCTCATCCTGCGTCATATCCTCCGCAAACTCTGCCGGTATGGTGAGGGTTACATTGAAGAGTCCTTCGTCAACCTCAACGCCACCGCTCGAAGAATCCTCGCTCTCGCCGGTGTCGGCCCCTGTTTGGGCTTCAGTCGCGTCCGCGCCCGCAGGTTGGGTACTTACCGCGCCCTCGGCCTTCTTACCGCCACAGGCGCAAAGGGTGGCCAACAGCGCAAACACCAGAATCAGAGCAAATAACCGCTTCATTCCTTTTCTCCTCTCATCTTTTTGAACTTAATGCTCATGGTATAGTCCGGGACCACGTCGATGGCGATTTCGACCTGCATATTCAGACCTTGGGCCAATGCCAGGAGAGTCTCGGGGGAGGCATCTTTCCGGCCCTTCTCAATGAGTCCCAGTTCTTCCTCGGAGATGCGCAAAGCCTCTGCCAGCTGAGTTCTCGACAAGCCCTGCATCTCCCGTGCGGCTGCGATAGCGGGGCCAACACCGCTGCCTTTTCCGCGAACCTCACCAACTCCCACAGATAGCGAGGAGGCACCCTTCCCGTTCATACGCACTTCGATTCCGCTCACAGCTATCATCCTTTCGTCTTTTTTGCCTCGGTGCAGATAGAAATCCACCAAGCGCAAGTCTAGCATAAAGAATGGGCTGTCCCAAAAAACGGTCAGCAGCTAGTTGGCACAAACCTAAGCATTATTCCTCTCGCTTCATATCAATCTGCGCTTTATGCTTTCTCCCGACCCCCTTGCCAGATTGAAGCGCAGCAGCTCTCACGATGGTGTCAGTCCCATACTTCCCCCGGATCGCGTCCAGAGCCTTGTCGAGCTTTCTGGAGCGGTCTCTTTTTTCATCCTCGAACAATGAAAACTGCACCGTTTCCTCATGGGTCACATTGGTGAGTGACACACCCAGCAAGCGAAGCGGAGTGTGGCCGTCCCACAGCTCTGCCAGGAGTTTTTTGCAGACATCATATATCTCGGTAGTCACATCAGTTGGCTCTGCCAGTTTCCGCTGATGGGAACGGTCCTTGAAGTTCCTGTCTCGGATGGTCACCACAACGCAGTATGCTTTTGCGCCATCGGCCCTCATCCGCGAGGCAGTGCTGTCAACAAGGGCCAGGATAATCCTATGAGCTTCATCTGTGGTGGTGACATCCTCTTCCAAAGTGGTAGAGTTTCCATATCCCTTCATTTCCTCTGGCTGGCTCACCACTGGGGAATCATCTATCCCGTTGGCATAGTCATGCAGTTGTTTTCCCAGCTTCTTCCCAATGAGTACCTGGATATTCTCCAGATCCGCCCTTGCCAAGTCGCCAATGGTCTTAATATAGGCTTTCTCTAGCTTCTCCCTCGTGGCGTGGCCAACCAGGAACAGATCGCCCACCGGCAGTGGCCAGAATTTTTCCGGCAGTTCCTCCCGGAACAGAGTATGCACCTTATCGGGTTTCTCAAAGTCCGAGGCCATCTTCGCCAGTATCTTGTTTTCTGCCACGCCAACGTTCACCGTGAAGCCCAAGGTGTCCCGTATCTCATCTTTCAGCTTGCGCGCCGTGGCGACTGGGTCGGGATACATATGGCCCGTGCCGGTCATATCAAGAAAGCACTCATCTATGGAGAATTTCTCCACAGCGGGGGCATATCGGCGGCATATATCCATGAACGCCTTGGAGCTTTTTTCATAGAGCCGGAAGTCCGGAGGCGCCAACACCAAGTCTGGACACTTGCGCAATGCCTGGGCTACTGGCTCCCCAGTCGTGATTTTAAAGGCTTTCGCCGGGATAGATTTTGCTAAGATGACACCGGTTCTTTTCTCCCTATTGCCACCGATGGCGGAGGGGATGAGACGCAGGTCGTCCTCCCCCTGGGC
>CANRNF010000093.1 GCA_947631865.1 uncultured Oscillospiraceae bacterium | reverse complement strand
GTGGCCGCCGGCTTCGGCCTGGGCTTCGTCACCGCCATCCCCATGGCGTTTCTGATGGCCTGGTACACCCCGGTGCAGAAGATCATCATGCCCTGGATCAACTTCATCCGGAACATCCCCGCCCTGGCCTACGCGCCCCTGATCGTCATCATGGTGGGCGTGGGCAAGACCCCCGCCATCATCCTCATCTGGATATGCACCTTCATGACCATGTGCGTCACCATCTACGGCGGCATCGCCAACATCGACACCACGCTGGTGAAGGCGGCGCGGGTGCTGGGCGCCAAGGACATGGACATCTTCTTCCGCATCACCCTGCCCGCCACGGTCCCCTTCATCATCACCGCCGTGCGCTTAGGGCTGGGCGCGGGCCTGACCACCCTGCTGGCCGCCGAATCCACCGGCGCTCAGGCGGGCCTGGGCATGCGCATCCGGGCCCTGTCCGGCACCTTTGAGTCGGCCCCCATGCTGATGTATATCATCATCATCGGCATCATCGGCATGCTTCTGAACATGCTGGTCAATTTCATTGAAAGGAGACTGACGTCATGGCAGGAGAAGAGAGATCAGTAAAGCTCCACATCGACAACGTCTATAAAGAATACAAGGGCGAACACGGCACCACCGTGGCCCTGAACGGCGTGACCCTGGACATCATGGAAAATGAGTTCGTGTGCGTCGTGGGCCCCTCCGGCTGCGGCAAGTCCACCCTTCTGAACATCATTGCCGGCCTCCACGAAGCCACCAGCGGCACCTGCTACCTGGACGGCAAGCCCATCACCGACGTGGGCGTGGAGCGGGGCGTGGTGTTCCAGCAGTACGCGCTGTTCCCCTGGCAGACGGTGCTGAAGAACGTCATGTTCGGTCCCCAGATGAAGCGCCTGCCCAAGGCGGAGTGCGAATCCATCGCCCGCAAGTACATAAAGCTGGTGGGCCTGGAGGGCTTTGAAAACTCCTACCCCAAGGAGCTGTCCGGCGGCATGAAGCAGCGGGTGGCCATCGCCCGGGCCTACGCCAACAACCCCGAGGTGCTGCTGATGGACGAACCCTTCGGCGCCCTGGACGCCCAGACCCGCGCCCAGCTGCAGACGGAGCTTCTGAAGACCTGGGAGGAGGAGCAGAAGACCTGCTTCTTCATCACCCACGACGTGGACGAGGCCATCCTGCTGGCCCAGCGGGTGGTCATCATGTCCGCCCGGCCCGGCCGCATCAAGCGCATCGTGGACGTGGACATCCCCTATCCCCGGGACCAGGCCACCAAGAACGACCCCCGCTTCCTGGAGCTGAAGACCGAGGTCTGGAACGAGGTCTACCAGGAGTACCTGGAGGTCCGCAAATAATTCCCTCACCGTACCTGACCGGCCCCGCCGGAAAATATAAAGGTAACTATTATTTTAGGAGGATAATCATGAAAAAGTTTCTCGCGATCGTTCTGGCTCTGGCCATGGTCCTGAGCCTGGGCGCCGTGGCCTTCGCCGCGGAGGAGGAGCCCATCACCCTGCGCATCGGCTACATGCCCAACTACGCCTCCCTCTGGGCCGTCATGACCGGTATCAAGGGCGGCTTCTTCGAGGAAGAGGGCATCACCATCAAACTCACCGAATTCGCCGACGGACCCTCTGAGATCGCCGCTATGGAAGGCGACTCCATCGACCTGGCCTACATCGGCAAGGGCGCTCACCGGCTGTGCATCCTGGGCAACGCCATCATCTTCGCCCCCAGCTCCGTGCACACCAGCGACAAGCTGGTCTGCGCCGCCGACTCCGGCATCGAGACGGTGGTAGACCTGGCCGGCAAGACCATCGGCTACAGCGCCGGCTCCTCCTCTGAGGACACCATGAACGCCGCTCTGGCCGCCGCCGGCCTCACCGCGGACGACGTGGAACCCTACAACCTGGATCCCGCCAACATCGTTCCCGCCATGGCCTCCGGCTCTATCGACGTGGCCGTGACTTGGAACCCTTACTCCACCATGTGCCTGGAGCAGGCCGAGGGCTCCTATGAGATCGAGTTCTCCGACGGCTCCACCAATATGTCCAGCTGGATCTGCCTGCCCGGCTACGCCGAGGAGAACCACGACACCCTGGTCCGCTTCTGCCGTGCCCTGTTCAAGGCCATGGATTACGGCGCGAACCCCGACAACGCCGACGAGGTCGCCGGCTGGTGCGCCGAGCAGACCGCTACCGACAAGGACATCCAGCTGATGCAGTGGGGCGACGCTCACTGGTTCAATATCGAGGAAATGGCCGCCGCCATGGAAGACGGCTCCATGAAGGGCTACTATGAGGGCGTGCAGAACGACATGGTCGGCAACGGCACCATCGAAGAGACCGACGCGCACGAGGACGTGGGCGACTGGGTGCTGTTCGACGTCATGCAGGAGGCCCTGGACCAGATCGCCGAATAAGGCTTGACCGTCCGGCTTGTATCCTGTAAAATAAGCGCGGGCCCTGGGGTAACCCAGGGCCTTTTTAACAACAGCGAGGACGAACTATGAACATCACCGTCACCCACGCCCAAAGCGAGACCCTGGCCTTCGCCGGGGAGGAGCTGCGCGCCTATCTGAGCCGCATGATCCCGGCGGACACGTCTCTCACCATCGACCTGGTCACAGAGCCCGCCCCTGGGAACGACGCCTTTTCGGTGGACCTGTCCCCCGCCGGGGGGACCATCCGGGGCAATTCGGATCGGGCGGTGCTGCTGGGGGTATACGACGCCCTGCGGGCCATGGGCTGCCGGTTCCTGGCCCCCGGCCGGGAGAACGAGGTGGTGCCCCAGACGACCCTCCGGGCCCTGACGCTGCGCTATGAGCGGACCGCGGCCCTCTTTCACCGGGGGGTATGCCTGGAGGGGGCGGACAGCGGGGAGGACATCCTGCACTTCATCGACTGGCTGCCCAAGGTGGGCTTCAACGCCTTCTTCCTCCAGTTCAAGACCCCCTATGCCTTCCTGGCCCGGTGGTACCGGCACATCAACGACCCACTCCTCCCCCCGGAGGATTTCGACGTGGAAGATATCATGCTCCGGGCGGAGGCGGCCATCCGCCGCCGGGGGCTGACGCTGCACAAGGTGGGCCACGGCTGGACCGGCCAGGTGCTGGGCTATGAGTCCCTCAGCTGGGACGCGGACCCCCGGCCTCTGGCGGAGGACAGGCGCCCCTATGCCGCCCAGGTAAATGGCGTCCGGGAACTCCACAAGGGCGTCCCGGCCAACACTAACCTCTGCCTGGCCAACAGGGAGGCCGTCTCCCGCTTTGCCGATGCGGTGACGGACTATGCCGCCGCCCACCCCAACGTGGACTACCTGCACGTGTGGCTGGCGGACGACTATAATAATGTCTGTGAGTGCCCCGAATGCCAAAAGACCACCCCCACGGACCAGTACGTGGCGCTTTTGAATGAGATAGACCGCCGGCTCACAGAAAAATGCCTGGGCACGAAGATCGTCTTTCTCCTCTACCAGGAGCTTCTCTGGCCGCCCATAAAGGCACAGCTTTCAAATCCCGACCGGTTCGTGCTCATGTTCGCCCCCATCAGCCGGACCTTTGAGCGGTCCTACGACCTGAGCCTGCCTCGGCGGGCCATCCCCCCCTACCGGCGCAACCGCATCGCCCTGCCGGAGGACCTGGGCCGGAACATGGACTTTCTCCGGGCCTGGCAGGGGGTGTTTGACGGGGACAGTTTCGTCTACGACTATCCCCTGGGCCGGGCCCACTACGGGGACCTGGGCTACGTCCACATGGCCCGGGTGATCCACGGGGATATCCGGCGGCTGGCCGCCATGGGCCTCAATGGCTACATAAGCTGCCAGGAACTGCGGGCGGGCATGCCCAACACCCTGCCGGGTTACGTCATGGGCCGGGCCCTGCTGGATGGCTCTGTCAGCGCCGACAGTCTCATCGGCGAGTATTTCGCCGCCGCCTACGGCCCTCACGCCATGGAGGCGCTGGACTTCCTCTCCGCCCTGTCCGATCTGAGCCGCTGCGACTATGTGAACGGCAAGGGGCCCCGCACCGATCCGGACATGGCCGCCCGGATGGACAGCGCCGCCGCCCTCTGCCAGCGGTTCGCCGAAGAGCACGAGGCCAGCCCCGACAGCTTCTTTGGCCGCCTGGGTCACCACGCCCGGTACGCCGGATACCTTGCCCGGGCACTGGCCGCCCTGGCCCGTGGCGAGCAGGGAGAGGCCAACAAGCACTGGGAGGACATGTGCGCCTTCATCCGGGAGAACGAGCTTGCCTACCGGCCTTGGCTGGATGTGTACCGGGTGATCGACGTGACGAAGAACTACGCCGGCCTGGGCGCCGATAAATAAAGTACCGCCCCGGAAGCGCTGCTTCCGGGGCGGTCAGTATGTGTATGCAGTTTCTTACAGCGACGCGGCCAGGGCCCGGGCCTCTTCCTCCGCCTTTTGCACCAGGGGCTCCGGGTCCCCGCCCAGGTCCAGACCCTCGGCAGCCACGCAGACGAATCCATCGAAGCCAAAGAACTTCTGCAGGGTCTCGCAATAGGCGACGCCCTGGTCCATGTCCGTGCCGCCGTAGGGGCCGCCCCGGGTGGTCAGAAGGATGAGCTTTTTGCCCTTGCACAGGCCCTCCAGGCCCTTTTCCGAGGTGCGGAAGGTGATGCCCTCCACGCTGATGTTCTCGACGTAGACCTTGAAGAAGGCCGGGAAGCTCATGTCCCAGAAGGGCGCGGCCACCACCACGATATCGGCGGAGGCAAACTGGCGGGCATAGTCGAACCGGGGCCGTTCCAGGGCCCCCTCTTCCAGCAGCCGGTCCCGCTCCCGGAGGAGCGCCCCGTCGAACGGCCGCATCCGCTCCTCGTCGGGCCGCACCACACTGACGGACCAGTGATCCGGGTCCAGACCCTGCACGAAGGCCCGCGCCAGCCGCGCCGTTCTGGACTGTTCCCGTCTTACACAGCAGTCCACCAGAAGAACTTCTCTCATAACGGGTCCCCTCCTTGTACTTGATGCACCAATTATACACCAACACACTGGATATTTTCAACAAAAATTATAAAATAATATCCAAATTTTCTGACAAAAAACCTTGAAATCTCCCCGTCGGGTCAGTATAATGGACTTGGCGTTCCGCCATCCATCAATTTAATTTATCGTGAGGTACATATCCATGAAAAAAAGGATCATCTCCCTCCTGCTGGCCGTGCTGATGGTAGCCGGCCTGCTGTCCGTCACCGCTCTGGCCGACACGGAGCCTTTGAAGGTGGCCTTAGTCGTGGCCGGCACCTTCGGCGACCGGGCTTTCTACGACTCCTCCAAGGAGGGCCTTGACAAGCTGGCCGAGGAGTGCGGCGTGGAGCCCATCACCATCGAGTGCAACAACGAGAACCACGCCCCCCAGATCCGCAACGCCGCCGACGAGGCGGACGTGGTCATCTGCGTGGGCTGGGAGTTCTACGACGTGGAGACAATCGCGCCGGAGTATCCCGACGTGAAGTTCATCTGGATCGACAACGCCACCAGCGAGCCCGTCGAGAACGTCCTGAACATCACCTACGCCCAGAACGAGGGCTCCTTCCTGGCCGGCTACATCGCCGCGTACATGAGCGAGAGCGGCATCGTGGGCGCCGTGGGCGGCGAGGACTCCGACACCATCAACGACTTCATCGTGGGCTACGAGCAGGGCGCGCAGTACTTCGCCGACAAGTACGAGACCACCACCGAGGTGGTGCATAACTACTCCAACACCTATGACGACCCCGCCGCGGGCAAGGAGTGCGCTCTGGCCCTCATTGACAAGGGCGCGGACGTGATCTTCCAGATCGCCTCTGCCGCCGGTGACGGCGTGTTCGAGGCCGCCGAGGAGAAGGGCGTCTACGCCATCGGCGTGGACTCCGACCAAAAGTACATCAACGAGGACGTCATCATCTGCTCCATGAAGAAAGAAGTGGGCGACTCCATCTACGCCGCCGTGTCCGAGCTTCTGGACGGTGACGACTCCCGCTGGGGCACCACCTGGGTGGCCGACATGTCCTCCGGCTACATCGGCATCGGCTACGGCGAGGAGGGCTCCGAGCAGCAGATCGGCGACGACCTGAAGGCCGAGGTGGCCGACCTGGAAGAGGCCATCACCAACGGCGAGATCGTGGTGGAGACCACCCGGTAAACCTTCTCTCCCCTATAAGATGAGGGGCGCGTATGCTACGCGCCCCTTTTATAAACCTGTAAGCGAGGTGATCTTCTTGGATGAGATCGCTGTGAGATTCGAGCACGTGTCCATGGCCTTCCCCGGCGTCCTGGCCAACGACGACGTGTCCCTGGACATCCGAAAGGGCGAGGTCTTCGCCCTGGTGGGCGAGAACGGCGCGGGCAAGAGCACCCTCATGAACGTGCTGTACGGCATCAATACCCCCACGGACGGAAAGGTGTTCATCCGCGGGCAGGAAGTAACCGATTTCGACCCCAAGACGGCCATATCCATGGGCGTGGGCATGGTCCACCAGCACTTTATGCTGGTGCCCTCCTTCACCGTGGCCCAGAACATCGTCCTCAGCCGGGAGCCCCGGCGGGGCCGGATATTCTTTGACAACGCCGCCGCGGAGCGAAAGACCCGGGAGCTGGTTGAGGAATACGGCCTGGAGGTGGACCCCGCCGCGCCGGTGGAAGAGCTGAGCGTGGGCCTGCAGCAGCGGGTGGAGATATTGAAGACCCTCTACCGGGGCGCGGAGATCCTCATTCTGGACGAGCCCACAGCCGTGCTCACCCCTCAGGAGACGGAGGAGCTGTTCGCCGTGATCCGCCGGGTGGTCCGGGACAGGGGCATGACCGTCATCATCATCACCCACAAGCTGTATGAGGTCATGGCCATCTCCGACCGGGTGGGCGTGATGCGCAAAGGGCGGCTGGTGGGCGTGCGGGACACCGCCGACGTGGACGAGAAGACCCTGGCCTCCATGATGGTGGGCAGGCCCATGCTCTACGACGAGCTGGAAAAGACCGGCGTCCCCGGCGAGGAGCTCATCCGGGTCCGGGACCTGGCGGTCCGGGACAACCGGGGCCTTCTGGCCGTGGACCATTTGTCCCTCTCGGTCCGGGCCGGAGAAGTTCTCGGCATCGCGGCCATCGAGGGCAACGGCCAGAGCGAGCTTCTGGAGGCCATCACCGGCATGAGGAAGCCCGAGTCCGGCACGGTGACCATCCGGGGCGCCGACGCAACGGGCAAGTCTCCGGGCGAGATACGGGCCATGGGCCTGGCCCACGTGCCGGAGGACCGGCTGGCCACCGGCCTCAGCAGGGACGGGACCGTCACGGAGAACCTGCTGGCCGGCAAGCAGCGCCAGAGCCAGTTCAACCGCTTCGGCTTCCACCAGCGCACCTCCACCGTGGAGCGCTACGCCCGGGAGCTCTATGAGAAGTTCGACATCCGGGGCGCGGGCACGGACGTGACCGCGGGCTCCATGTCCGGCGGCAACATGCAGAAGGTGGTCATCGCGAGGGAGTTCTCCTTCGACGCGCCGGTGCTCATCGTGGCCCAGCCCACCCGGGGCGTGGATGTGGGGGCCATCGAGTTCATCCACGGCCAGATCATCGATAGGCGCAACCACGGCTGCGCCATCCTCCTGTGCTCCGCGGACCTGGACGAGGTGTTCCGCCTTTCGGACCGGATCATCACCCTCTACGAGGGGAAGATCACCGGCGAGTTCACCGGCCCCTTCTCCAAGGAGGAGATAGGCTACCGGATGACCGGCTCCCGGCAGGATGAAAAGGAGGCGGCGGTATGAAAAAGAGATTCAACTGGGGCTATCTGGTGAGCCTTCTCTTAAGCGTTCTGCTGGCCTTCGCCATCGGCGCGGTCATCCTGGTGATAGCGGGATTTGATCCCTTGCAAGCCTACGCCGCCATGGTGGACGGGGCCTTCTCCAACGCCCGGCACATCGGCGACTTTCTGGAATACGCCATGGTGCTGTGCCTTACGGGCCTTGCCTGCGTGCTTGGCTCCCGGGTGGGCATCTTCAACGTGGGCGGCGAGGGGCAGCTGCTTCTCGGCGCCGTGGTGTCCTGCCAGGTGGGCGTGTGGCTGGCTGGCTATTCCGCCTGGATCGCCATCCCGGCGGCGGCTCTCGCGGCCATGGCCGTGGGCGGGTTCTACGCCCTCATCCCCGGGTGGCTGAAGGTGAAGGTGAAGGTGAACGAGGTCATCACCACCATCATGCTCAACACCATCGCCGCCAGCATCTGCCAGTACCTGGCCAAGGGCCCCTGGAAGAACACCAACAAGAACATGGTGGCCGCCACGGAAAAGCTGGACCCCCGGTTCTGGTTCAAGACCCTCATCCCCGGCTCCGGCCTCTCCACCGCCATCGTCGCCGCCGTGGTCATCACCTTCCTGACCTGGTACGTCATGCAGAAGACCTCCGTGGGCTACGAGATGAAGCTCACGGGACAGAATCCCCGCTTCGCCTTTTTCTCCGGCATCAAGACGGACAGGATCGTCATCGTCTGCATGGTCATCTCCGGCGCCATGTGCGGCCTGGTGGGCATGTTCCGGGTCTACGGCGTGGAGCACCTGTACCGCTCCAGCATCAGCAACCAGTACTATTTCGAGGGCCTGACCGTGGCCATGATCGCCCACTACGACCCGGTGACGGTCATCTTCCTCTCCTTCTTCTTCGCGGTGCTGAAAATAGGCGCCCAAGGCATGGAGCTTTCCGCCGGGGTGCCCAACCAGATCTACCTCATCATCCAGACGGTCATCATCTTCTTCATGGCCGCCGAGAGCGGCATCTTCGCCTCCCTGCGGGCCGGGTCCCAGCGCCGGAAGGCCCGGGCGGACATACGCCGAAAGGAGGGCGAGGGCCATGCTTAAGACCATTCTCGCGGCCATCTTCTCCGCCGGCACCTTCAACCAGATGCTCCGCTCGGCCACGCCGGTGGCCCTGGCCGCCCTGGGCGGCGCCATGACGGAGCACGCCGGCATCATGAACATCGGCATGGACGGCATGATATTGATGGGCGCTTTCTTCGGCGTGCTGGGAAGCTACCTCTTCGGCTCCGCCGCCGCGGGCATCGGTCTGGTGCTTTTGATGGGCGTGGTCGTGGGCCTGTTCTTCGCCCTGTTCGTGGTGAAGTTCCGCTCCGACGAGTTCATCATCGGCACCGCCCTCAACACCTTCGCTCTGGGCCTCACCAGCTTCCTGAGCCGGGCCATCTTCGGCGCCTCCGGCACCAAGGGCAACCCCGCCCTGCCCACAGTACACATCCCTGGCCTGGACGCCGTTCCCTTCCTGGGCCAGGTCCTGAACGACAACTCCCTGTTCATCTACCTCACCTGGCTGCTGGTGCTGGTGATGTGGCTGTTCGTGTACAAGACCCCCTACGGCTTCTGGCTGAGGGCCAGCGGCGAAAAGCCCGAGACCCTGCGCACCGCGGGCATCGCCCCGGAAAAGATGAAGTGGCTGGCCAGCATCCTGTGCGGCCTTCTCTGCGGTCTCGCGGGCGCCCACCTGTCCCTGGGCCAGCTCCAGGGCACCTTCGCCGAGAACATGGCCAACTCCCGGGGCTATATCGCCTTCGCCTGCGTCAT
>CANRNF010000092.1 GCA_947631865.1 uncultured Oscillospiraceae bacterium | reverse complement strand
TCATCGGCGGCATCGTCCTGCACCAGGGGCGCATCGCCGAGATGAAGACCGGCGAGGGCAAGACCCTGGTGGCCGTGCTGCCCAGCTATCTGAACGCCCTGGAGGGACAGGGCGTGCACGTGGTCACGGTGAACGACTACCTGGCCCGGCGTGACTCGGAGTGGATGGGCAAGGTCCACCGCTTCCTGGGCCTGGACGTGGGCCTCATCGTCCACGGCCTCACCCGGGAGGAACGGAAGGCCGCCTACGCGGCGGACGTGACCTACGGCACCAACAACGAGCTGGGCTTCGACTACCTGCGGGACAACATGGCCCTCTACAAGCGGGATATGGTCCAGCGGGGCCACTTCTTCGCCATCGTGGACGAGGTGGACTCCATCCTCATCGACGAGGCCCGGACCCCCCTCATCATCTCCGGTCAGGGGGACGAGAGCACCGACATGTACCGCCAGGTAGACGACTTCGTCTGCGGCCTGCGCAAGGGCGTGGTGGCCTCCGTGGAGGAGAAGGAGGAGATCGAGGAGGCGGACGCCGACGCCGATTATCTGGTGGACGAGAAGGCCCGCACCGCCACGCTGACCGCCAGGGGCATCGCCAAGGCGGAGCAGTGGTTCGGCGTGGAGAATCTGTCCGACCTGGAGAACACCACCCTCACCCACCACATCAACCAAGCCATCAAAGCCCACGGCGTCATGAAGCGGGATATCGACTACGTGGTGAAGGACAACGAGGTCATCATCGTGGACGAGTTCACCGGCCGCCTCATGCTGGGCCGGCGGTATTCCGAGGGCCTGCACCAGGCCATCGAGGCCAAGGAGCGGGTGGAGGTACAGCGGGAGAACAAGACCCTGGCCACCATCACCTTCCAGAACTACTTCCGCCTGTACGGCAAGCTCTCCGGCATGACAGGCACCGCCCTCACCGAGGAGGAGGAATTCACCTCCATCTACAACCTGGATATCATCGAGATCCCCACCAACAAGCCCGTCATCCGCATCGACAGCCCCGACGTGGTGTACAAGAACGAGGCGGGGAAGAACCGGGCTATCATCCGCCAGATCCTGGAATGCCACGAAAAGGGCCAGCCGGTGCTGGTGGGCACGGTGAGCATCGAAAAGAGCGAATATCTCTCCAAGCTTTTGAAGGCCCAGGGCGTGCCCCACAGCGTGCTGAACGCCAAGCACCATGAGAAAGAGGCCGAGATCGTGGCCCAGGCGGGCAAGCTGGGGGCGGTGACCATCGCCACCAACATGGCCGGCCGCGGCACGGATATCATGCTGGGCGGCAACGCCGAGTTTTTGGCAAGGCAGGACCTGAAAAAGGCCGGCTTTGACGAGGCGGTCATCGCCGAGGCCACCGGCTTTGCCGACACCGACGACGAGACTATCCTCCAGGCCCGGCGGATGTTTGCCGAGCGCCAGGCGGAGCACAAGAAGGTCACCGCCGCCGAGGCGGAACAGGTGAAGGCCGCCGGCGGCCTGTTCATCCTGGGCACCGAGCGCCATGAGGCCCGGCGCATCGACAACCAGCTCCGGGGCCGTTCCGGCCGCCAGGGCGACCCGGGCCAGAGCCGTTTCTTCCTGGCCATGACCGACGACGTGATGCGCCTGTTCGGCTCCCAGCGGGTCATGAGCATGATGGAGACCCTGGGCCTGGACGAGGACACCCCCATCGACAACAAGATGCTATCCGGCGCCATCGAGCAGGCCCAGAAGACCGTGGAGAGCCGGAACTTCCAGGCCCGGAAGAGCACTCTGGAATACGACGACGTGATGAACGTCCAGCGCAACATCATCTACGAACAGCGCCGGAAGGTGCTGGACGGGGAGGACCTGCGCGGGTACGTGCACAATATGATCGAGGACGTGATCCACACCGACGTGGCCAGCGCCCTGGGACACACCGGCTATCCCGAGAGCCCCGAGCAGCTGGAGGCGGCCCTGGAGCCCTTCTACCAGACCTTCCTCATCCGGGGACAGATCGCCGTGCCGGAGAAGGGGCTGTCCGCCCTCACCGCGGACGCCCTCAGCGAGAAGCTGCTGGCCATCGCGGACCAGGTCTACGCCAAGCGGGAGCAGGAGTTCGGCCTCATGCCCGACGGCACCCCCGTCATGCGGGAGCTGGAGCGGGTGGTCATGCTCCGGGTGGTGGACGAGTACTGGATGGACCACATCGACGCCATGGACGACCTGCGCCAGGGCATCGGCCTGCGTGCCTACGGCAACGTCAAACCGGTGGACGCCTACAAGCAGGAGGGCTTCGAGATGTTCGAGGCCATGATCCAGGGCATCAAGAACGAGGTGGTCCGGCGTATCTTCACCGTCCGGGTCCGCCGGGAGCAGACCATCGAGCGCAAGGCCGCCGCCAAGGCCAACCTCAACAACGTGGGCGGCGACGCCAGCGCGAAACCGCAGCCTGTGAAGAAGATCAAAAAGCCCGGGCGCAACGACCCCTGCCCCTGCGGCAAATGGAAGGCCGACGGCAGCCGCCCCTTGAAGTACAAAGAGTGCTGCGGCAGAAACGAGTGAATAGTCGTTTGAAAGGCAGAGCCTTTCAAACGAGAAGGATGCAGCCCGCTGCAGCGCACTCGCTGCGCTCGCACGTTTGCGGTCTGAGAAGTATTTTTTTTCGAGGTACACGCCCCCGGAAAAAATGATCCCACTTTATTTGCGCCTGCGGGCGCAAACTCTGCGAGGCTGTGAACAGGTGGAAGAAGCGCAAATATTGAAATCTAAGTTGTTGACCTGTCCCCACGGGTTCTCCACCCGCCTGGGCGGGGTGAGCCGGGGGATATTCGACAGCCTGAACCTGGGCGCCACACGTGGCGACGAGCTGGAAAACGTCCGGGAGAACTGGCGCCGGTTCGGCGCCGCCGCGGGCATCGACACGGCCCGCTTCGTCCACGGCCGGCAGGTCCACGGCGTCTATGTGCGCGTGGCCGGCCGGGAGGACGCCCACCCCATCGGCGAGCCCGCCCCCTGGGGGGAGGCGGACGGATATGTGACCAGCGTGAAGGGCCTGCCCCTCGCGGTGTTCACCGCCGACTGCACGCCCCTGCTCCTGCAGGACCCGGCAGCCGGGGTCATCGGGGCGGTCCACTGCGGCTGGCGCAGCACGGTGGCGGACATAGAGAAGAACGCGGTGGACGCCATGGTGAGCCTGGGCGCGGCGCCCGGACGCATCCGGGCGGCCATCGGCCCGGGCATCCGGCGCTGCTGCTTCCAGACGGGGCCGGAGGTCCCGGCGGCGGTGGAGAAGCTGCTGGGCGGCGATACGGAGGGGCTCTATGACCCTGACGATACGGAGGAGGGCAGGTTCCGGGTGGACCTGCCCGGCGCTGTGCACAGAAGGCTCCGGCAGCTGGGCCTTTTGGAGGAGAATATCGACGAGCTGGGGGTGTGCACCATGTGCCATCCCGACCGGTTCTGGTCCCACCGCTCCATGGGGGCGGCCCGGGGGTCTCAGGCCAACCTGATCATGCTATGAAGTCTTTTTTTAAAAATACCATAAGCCTTCTGCTGGCCGGGGCCATGGCCCTGGGCCTGGCCGGATGCAAGCTGCAGCTGGAGATGCCCGTGGAGCTGGCCGAGACGGCGGAGGCCACTCCCACGCCCCAGCCGTCAGAGGGACAGAGCATCGGTCAGGAGCTGGCGGAGACCTATAAGGCGGACCACATCTTCTCCCTCAACTGCGTGGACGGGGAGTCCTTCAACCCCTACACCACCCAGAGCCACTGGAATCTGGTGGTGAGCATGCTCATGTATGAGACGCTGGTGAACGCGGACAGCTCCTTCGAGGCCCAGCCCAACCTGGTGACCGGCTGGCAGACCGAGGACGGCTACAACTGGACCTTCTACGTGGACACCTCCCGGAACTTTCACTCCGGCGGCCATATGACCGGCTCCGACGCGGTGGCTACTCTGGACCTGGCCCGGTACAGCGAGCGGTATTCCCGGCGCTTCGCCAACGTGATGAGCACCGGCTGGCAGGACGAGGGGAGCTTTACCGTCACCCTGCGCCAGCCCAACTGGCGGTTTTACGAGCTTCTGACCATCCCCTGCGTGGAGGCGGGCAGCGCCTACGCCACCCTCCCCTCCGGCACGGGGCCCTATGAGCTCAACAGCCGGGGCACCGCCCTGACCCTGGACCCGGATTACCCCGGGGCCAGCGCCATGACCCTCAAGACCATCCACCTTAAAAAATACGTGGAGTCGGAGGATATCCTCCAGGCCTTTGAGGACTCCTATCTGGACCTGGTGACCAATAACCCCATGGACATGTCCAGCCTGGGCTATTCCACGTCCAATATCATCAAGTACGTGGACACCACCAACATGCACTACATAGGCTACAACGCCGCCAGCCCCGTGTTCGGCCAGGGAATGTACCGGTCCCTCATGACCTACCTCATCGACCGGGACACCATCGTGTCCGGCGCCATGCAGGGCTCGGCGGAGGCGGCGGCGCTGCCCATCCATCCCAGCAGCGCCCTCTATCCCCGGTCCATTGCCCGGAACCTGGGCTACTCCCGGGAGAGCGTGGAGACGGTGCTGCGGAATCTGGGCGCCACGGATGTGGACTATGACGGGGTCATCGAGCTGGGCGGCGTGCCCGCCAAGGTCATCTTCCTGGTCTGCTCCGACAGCCCGGCCAAGCTGGCCGCCGCCCGGCAGATCGCCGGCTCCATGCGGGACGCGGGCTTCAACGTGACCATGCGGGAGCTGAACGCCGGGGACTACGACAAGGCCCTGAAGGATGGGGGCTACGATCTGTACTACGGCGAAGTGAAGATCTGCAACGACTGGGATATCTCCCCGCTGGTGGCCCCGGGAGGCGTTCTCAACTTCGGCGGCATCGCCGACTCCAACCTGACCGGCTATATCCAGGCTTTCCTGGGCAGCAACAGCGAGACACTGCCCTCCAACACCGAGCTCCTCTACCAGTACATCGCCCAGACCGCGCCGCTCACCACGGTCTGCTTTGAAAAGACCCAGGTGCTCTACCACCGGGGCGTGCTCAGCACCATCAGCCCCAGCCAGGATAATTTCTTCGTGGATATCCGCAGCTGGAAAGTGGACCTGAGCTGAGGACATACTACATATAATTTATAAGCGACAAAGAAGAAAGACGGGGGATAAAGACATGACTGACCGGGAGCTTCTCAATATGGCGCGGGAGGCCGCGCAAAACGCCTATGTGCCCTACTCCCACTTTCCCGTGGGGGCGGCCCTGGAGTGCGCCGACGGGTCGGTGTTCACCGGCTGCAACGTGGAAAACGCCGCCCTGGGCTCCACCATCTGCGCCGAGCGTACCGCCATCGTGAAGGCGGTAAGCGAGGGCCGGCGGAAGTTCGTCCGCATCGCCATCTACGGGGAGGGGGAGACATACTGTCTGCCCTGCGGCGCCTGCCTGCAGGTGATGGTGGAATTCGCCCCCCAGGGGGACATGGAGGTGCTGTGCACCCGCTCCGGCGGCCGGTATGTGAGCTACCGGCTCAGCCAGCTGCTGCCCCATCCCTTTGACTTCGGCCGCTGAGAGACAAAAGTCAAAAATATTTTCATAAATAGTAAAATCCCCCTTGACGCAGAGGGGGATTTTTGCTATAGTACTAAAGCGCGCTGCTCCGGCGGGAGTATTGCGCCATGCGATGAACCGGGAGATTGCGCCGACGGGCGGTAACTTCCGGGGAGCAGGTCCGGGGGCCTTGGACAAGGCCCTGGAATCGGACGGAACGGTCTTTTCTGTACCGCGTATATCGTCTGAACAAAAACGCCGGCCGGGCCGGTATGTTTTTTGGAGCAGGGTCTGATACGCACGGAACAGTGTACAGAAAAACCGGAACCCGTGCGGGAACACGTAAAACTCGTACAACATCTATGGAGGAAAACAATGGCAACCAACAAGAAAATGATCCGCATCCGCCTGAAGGCCTATGACCACCAGCTGATCGACAAGGCCTCCGAGACCATCGTGGAGACCGCCAAGCGCACCGAGGCCCGCGTCTCCGGCCCCATCCCCCTGCCCACGAAGAAGGAGGTCGTCACCATCCTGCGCGCCGTCCACAAAGATAAGGACAGCCGTGAGCAGTTCGAGCGCCGCACCCACAAGCGCCTCATCGACATCATGAACCCCACCCAGAAGACGGTGGAGGCCCTGATGAGCCTGGAGCTGCCCGCCGGCGTGGAGATCGAGATCAAGCTGTAAGGCACACATTATTAATTAGTCATTAATTAGTCAACCAACCCGCAGTCTGCATGAGCAGACGGGTCATGTTGCGCGGCCGCCGTTACCGGCCGCCCAACCAATAACCGAAGGAGGAAAGCAATGAATAAAGCCATCATTGGCAAGAAGGTCGGGATGACCCAGATCTTCGACGAGACGGGCAAGGTCGTTCCCGTCACGGTCATTGAGGCGGGCCCCTGCGTGGTCGCCCAGAAGAAGACCGTGGACAAGGAAGGCTACGACGCCGTCCAGCTGGGCTTTGAGGACATCGCCCAGAAGAAGCTCACCAAGCCCGAGAAGGGCCACCTGGAAAAAGCCGGCGTTGAGCCGAAGAAGCACCTGCACGAGTTCCGCCTGGACAACGCCGCCGAGATGAACGTGGGCGACGTGCTGAAGGCCGACGTGTTCGCCGAGGGCGACCACGTGGACGTCACCGGCGTCAGCAAGGGCAAGGGCTATGCCGGCGTCATCAAGCGCTGGGGCGCCCAGCGCACCCCCACCAGCCACGGCGGCGGCCCCGTTCACCGGCACGCCGGTTCCATGGGCTCCTCCACCGATCCCTCCCGCATCTTCAAGGGCAAGATCGGCGCCGGCCACATGGGCGTGGAGCAGGTCACCGTCCAGAACCTGGACGTGGTGAAGGTGGATCCCGAGATGAACATGATCGTCCTGCGGGGCGCGGTCCCCGGCCCTAAGGGCGGCATCGTCTACATCAAGTCCACCGTCAAGCACATCGCCGAGAAGCACGCTGCGGCTGCCGTCAGCGTCAACCCCCAGAAGCAGTCCGGGCGCAACCCCCAGAAGGCCTCTGCGCGTAGCCACTAATAGAAAGGAGAGTACGACGAAATGCCTAAAGCGAAATTGGTCGATATGGCCGGCAAGCAGATCGGCGAGTACGAGCTCTCCGAGGCAGTGTTCGGCGTGGAGCCCAACACTTCCGTTCTGCATGACAGCGTAGTGAACTACCTCGCCAACCAGCGGCAGGGCACCCAGAGCGCTCTGACCAAGGGTGAGGTCTCCTACACCACCAAGAAGCCCTGGCGGCAGAAGGGCACCGGCCGGGCCCGCGCCGGCTATGCCGGCTCCCCCGTGTGGCGTCACGGCGGCGTGGCCTTCGCGCCCAAGCCCCGGGACTACAGCTACAGCCTGAATAAGAAGGCCAAGCGCCTGGCCCTGAAGAGCGCTCTGTCCAGCAAGGCGGCCGACGACGCCATCATCGTGGTGGACGGCCTGCACATGGACGAGATCAAGACCAAGACCTTCCAGAAGTTCCTGGGCGCCGCCGGTGTGGCCGGCAAGGCCCTGGTCATCACGGAGAACGTGGATGAGAACGTGCTGAAGTCCGCCCGCAACATCGCCGGCGTCAACGTCACCACCGCCACCATCCTCTCCCCGTACACGGTCCTCTGCGGCGGCACCCTTGTGGTGGACAAAGCGGCGGTCCAGAAAATCGAGGAGGTGTTCGCCTGATGAAATCCGCTTATGATGTCATCATCAGCCCGGTCATCACCGAGCAGTCCATGGAAGACCTGGACATCAAGAAGTACGCCTTCAAGGTGGCCAAGGACGCCAACAAGATCGAGATCAAGAAGGCCATCGAGGAGATCTTCGGCGTGACCGTCATCAAGGTCACCACCACCCACATGCGCGGCAAGAACCGCCAGCAGGGCCGCTTCCCCGCGGGGAAGAGCGCCAGCTGGAAGAAGGCTGTCGTGAAGCTCTCCGCCGACTCGAAGAACATTGAGATCTTCGAAGGCATGGCGTAAGGGAGGAAGAAGAAATGGCAATCAAAACTTATAAGCCCGTTACGCCGTCCCGCCGGCACATGACCGTCTCCGGGTTCGAGGGCGTCGACAAGCACGTCCGTCCCGAGCGCAGCCTCACCGAGACCGTCAAGAAGCATGCCGGCCGCAACAGCTACGGCCGCATCACCGTCCGCCATCACGGCGGCGGCAACAAGCAGAAGTACCGCGTCATCGACTGGAAGCGCTCCCGCGAGGGCGAGGACGCCACCGTCCAGCGCCTGGAGTACGACCCCAACCGGTCCGCCTTCATCGCGCTCATCCAGTATCCTGACGGCGAGAAGGCCTATATCCTGGCTCCCGCGGGCCTGTCCGTGGGCGACACCGTGGAGTCCGGCCCCGCCGCTGACATCAAGCCGGGCAACTGCCTGCCCCTGGCCAACATCCCCGTAGGTACCTTCATCCACAATGTGGAGATGTACCCCGGCAAGGGCGCCCAGCTGGTCCGCGCGGCCGGCAACGCCGCCCAGCTGATGGCTAAGGAAGGCAATATGGCCACCATCCGTATGCCCTCCGGCGAGATGCGTAAGATCCGCCTGGAGTGCCGGGCCACCGTGGGCCAGGTCGGCAACGCCGATCACGCCAACGTGGACATCGGCAAGGCCGGCCGCAAGCGCCACATGGGCTGGCGGCCCACCGTCCGCGGTTCCGTCATGAACCCTGTGGACCACCCCCACGGCGGCGGCGAGGGCAAAGCGCCCGTCGGCCGTCCCGGTCCTGTGACCCCTTGGGGCAAGCCCACTCTCGGCTATAAGACGCGCAAGAAGAAGAACGCCTCCGATAAGTTCATCGTCAAGCGCCGCAACGCCAAATAAGGAGGGAAGAGAACATGTCCAGAAGCATTAAGAAGGGCCCGTTCGCCGCTCCCGAGCTTTTGAAGCGCGTGGACGAGCTGAACAAGACGGGCGAAAAGAAGGTCCTGAAGACCTGGAGCCGCGCTTCCACCATTTTCCCGTCCTTTGTCGGCCACACCATCGCCGTCCATGACGGCCGCCGTCATGTTCCCGTGTACGTCACCGAGGACATGGTCGGGCACAAGCTGGGCGAATTTGCTCCCACGCGGACCTTCCGGGGCCACTCGGGCAGCAAGACCACGCCGACCAAGTAAGGGGGAGCAGACATGGAAGCAACAGCGAAAGCGAAATATATCCGCATTTCTCCCCGTAAGGCGCAGATCGTGTGCGAGCTCATCAAGGGCAAGGATACCAAGTATGCCGAGGCCATCCTTCGCAATACGCCGAAGGCCGCCAGCGAGCCCCTGCTGAAGCTGCTCAAGAGCGCCTGCTCCAACGCGGAGAACAACAACAATATGGATCCGGACAACCTGGTGATCACCGAGTGCATCGCCACGGCGGGCCCCATCCTCAAGCGCGGCCAGCCCCGTGCCCACGGCCGTATGTTCCGCATCAACAAGCGCACCAGCCACATCACCATGACCGTGGCTGAGAAAGAATAAGGGAGGAGGCAGAATATGGGACAGAAAGTTCATCCCCACGGTATGCGCGTGGGCGTCATCAAGGATTGGGATTCCCGCTGGTATGCCCGTGCCGATAAGGTGGGCGACCTGCTGGTGGAAGACTACAAGATCCGCAACTACCTGAAGAAGACCCTCTATTCCGCCGGCGTTCCCACCATCGAGATAGAGCGCGACAGCACCAAGGTCCGCATCTTCATCCACTGCTCCCGTCCCGGCGTCGTGATCGGCAAGGGCGGCGCGGAGATCGAGCGCATCCGCCTCGAGGTGGAGAAGATGATCGGCAAGCCCGTGGCTCTGTCCATCGTGGA
>CANRNF010000091.1 GCA_947631865.1 uncultured Oscillospiraceae bacterium | reverse complement strand
ATCTCGTTGCGGAAGCTCTTGCCGATCTGGCAGATGCCGAAGGGCAGCTTTTTGCGGGTGGTGCGCAGCACGCTCTTGTAGTCCACGAAGATGCCCTGGGCGGTCTCGGGGCGGAGGTACACGTCCGTGCCGGACTCCTGGGTCACGCCCTGGTGGGTCTTGAACATCAGGTTGAACTTCTTGATGTCGGAGAAGTCCGTGGCGCCGCAGCCGGGGCAGGGGATCTTCTTCTCCCGGATATACTCTACCATCTCGTCGTTGGTCAGGGCCTCCACGTTGATGTCCGTGCCGGTCTCCTTGGCCCACTCCTCGATGAGCTTGTCGGCGCGGTGACGGCGCTTGCAGGCCTTGCAGTCGATGAGGGGATCGTTGAAGTTGGTCACGTGGCCGGAGGCCTCCCACACACGGGGGTTCATGAGGATGCCGGCGTCCAGACCCACGTTATAGGGGCTCTCCTGGACGAACTTCTTCCACCAGGCGTTCTTCACGTTCTGCTTCATGAGGACGCCCAGAGGACCGTAGTCCCAGGAGTTGGCCAGGCCGCCGTATATCTCGGAGCCGGCGAAAATGAAGCCCCTGTTCTTGCACAGGGCCACGATCTTGTCCATGGTCTTGTCTTCGGCGTGCATACGCATAGTATATGGTCTCCTTTGAGAGAAGTTTATCACTTGGGAAGCTTTGGCTCCTGGTACTCCATGGTCCCCTGTTCGTCCAGGGTGAGCTCGAAGGCGGAGATGAAGTGCTCAAGAAAAAAGTCCACCTCGGGCAGCTGATAGCCCCGGAGGGTCTCCAGGGTCTTGGCCTCCGCCCGGAGGAACTCGTCGTTTCCGGCCCGGCGCTCTTCGATGCACTTGATGTAGGCGGAGAGCTTGTCGGCGGCTTTGACCAAGGGCTTCAGCTCGTGGTCGGGCTCAGCCAGCAGAGGGGCATAGGCCGGGCGCAGAACGTCCGGCAGCATGGCCAGCAGCTTTTCCGAGGCCTCCGCCTCCACCTGGCGGTAGGCGGCCATGATGTCGGGGTTGTTGTACTTGATGGGGGTGGGCAGGTCGCCGGTCAGTATCTCGCCGGCGTCGTGGAAGAGGGCCGCGGCGGCCGCGGCGTTGGGGTCGCAGGGGACGCCGAACACGTCCCGGCGGATCACCGCCAGGGCGTGGGCCAGTACCGCCACCATGTGGCTGTGCTCCTGGACGTTCTCCCGGGTGACGGAACGCATCAGGGCCCAGCGGTCGATGTTCTTCATCCGGGCGATGAGGGCGTAAAAGTTCTCCATATGGACCTTTGCCCCCTCTCTGCGGTAAGTTTCACCTACTATAACATATTATTTCCAACTTTTCAATGCCTTGTGCGCAAGGCGGATCTGGTCTATAATGACCTCATGAAACAGCTGCAGAGGGCCCGCTGGGTCACGGACAAGTTCATACTTCTCATGCTGGGCGTGTTCCCGCTCTTCGTGGGGTTCGAGGGCTATAACAACGTCACCGCCTCCAAGTTCTGGTTCTTCGCCATTGCCACGGGGACGTGGCTGGCGCTGGCGGCGGTGCTGCTGCTGGTGGGCCTGGCCCAGGGGGAGCGGTACCGGCCCCGTGTGCGCCCGGCCCACTTGGCTGTCGGGGCGTTTCTGGCGGCGGGGGGCGTGTCGGCCATGGCATCGGAATATGGCGAGGTATGCCTGGTGGGCGCCAACCGGTTCGACGGGTATCTCACCACTGTGCTGTACGCCGCCTGCTTTTTCGGGACGTCGGCCCTGGCCGCGCCCCGGCGGCGCTATGTCTGGGCGCTGGGGGCCTCTTCGGCGGTGTGCTGCGCCATCGCGGTGCTGCAGCTCATGGGCCTGGACCCCTTCTGGTTCTACCCGACGGGGACCAATTATTACGACAAATACATCGCTTACAACAGCGCCTTTCTCGGTACCATCGGCAATACGGGGCTGCTGTCGGCCTATCTGTGCCTGGCCGGGCCGATGCTGGCGGCGTTCGCGGCGCTGTCGGAACGGCGGGCGGACAAGGCACTGTTTCTGCCCGCGGCGCTGTGCTTCGGGGTCATACTGGCCTGCGACGTGGACGCGGGGCTGGTGGCTGTGGCGGGGGGCGCGCTGGTGGCCATCCCTGTGTGTATCCGGAAGGACAAAACAGCGAAAGCGGCCGGCTGCGTCAGCGGCGGGATCACGGCCCTGGGGCTGGGGGCGCTTTATTTCTGGCCGGGGAAGAGCGGGACTATCTACGAGATGCGCCAGGTCCTCCACGGCCATCTGGCGGACGAGTTCGGCTCCCACCGGGGGCAGATATGGAAGCAGGCTTGGGAGCTTTTTAAGGAGCATCCCTGGCTGGGCGGCGGCCCCGGCACCACGGGGGCCCGGTTCCACATCCAGTGGTACAGCGAGGTGCGAAACGCCACCGCCAATGTGACCAACGCCCACAACGTGTATCTGGGGTATCTGGTCAACATCGGTATCATCGGCGCGGGACTCTATGTGGCCGCCATCGTGTCCAGCCTGATCACGTGGGTGAAGCGGCGGAAGGAGGGGGCGCTGTACCCGGCCCTGGGAGCGGCGTTTTTGTGCTACTGTATACAGGACTTCTTCGGCCTGGGCCTGAGCCTCACGGCGCCCATGATGTGGGTGATCTGGGGACTGCTGGAGACAGCGTCAGAAGAGCTTTGAAGATTCGAGGCCTTGGCAACGGAGGGGTTCCGTAAAACAGTGTGACATCGAAAAATTGAAAATGGCAACTGCCTTACGGAATTGGAATCGACAGAGCAGACAGCGGCTGGTGCGAAATGCACCAGCCGTTGTCTGTTGTGATCTGCTTAAAACTTTTGAAGCATGTCACGCAATGAAACCCCGTTTTTGAGGGGGCCGTATGTTACCCTTACCCCCCTAACTTTGACGATCTGAACCCGTTGCACCGCAAGGGTTTCAGAGGCTCTAAAGCGTGACATCGAATCCCCAGCTCTTATGGCATTTCAAATACAGGGCCGCGTTTCTCCATATTCCGTGACCGCTTTCAAATAGACCTGCGGATCGCCGTTGAGGATCAAGTCAGCGTATGCCAGTGGGTCATTGTAGATCAGATAATCCAACTCCGACCGCTGATACAAGTTATCGGCCACTTCGTTCTCCACGGCAGTGCAGTCGATAGAGATCATGCTGTTGTCCGAATATACCAGTTCCACACACGCGCTGTCCATGTTAAATTCACAGGAGACCGACTTTTTCATCAGACTACCTCCTTGTATTTGTTTCAACCGGTTTTAGAACAGTTACCGCTATCAAGTGTCGTTTCTCTCTTCTTTTTGCGTATTCCACCAACTCCCTTGCGTTGCTGGCTGGGTGCCAGGCATAGGCAATCAGATAATCCACATGGTCAACAACGTACCGGTTAGCTCGGGCGATCGCATACTGCATGGTCAACAACGTACCGGTTAGCTCGGGCGATCGCATACTGCTTTGGAACATCCTCCATTCCAGGCGGATAATATGTCCCGTTAAAGCCATTCGGTGTTTTTACGGGTCGCTCCGCCGGGTGATAAGGGAGCAGCAATGACAGTGTGATATAGGGGTGGGCCTTTTTCGCCGCGATCACGGCACTGGCAGCAAGATGGTCAAAACCGCCATAGCTGCCAACGATAAAATCCGCCGCGCCATATTTTGCAATGTGCGTCTCGATCACGTCCGTAAGGATCGGAAGGATTTCGCTGGACGCTTCTCTGTGACCGATAAAGAATACTGATTTCCCCACAAGAAGTTCCCTCTGTCAGGTTATAGGCAATATTGTCTATAACACCCTATCCCCATTATAGGCAATAATGAAGATATTGCAAGAGGGAAAGGCGGGGACAATATGATATCCTATACCCCGCTGTGGGAAACGATGGCCAAGCGCGGAGCTACGACATACACTTTGCAAGTCAAGGGTGGCATCAGTAGTTCTACCATAAGGCGCTTAAAAGCGGGAGAATCTGTCTCCACCAACACACTGGAGGCTCTGTGTCATATCCTGGACTGCACGATAGACGACATTGTAGCGTATCTTCCCGATGACCTCACAGATGAATGAAGCAAAATCTCATCTGAGTCCTCGCAGGACTCAAGATGGGATTTTTACTTGCACCCTGAAAGATTTTCATACATGGAGCCAGATGCTTAAATATTTTGAAGTATGTGACGCAATTGACCCCGGTTTTTGAGGTGTACCGTATAGTATCATTACCCCCCTTACTTTGACGATCTGAACCCATTGCGCCGCAAGGGGTATGACCGACCAAAAGCGTCACATCGAACCCTTGTTTTCACCAGGGCGCGCATATAGCGGCAAATTCTTAAACATTTTTAAGTTTGTCCGCATATAGCCCCCCGCTTTCCGGTGTCGCCATATACTACCCTTACCCCCCTACGTTTAACGAGTCCAATCCCTTGCAGCAGAAGGAGTCCAGAGTTCTAAAATGCGGACATAGACCCCTGATGTAATGGTATAGAAGCCGGTTTTGGGGTGATGGCAGGTGATTTCATGTTTTGCTCAAATTTCCGTTCTGAATCCCTTGGGGCGCAAAGGGTCCAGAGTGTCTAAACCATTACATACCGCCCTCGGTTTTATGGCGGGGTGAGGCAAGGAACAGATACTGTAAGAGGGGCGACAGCAGAAACGGCTGTCGCTCCTCTTACAGACAGGGGGAGCGGAAGCAGGCGGAGCTGTCAATGGCGGCTCAGAGAGCCGTTCATCTTGACCATTGACAGCAACGACAACTTCTACTACGCAACGTGCAGCGTTGATGGACTTCCTTGGCATTGTGTGGTATAGTGAAAATTGCAATTATGAACCAGTTATGAACGTTATAATAAAAAGGGGTCGATAGAATGATACGGGCGTTGCTGATAGCGGTGAGTGATTATCATGGGATAGGTCTAGTCGATTTGCCCCTGTGTAAAAATGACTTAGACGCGCTTCAACGTGCGCTGGTCAACGGCCTAAATGCACGGCCCCAAAATATCTTGATATATGGTGGAACGGGCGTTGTGACATTTGAGGACTTGGCCGTTGCGTTTGCTCAGTTACTCCGCGATATTGAGGAAGAGGATACATTTATCTTTTATTTTTCCGGCCATGGCGGAAACAGTTGCCTATGTTTGAGTGATAGAGCTATTCTTATACAAGAACTGATAAACTTCATTGATCAAGTGCCAGCGAAGAATAAAGTCGTGATCCTAGACTGTTGCCATGCTGGTGATTTCTCCCTAGGAGGCGTATCCCAAATCAGCATAGAGGAAATGGTAGGCGTGTTTGTGGGCAAAGGATGTGCAGTCATGGCCTCTTGTGGAGCAGGAGAGGAATCTGGATTCTGTGAGGAAAGAAAAATAAGCTTATATACTAGCTTTGTCTGTGATGCGCTGACTTTTAGACCGCTCATACGAAAAGGTAAAAAATCCCTTGAAGAAATTAACAGATTGATTTTCCGATTCGCAGAAATATCGAATCAGCAGCGGGCAACGTCCATGCAGCATCCAATATATCGTTCTAGCATTAATGGAACGATTTTCTTCAATGTTGAGGATTATCACCCATATAAGCAAAAACATATTTATTTTGAGGCTGAAGAGTACATTATCTACGAAGTGGAACCCGTGCACATTGGTATAACCAAAAGATACTCCGTGAAGGTGATTCTGCGTTTTCCTGATACACCAGAACAGATAGCCGCCATTGCAGATGATGTTAAGAACACAGTGTTATACTGTGATGTTTATAATAATCAAATTGCCGAGCGCCGATTCAAGGGCCGACCGGCAAATATAGTGTGGTGCTTTTTCGGCTATAATGAAGATGATATGGTCAACGGCAACTATGCATGGCGCACAACTTGGGTCGATAAGTCCCAAGACAAGACTTGGTGGTATCGTTTGGATAAAGATTCCAATGTTATTAACGGTATTCATATCAAAGAGTTTCCGCAGTATAAATGGGTCAATGAAGTGTATCAAAAGACTGGGATACCTAACGATGAATTGATTAGTTTAACAAGAGAGTGTACAAATCATCTAATAGAACTTGCGAGGGAATATATTAATACTTTCCGAGAATACAGAAATAAAACGATCACAGAAACACAATTGATCGACGCAGTGGCACCGATTTGTGATGAAATCTTAAAGTTGTATATTAAGCAGAGCGATTTTCCAATGCCACCTGCTGAATTGCACGGATGGGCACAGGCGCACACTGAACTGGCAAACACAATCCACGATTTTTCTCTGTTTTACAATAAGCGGTATATGGACAAGTGGACAAAAGATAATAGAGAGATGCTTTGCTTAAACACTATCAAGCGATATACTGAAGAATTAGAGAAACTTCGAATCATCGACGGGACTGTACAGTTATGACATCCGGATGAAAAAATCGCGTTCCCAAAATTGCCAGACAGCGACAGCGGAAACGGGTGAGGCTGTTAGTGACAGCTTCTGCTATATGTTATGGAAGCCGGTGGATTTCCTTGATATTGTGTGATATAGTAAAGATGTGAATGACAGTCAATCAGAACACGAAATCGCATGATGAGGGCTATCCTATGAACGAGATAACAGCTTACAGCGACATGATCGGCCAGATCAAAGAGATCCTGCAATCGGCGCGGCTGAATGTGGCCCGGCAGGTGAACACAGAGCTTTTGACTGCCTATTGGAACATAGGCCGCATCATCGTGGAGCATGAGCAGAACAGCCAGGAACGGGCTGAGTATGGGCGGCAGACATTGCGCGAACTGTCAAAGGCACTGACCAAGGAATTTGGCAAGGGCTTTTCCGTGTCAAATCTTCAGTTTATGCGCCGTTTCTATCAGACGTATCAGATTCAACAGACAGCGTCTGTTAAATTGACATGGTCCCATTACTGTGAGTTGCTTTCCATCTCTGATGCGGACAAGCGCAGCTTTTATGAAAAGGAAACGCTCAACTCCGGCTGGTCGGTGCGGGAACTGAAGCGGCAGATGGCAACATCTCTGTATGAGAGGCTTTTGCTGTCGAACGGCAAGGCCAACAAAGAGACCGTTCTTTCTCTTGCCCAGCACGGCATCGAAATGAATACACCAAGCGACATCATCAAGGACCCATATGTGTTTGAGTTCCTAGGTATCCCTGAAGCAAAGCCTGTTATGGAGAGTGAACTGGAAAAGGCGCTTGTTCAGCAAATCGAAAAGTTCCTGCTGGAGCTGGGGCGCGGATTCATGTTCGTGGGAACGCAGCAGCGGGTGACCCTGAACAACACCCACTACTATGTGGACATGGTGTTTTATAACAAGCCGCTCCGGGCCTATGTGCTGATCGAGCTAAAAACGGTCAAGCTACTGCCGGAAGCCGTGGGTCAGCTCAATATGTATCTGAATTACTACGCCGCCGAGGTCAACGACCCGGATGACAACCCGCCTATCGGCATCATCCTCTGCACGGATAAGGACAGCGTTGGCGCGGAATACGCGCTGGGCGGCCTGTCCAACAACATTTTTGCTTCCCGCTATACCTATGTGATCCCCAACAAGGAAGAGCTGATCGCGCAGGTCGAAGCAGTTTTGAATCGATGGCACGAGCAGCCGAACGAGGAATGATAAAGGCCTTGAAAAACTAGTGCTTTATAAGTGCTTTACGGTATCGTAATAGAATACTGACATCTGGCGTGATGTAATGACAGCGGATGGCTTTGTGCCATCCGCTGTGCGCTATAAACTAGTTGAGGATGAAAGGAAGAATGAGTTTTCAACTTAACGTGTATAATGTCGATTGACCATCAAATACAATGTTCTTAGATTGACAAATCTCCTGGACAATATCCACATACCACTGTTTGGCCAGCGGATGCACCATCGCACCTTCCAAATATTCAGATATATCTCCCGCGTCAACTATTTTTACATCGTCCCTATCTATTTTCTTCTTCCAGTCTACCCTCATATCGCAAATTCTTCTGGTCAAAGAAGTAATAATCTCTTCATCCGTCATGTCATCAACATGCCTTACAATTTCACGTTTTACGCCATAGCTTGAAAGACTTTCTACATTAAACAACTCGTTATCTGCAACTAATAACCGGTACTCATCTTCATGCTCAAACGCTGGCCTTTTATGGAAATACGTTTCGTGGGCCAACAAACTGTTTTTCATCTGATTCATTTGCAGTTCTATTGCAGATTCTTTATCCAAGTCATAACATACCTTTCTAAGATACACGCTAAACGACTGTTCCTTTGGAAAGACCATATTAGCGTGATTAAGCAATTTATCCTCTCTTGTCCTTATTTGAATTGCCTTATTATTATAAGCATTACATCTCCACATTGCGTCTGCATCCTTATGGCTTGTCCAGCACTGTGCATAAGTAAACCATTTGCTGTGCCACATCCTAAAATAGTTATCGGGTATTGCAAAATAATTTCCGAGACATAATTTATAATACATTTCGCTCACGATTTGTCGGACATCTTCTGGTGTTTCCATATGAGAAAACAAGTATCCTTCAAGTCTATCATCCCATGAAGATGGCCGTACATATCGATCTTTATTGTTAATGACCAAATTAACGAAATCTTCAAAGCTAATGTATCTGCATAATTCTATGCTCATAATACTCTCTCCATCGGTTTGATCGTTGCCTCAATGAACGTGATCCTCTTGTATAGGTCATTACAGAGAACGATTAGAATTAGCAATCCGTCATTGGACGCATTGTAGACTCAACCAGTTCTATTTCCTTGTTTGTGAGCCCAAAATACGTATATAGTTCCGGATCACTCCAAGCGCGGTGATAATCCATTTTGGGGACAAAAATGAAATTACTCTGTGAAATATGTGCAGAAGAATAGGTTGTTCTCATCATAAAGCGGGGTAGCTTGCACATCATATACCTTCTAAAATTCTCCGCTTCTTCTTCATTGTCAAAAAATCCGATGTTCAGGTAAGAGAACGAGTCCACTTGTCCCGGATAGACAATATGAGGCGTAGACATTGAGCGATAACCATTTTCTGGTTTTACCCCAGCTTCACCATTCTGCGGAACCAATATAGATATACGGATCTTGTATTTGTCTATCAGATTGGAGTTTTTAGTAACAACATCTCTGGAGATATAACTTGTCCTTGTGCTGTTGGCTCCATCACTATGGACTAACAATATATCTCCTTCTTCGTATTCATCATGGCCTCTTGTTTTGGATGGAATACCAAATGTATCAATCGCAGAAACCATTTCATCAACAAAGGAATCAGACTCGGCTTTAATTTTTTCAATGATCGAAATTGCATCGTTGAAGCGTATAAACAGATTGCCATACTGATTCAGGGCACGTTGGAGCGCAGTCTGTTTTTCTGTGCTTGCATTAACCACCAGGCAGTCATCATTGTAATCTCTATCTCGCAGGAAGTAGCAGAGGCCGCCGCCAATATCAACAGTGGGAAAGCAATCCTTTGAATTAATATAATCGACGAGTTTAACGAGACGTCTGTCGTTTAGCATTTCTGTCCTAAACGCATTCAGTCCGATCCCGCCGCTATACCAACGTGCAGGAATGATCATTGATATGTATTTTGGATCTAAAGCCTTTGCTTGCTCAACGAAGCAATTAAAGACTGGCGCGGCCTGTATTGCGGCTCTTCCAGACTCGGCTCCACCATTTGTTATAGACTGATACGGCGGGTTCCCCACGACTGCATCGAATTTCAAACGCTCACCTTCTTTATTCCAGGTCTCCGGGTTCGTCAATTTCCAAGCCAGGCGCTGCTTGTCTTTCATGCAGTCAAGCAGCTTGGTCAGATAAATCGCGTTGACCTCCGCGCCGGTATAACCGGCTAGTGTTCGCTTCGTGATGGCCACGGCCATGGTGGTCTGGCACAGAACGAACAGATGGTCTTGCAGCGCCCGCTGCCACCA
>CANRNF010000090.1 GCA_947631865.1 uncultured Oscillospiraceae bacterium | reverse complement strand
ACCAACAAGCTACAGAGGAGAAATGTATGAACTACAGACATCTTAGCATAGAAGAGCGCAGTTGTATACGAAAATATTATGTGGATGGGCTCAGTTACAGAGAGATCGCCCGGCTCATAGGACGAAATGTGAGTACCGTGTCCCGGGAACTGCGGCGGAACTGTACCCATATGTACGACGTTCCCACGTACTACCCTCATACCGCCCAAAAGAAGTATCTGTTGCGCCGGTCATATTGTCACCGGGGGATGTACCACTCCCAGGAAATCCTTGACTACATAAACGAGAAGCTTCTGGCGACATGGTCGCCGGAGCAAATCGCATGTACGCCCTGTGAACTGCCCATGCCCAGCTGGAGGACCATCTACCGCTGGATATACGAGAAGTACCTGGTGAACGGGAACCTGAAAGTGCTGCGGCGGAAGGGAAAGAGCCATGGAAAGGTGGAGACGCGAGGAAAATACAACAAGGGTAAGTCCATACGAAAACGGGACAAGAGCGTATACAGCCGTGCCGAGGCAGGACACTGGGAAGCGGACACGGTAGTGAGCGGTCTGGGAAAGAGCAAGGCATGCTTTGCCACCCTGGCGGAGAGAAAGACCCGCTATTACATCGCTATGAAGATACCAGACCGGCGGGCGGAGACTATGGAGAACGCTCTGGTGGGCATGCTGTCTCAGTTCCCTTCTTCCCTGGTAAAGACCATTACCTGTGACAGAGGCTCGGAGTTCGCCAATTGGAGAAACATTGAGGAACGTCTTCACTGTGACATCTATTTTGCGGACCCATATTGTGCATGGCAGAAAGGTACGAACGAGAATACCAACGGCCTGCTCCGGGAGTTCTATCCCAAGGGAAAGAATCTCTCTCGCGTTAGTCCTACCACCCTAAAACGAAACCTGGCGCTTCTCAACGCCAGGCCTCGTAAGGTTCTTAACTTCCGTTCTCCCTCCGATTTGTGGGATCTTGAACTCTCTACCTGTTGCACTTAGTTTGACAAGTCACTATTGCACGGTCACGTGGCCGTTCTCCACCGTGATCTTCCGGCCGCATATCTCCGCCTGGTAGCCGTCCCAGCCGTGGGGCAGGTTAGGCCTGACCGTGAGCCGGCCGTTCTCCAGCCGTATGCCCAGCAGGTCCTCCAGCACCACCCGGAAAAACCACCCGGCGGAGCCGGTGTACCAGCTCCACAGGGCCTCCCCGTAGTGGTCGGGGTCAGCGGACACGTCCGCCGCCAGCACAAAGGATTCCGCCCCCCAGCCGGCGGCGTCGTGCTTGGCCGGCAGCAGGTCCAGCAGGAGCGCCGCGCCTGCGTCGGGAAAGCCCTCCTTTAATAGCGCCGATGCCAGCCACACCGCGGCGTGGGTATACTGCCCGCCGTTTTCCCGGAACCCCGGTCCGCAGGAGCGGATATATCCCGGATCCCGGCCCTCGTCGCCGAAGGGGGGCGTGAACAGCTTTACGAGGCCATGGGCCCGGTCGTACAGGTGGTCCACTGCGGCCCGCAGGGCCGTGTGGACCCGCTCCCGGTCCGCCTCGGGGCAGAAGGCCGCCCAGCTCTGGGCGATGGAGTCGATGGCGCAGGCCGGTGACCCCACGCCCCCCAGGGGCGCGCCGTCGGCCCACCAGCCCCGCAGATACCAGCTGCCGTTCCAGCTCCGCTCCGCCGCGGCGGCGTATTTCTCCCCCGCCTGGGCGTACATCTCGCTGTCCGGCGACCCAAGCCGCCGCAAAAGCGCGGCAAAGCGCCTCGCGATGTGGACGAAGAACCAGGTCAGCCACACGCTCTCGCCGCCCACCTTGTCCATCCCGTCGTTCCAGTCCCCGGAGCCGGTGAACAGCAGCTCATGGGGCCCGTGGCCGCGGCGCATCACCAGATCCATGGCCCGCCGGGCGTGGTCCAGGACCGTGCTCTTTTCCGCAGAAGCGGGCGGGGCAAAGTACCGGTCCGTCTCCTCGGGCCGCAGGGGCGGGGCCTCCAGCCAGGGTACCATCTCGGCGCAGAGCCCCAGGTCTCCCGTCTTTTCCACGTACTCGCACAGCGCCCACGCAAGCCACAGAAGGTCGTCCGAACAGCGGGTCCGCACGCCCTTGGGGCCGCCCGGACCCTCGTGCCACCAGTGGAGCACGTCCCCCTCTCTGAACTGCCGGGCGCAGCAGGTCAGTATCTGCTTTTTCGCCCGGGAGGGGGCGATGAGGATGAGGCCCAACCCGTCCTGCAGCTGGTCCCGGAAGCCCCAGGCCCCGCCGCTCTGGTACATGCTCGTCCTACCCAGGATACGGCAGGCCAGGGTCTGATAGGCCGCCCAGCCGTTCATCATCCTGTCCAGGTCCGGGTCCGGGGTGTGGATGCGCACCCGGCCCAATGTGGCCCGCCAGCCGTCCCGGACTTTTGTCAGCTCCTTCGCCGCCCGGTCCGGGTCCGCCAGGGCCTTCAGCGTCGCCGCGCTCTCGAACCCGCACACCAGTACGCTCACGCCACCGGCCCGCCACAGCGCCCCGAAGCAGGGCTCAAGTCCCGCCCCGACGCGGCCGTCCATCCGGCCCGCCAGCCAGGCGGCCTCGTCGCCGGTGAAGCCGGAGAACTTCTTGCTGCACACCGCCCGGAAAGTCTCCCCCGGATATACGCTCCGGGGGTTGACCGCCGTGAGGCAGTCGTCCTCCCAGCCGGTGAGCACACAGGGCCGGTCCGCGGCGCTGGCCGTCAGCGCCAGGGGCAGATGCCACTCCAGATACCCTTCACCGGTCTCTATCATAAACACCCTTGCCCGGAAGCCGTTGGGCACGAAGGCCGTGAGGCGCATACCCTCCCGCTCCCACGCGGTCCAGCCGAAACCGTTGGTGACCCGGCAGGCGCCCTCCCCGACGAAGAGGCTCCGCCGGCCCTGGGCAGTCACCAGGGTCATGGTCTCCCCGCCAGACGTAGCGATGGGATCGTTGCACCAGGGGTCCACGGGGCATTCCCGGGCGTTCTCCAGCCACATGAAGCCCGTGCCGCAGTCCGCCGCGAGATACCCAAAGCTCCCGTTGGCCAGGATATTGCACCATGCCCGGGGCGGCAGGGGCGGTGTCTCGTAGCGTACCGCGCCCCCAGCGAGATGTTCCACCCTGGGCGCAGCTCCGCCCCGGACCGGGGCGGGAGCCAATGCGGGCAGACCGGGGCTGGGCCGCTCCAGCGCAGGCGGGAACAGCACCGCCGCGGCGGCAAGCTCCGCCCCGCCCAGAAACCACACGCCGCCCCGGGCGTTTTCAAAACCGGAAAGGCCGTACTTGTCCAGGTACCGGCGAAGCATATCCTGTCGGGGGTGGAGGTACTGGCCCTCCTCCCCCGTGTCGATCACCAGGTCCGCCGCGGCCCCGCAGGCGGTGATGAGGGCGTGGAGCTTGATGGCCCGCCGGGCCTCGTCCACGTCGTCCCCCGCCACATATACGATGGGCAGGTCCCCGGAAAGGCCCTTCTTCCACAGGACTTCCCGGGTCATGCCGGGCCGGGCCGCCACCCGGGGGGAGCACACCGCCGCGCACAGGCGAAAGGCGGACCGCAGCCCCTCCTCGCTCATGCCAAGCAAGGCCCCCATGGCCCCGGCCATATCCGCCGGCGCGCCGGCAAGGATGCGTCTTGCGCTCTCCTCCGCCTCCTTGGCGCTTCCGCCGAAGGCGAGACTCACCGCGGCGCACCCGCCCTCGGGCAGGGTGGCCTCGATCGCCATGGGCTCGTGCATCTGCCAGCCGCTCCCCCGGCGGAGGATCAGGTCCACCGTGGCGGCCAGGCACAGCCAGCGCTCGGGGCGCGTTCCCCGGGCCAGCCGCCGGACCAGCACCGTCCCCCGGTGAACGCTGGCCTCCAGCCCCAGCCGCCAGAAGGCGGGGTGGGCCGCGAAGTCCTCCGGCGCCGCCAGTACCGGCTCGAACCGGATCGCCAGCTTTCCGCCGCTGGGGCCGGTGACGCGCCGCAGTTCCCCCCGCTCCCCGGAGGCCACCGCCAGTGCGGCGCTGGCCACGCCCCCGGCCCGCCGGGCTGTGAAGGTGAGCACGCCGCCCTCGTACCGCCAGGGCCGGACGGCCGCCTCCCGCCGGGAGGGGGTCACGGGCGTCCCGTCCACCGCCAGGGAGAATCCCTCGGGCCGGTACATCAAAAGCCCCTCGGTCACGGCCCGGCAGCGGCCGTCGTCGCAGGCCAGAAGGGTATACACCCCGTTGGACATGGGGAACCAGGCCGGGGCCGCCGGATCGTGGCCCGGGCTCTCCCACCGGAACGCCGGCCGATCCGGCCGGCTCTCAGGCGGCCGGGTCAGGGGGCTCCGGCTGCGGCGCAGCACCGCCCCGCCCAGGGGCACCCGCTCCGCCAGCAGGGGCTTATAGGCCCCCATAGCCGGGTCTGCCATGAAATACCGGCGCAGCACGCCGCCGGCCAGACAGTTGGCCACGGCGCAGAGGCTCATGCCTATGTGGTGGCTCATGAAACAGGCCACCGGCTGGCCGCCCTTCCCCGTCCGGCCGGGTGTCAGGTCCAGGGCCTCGTAAAATCCGAACTGGCCCCACATGCCCATGGCCTTCAGGCGGCGGAGATTCTTCACCGCCGCCTTGGGATGGACCGCCAGGGCCAGAAAGCTTGCGTATGGCGCTGCCACCAGCTCGCTGTCCACATCCCGGCGCAGGGCCAGGGCCCCCGTGCCGTGGGCCTTATAGCGGTAGTCCATGCCCGCGTCCAGGGAGAAAAAGGCGCTCTCGGAGTTGCCCCAGGGCGCGTGGGCCCGCTCCCCCAGCCGCCGCTGGGCATAGAGGCAGAACCGGGCCGTCTCCCACAGCATGGACCCGTTGACAAAGGGCAGGAAGAGCTCCGGCATCAGGTACTCGAACATGGACCCGGACCAGCTGGCCAGGCCCCGCCACCCGTCCAGGGCCAGCTGGGCCCGGCTCAGGCTCTGCCAGTGGCGCACGGGCACGTCCCCCCGGGCGCAGGCCAGGTAGCTCAAAAGCCGCGCCTCGGAGGCCATGAGATCATAGTGGCCGGGACTCACCTCGCCGGAGGCCGGGTCCAGGCCTATGCGGAACAGCCGCTTTTTCTCGTCGTACAGCGCCCCCAGCTCCATACCGTCCGCCAGGGCCCGGGCCCGCTCGGCGATGTCGGGCCGGCCGTGGGCCGCCATGCCCTCCGCCAGGCACAGGAGGCAGGCGCAGAGATTGCCGCTGTCCACCGCCGACACATAGGCAGGGGTCAGGGGCGCGCAGGTGCGGGTGTCGTACCAGTTGTAGAGGTGGCCCCGCCACTTGTCCAGCTTCTCCACCGTGCCCAGGATGTGCTCGATAAGCCCGGCGGCCTCGCTCTCGGACGCCAGGCCCAGCTCCGCCGCCGCCAGCGCCGACACCAGCGCGAGGCCGATGTTGGTGGGGCTGGTGCGGCGGGCCGCCCCCTTGGGTGGCTGGACCTGCACATTGTCCGGGGGCAGCCAGTGGTCGGGCCGGGAGCAGCGCTGGGCAAAGTAGCCCCACATGGCCCCGGCGGCTTTGAGAAGGAACTTTCTGTCCCCATCCGTCAGGTCGTTTTTTGGCGTCGCGGGCCGGCCGGACACCCATGCGAACACAGGCGCCAGGGCCCACACCACCCCCGCCGCCTTTCCCGCGGGACCGGGGGCCAGCCATATGAGCCCCAAGCCCAGGATCACAGAAAACCACATGGCTGCGGGCATAGTCTTCCAGCGGTCCGATTGTGCCGCCGTGACCCACTGGAGCATACGCTTATGGGATACGGTCATGCGCCACAGGGCCGTGACCGCCGCCGAGGCGCAGGTATACCCCTCCCAGGGCAGAAAGATGAGCCGGGCGAAGAACCGGGTCAGGGACCCGCCCGCGCCCCGCAGAACGCCGCTGCGCAGCCGCAGCCGGGCGGCGCTCTCCCGCAGGAAGAGCCCGGCGAAGGCGTCGTGGACCGCGTCGGCTCCCAGACAGACCAGAGCGGTGACCGCCGCCCAGCGGCCCGCCGGGGACAGCACGCCCCAGACCATGGCCGCCAACGCCATGGGGGCGACCAGGCTCCGGCGGACGCTGTCGAACAGCCGGAACCGCTCCAGCATGGGCAGGTCCCGGCCCGCTTTGAACAGCCAGGGCAGGTTCTGCCAGTCCCCGCGGGTCCACCGGTGCAGCCGCCGGAACCAGGCGGCCACCTGCACCGGGCAGGAGTCTGAAAGCTCCACGTCCCCCACATAGGCCCCCCGCAGGTAGGCCCCCTCCAGGGCGTCGTGGCTCAGTATCCTGTCCTCCGGGAACCGGCCGTCCAGGCAGGCCAGATAGGCCTCCGCGTCCACGATGCCCTTGCCCGCAAAGCCGCCCCGGTCAAACAGGTCCGTATACAGCTCCCCCGTGGGCGCGCCGTAGGGGTCCGTGCCCCCCTGGCCCGCCCAGATGCGGGCGAAATCCGTGGCCATGGCCCGGTCCAGCTCCACCGCCATCCGGGGGTGCAGCACCCCGTGGCCCCGCGTCACCACGCCCTTTTCCACCAACGGCGCGTTCAGCGGGTGCATGGCCGCGCCGATGAGCTGCCGTGCAGAGCCCGGCACCAGCCGGGTGTCCCCGTCCAGGCATAGCACGAATCTCGCGTGCAGGGCCTCGGGGTCCCCGGCCAGGACTTTCAGCCGGTTGGGCCGGCCCCGGACCAGGCGCATGAGCTCCAGCACCGCGCCGCGCTTGCGCTCCCAGGGCGCGTAGACCCCGTCCGCCTTGTGCCAGACCGGGTCCCGGGTCAGGAGGAAGAATCCCCCGCCGTACATCTCGTTCAGCTTTTCGATCTCTTTCGCCGCGGCGTCCAGGCGCCCCGCCTCCTCCGGCGGGAACGCCGTCCCGTCGGGCAGGTCCGCCAACAGGGCGAAGAGCAGCTCCTCCCCGCAGTCCCGGTTGGCCAGACGGTACGCCTCCAGCCGCCGGGCCAGGCGCACGCCGGTGTCGCCGTCACTGAGGAGCGCCGACACGGCGCACACCGTCCGTCCCGACCGGTCCACGCCGTTTTTGAGCTCCAGCCGGGGCAGCCGCCGGGGCTTTATGAGCCGCAGCAGCGCCGAGTCCAGCCCCACCCGTACAAGCTCCGAAAGGGGCCACACCGCGAGAAGCGCCGTGACCACGCTCCCCGCCGCCCATCCCAGGCCCACCGCCAGGGCCGCCGGAAGAAATACCCGCGCGGCGATATAGCCCGCCCCGGTACGCTTGCAGGGCGGGAAGAGATACTCATGCAACCCTTTATCCAGGGCCTCGGCCGCCGCCTCCGCCGCGGGGACATGCCGGGCTTTGGCCATGCGCTGGACCCGCTCCCGGTACTGGGCCCGGGAGACCTCGTCCATGGCGGGGTATATCCTGTCCCTGCGCAGCAGGGCGTCCACCGGGTCCGACGCCTCCAGGGCCAGGGTCAGGTCCATGTCCGCCAGGGCCCGCAGCCCGGTGAACAGCTCCCCCGCCCGGGCGGCGTCCACCGCCGGCTCGGCCAGGGCCTGGATGAGCGCGGCGCGAAGGGCGGCCCCCAGAAGGGCCGCCTCATCCTCCGGCATCTCCCGGCTCCGCCGGGCCCCTGTCAGAAACGCCTCGATCCGCTCCTCCGTCACGGGCCCCGCGTCCACCAGGGCCCGGCACAGGGTCACCACCGCCGCGCCCTCCGGTCCTTTGCGGAGCCTGCCCGCGCCCCGAAAGGCCCCCAGGGCGATCTCCGTCTCCCGGCGGGCCAGGTATTCGTTGTCGGCGAACCAGGCAGGCTCCCGGCTGTCCCGGCTCTTGGCCGAGACCACCTCCATGGCCCGTTTCAGCCGCCGGGCAGCCCGGCGGCCGGGGATATGTCCTTTGATGGGGATGCTCCTGGCCGCCCGTTCGCCCCATCCGGCCAGGCGTTCTGTGCTTATCTTTTCCATACCTGGTATCTTTTCCGCCGGAAGAAAGATATATACCTGACGCGCGGCGGGAACCGGCAGATAAAAGCCTCCCTCTGACGAGGGAGGTGGCTCCGGCGCAAGCCGGAGACGGAGGGAGAGATTTTAAATTCTCTCCCCCAGACGCCGGGACAGAAGCGCGCTCCGGCCTACACCGAACCGTTTTTCCACCGCAAAGATCACCGAGGCGCTCAGCCGCGGCGGGACCTCGCCCCGCTCCATCAGGTCCAGCGTCTTTCTGCCGACCCCCAGCCGTTTCGCCATCTCCCGTTTAGACAGGCCCTCTGTGCGGCGCAGCCATGCGATGTTATACAAAAGATTGTCCAATTCCTCTCCCGTTGATGTCATAGCTGCCCTTCTCCTTACACCGAATTGTTGTATAGTCAAAATCTACACCTAATAGATGTAAAAGTCAATACAACTTTTCGATGTGAGATAGAATACCCCAAAGGGGGGCGTGACCGCATGAGCAGAATACGGGAACTGCGGGAGGACCGGGACCTGACCCAGGCCGCCATCGCAGACATACTCAAGACGACCCAGCAGCAGTACAGCAAGATCGAGACCGGCAAATCGGATATCAGCGGGGAAAAGCTCCGGCTCCTGGCCAGATTTTACAATGTCTCCGCCGACTATATCCTGGAACTGACAGACGAGCCCCGGCCCCTGTACTGAAGACCGTCTGTCAAGAAAAAATACTTGACACCCGCTCAAAATCGGTGTATGATAGGCAGGCTGTAAAGCAAAAGCCTTGACACATGGAGGCGCGGCATGGACACCTCTCCCCTGGACCGGTCCCTTCTGCTGGATTTCTACGGCGAGCTGCTCACCGAAAAGCAGCGCCGGACCTGCGACCTGCACTGGAACGAGGACCTGTCATTGGCGGAGATCGCCCAGGCTGAGGGCCTGAGCCGCCAGGGGGTGTGGGACCTTCTGCGCCGGGCGGAGGCCGCTTTGCAGAGCTATGAGGCCAAGACCGGGCTGGTGCGCCGGTTTTTGGAGCGGCGGGAGGAGATCGCCGCCATCCGGCGGGAGCTGGAGGCCCTTCTTCCCGACGACGAGCGCAGCCAGGCCATCCTGGCGCGGCTGGAGGAGCTGTCCTAATGGCATTTGAGAGCTTATCGGAAAAACTGAACGGCATCTTCAAGAAGCTCCGGGGCAAGGGCCGCCTGTCCGAGGCGGACGTGAAGGAGGCCATGCGCCAGGTGCGTATGGTGCTGCTGGAGGCGGACGTGAGCTACAAGGTCGTGAAGGACTTTGTGAAGAACGTGTCCGAAAAGGCCGCCGGCCAGGAGATATTGGAGAGCCTGAACCCCGCCCAGATGGTCATCAAGATCGTCAACGAGGAGCTCACCGCCCTCATGGGGGGCCAGGCCGTCCGGCTCAACTACTCCTCCAAGGTGCCCAGCGTGGTGATGGTGGTGGGCCTGCAGGGCGCGGGCAAGACCACCAACACGGCGAAGCTGGCCGCCTTCGTGAAAAAGCAGCAGAACAAACGGCCCCTGCTGGCCGCCTGCGACGTATACCGCCCCGCCGCTATCAAGCAGCTGGAGACCGTGGGCGCCCAGGTGGGCATCCCCGTGTTCCAGATGGGCCAGGCGGACCCGGTGGATATCGCCAAGGCCGCCGTGGAGCACGCCCGGAAGCACGGCAACGACCTGGTCTTCCTGGACACCGCCGGCCGTCTCCACGTGGACGAGGCCCTCATGGATGAGCTCAAACGCATCAAGGCCGCCGTGGACCCGGCGGAGATATTGCTCACCGTGGACGCCATGACCGGCCAGGACGCGGTGAACGCCGCCACCGCCTTTGACGAGGCCCTGGGCATCACCGGCGTGATGCTCACCAAGCTGGACGGCGACGCCCGGGGCGGCGCGGCCCTGTCCGTCCGGGCCGTCACCGGCAAGCCCATTAAGTTCGCCGGCACCGGCGAGAAGCTGGACGCCATCGAGGTGTTCCACCCTGACCGGATGGCCAGCCGCATCCTGGGCATGGGCGACGTGCTCACCCTCATCGAGAAGGCCGAGCAGGCCGTGGATGAGAAGAAGGCCGCGGAGATGGCGGAGAAGCTGATGAAAAATCGCTTCACCCTCCAGGACTACCTGGAGCAGCTCCGC
>CANRNF010000089.1 GCA_947631865.1 uncultured Oscillospiraceae bacterium | reverse complement strand
CTGATCGCCGGCGTCGACAAGCTGTTCGATATGGGCCGTACCACGCTGAACATCGTGGGCGACTCCACCTGCGCGCTCTACATGTCCCGTCTGGACGCCAAGCGCGCAGCACGTCTGGCCGCAAAGAAGTAAGGCCAGATCTCTTCCCCGTCTGGCCTCACGAAAAAGGCCGGACGCAAAAAAGCGTATTTGCCCCCGGCCTGTTGGCCGGGGGCATTCGTTTTCCCTGTTGCAGATAGCAATAAAATATGCTAATATATGCACCGTTTCGCATAAGAGGATACTTAAGGAGCGTACAGATATGAGACCTATAGAGAGTTCCGACAAACTGAAACACGTCCAAAGTGACATCCGGGGACCCGTATACCAGAAGGCCCTGGCCATGGAGCGGCAGGGCGTCGAGATATTGAAGCTCAACACCGGCAACCCCGGCACTTTCGGCTTCACCATGCCCGACAGCGTGAGAAACGCCCTGCTGGCGAACGCCGACAAGGCCGTGGCCTACTGCGACCCCAAGGGCATGCCCGAGGCACGGGAGGCCCTGCGGGCCTACCACGTCTCCCGGGGCCTGCAGGATATCACCGCCGACGACATCTTCATCGGCAACGGCGTCAGCGAGATGGCCCAGATGCTCTGCTCCTGCCTTCTCAGCGCGGGAGACGAGCTTCTCATGCCCACCCCCTGCTACAGCCTCTGGTCCAACGCCGCGTACCTGGCCGGGGCCAAGCCGGTGTTCTACCTCTGCGATGAGAAGGCGGGCTGGTACCCCGACGTGGCCGACATGGCCGGAAAGGTCACCCCGAGGACCCGTGCCATCGTGCTCATCAACCCCAACAACCCCACCGGCCAGGTATATCCCCCCGCCCTGGTGGAGCAGGTAGCCCGGCTCTGCCGGGAGCACGAGCTCTTGCTCATCGCCGATGAGATATACGACCGGCTCATCATGGATGAAGCTCCCTTCCGCTCCGCCGCCGCCATCGCCCCGGACATCCCCGTGGTGACGCTGAACGGCCTGTCCAAGAGCCATATCGTGTGCGGCTTCCGCTGCGGGTGGGCGGTGGTCTCCGGCCCGGCGGCGCTCACGGCGGAGCTCAAAGAGTGCATGACAAAGCTCAGTGCCCTGCGCCTGTGCGGCAACGCCCTGACCCAGCTGGTCATCCCCGCGGCTATGGCGGACCCGGACAGCACCCGGGCCATGCTGGTCCCCGGCGGGCGGCTTTACGAGCAGCGGGCCGCCGCGGTCCGGGCGCTGGACCAGCTTTCCTGCGTCAGCTATTGGAAGCCCCAGGCGGCCTTCTACCTGTTCCCCAAGATATCTGACCGTATCGTCATCCGTGACGACCGGCAGTTCGCCGTGGACCTTCTGGAGGCAAAGCATATCCTGCTGGTGCCCGGCAGCGGCTTCGACTGGCCCAGCCCCGACCACTTCCGGCTGGTGCTCCTGCCGGAACCCGATGTCATCTACCGGGCCATCCTGGAGATCGGGGATTTCCTGGAGGGCTATCACCAGTAAAGCCGCCCTTGCAAAGCGCCGAAAATGTGATATACTGAACAACTGTCATCTAATTCGTTAAATCAGTGAGGAAAATGACAGTGTGGAAGTATTTCGGCGTGATGGCCAACGTGATAACGGTGCTGCTGGGCGGCTCATTGGGGCTTTGTCTGCGGCACAGGACCAGCGGGGCGAAAAAGCCCGGTAAGTTCCCGCCCCGGGAAAATCTCCCGGACGCCATGATGGCCTGTCTCGGCTTCTGCACCGTCTTCGCCGCGGCCTCGGGCCTTCTCGGCGTGGAAAGCGGCGTCCAGGCCCTCATCACCGTGGCCAGCATGGCGGCGGGCCTGCTGCTCGGCTGGCTTGCGCGCATCGACGACCGGCTGGGCCGTCTGGGCGACGCGGTGCTGGCAAGGATGGGCGGCGGCGAAAAAGGGCTCAAAAACCCGGCGGAGGGCTTTGTGACGGCCTGCCTGCTGTTCTGCATCGGGTCCATGGCGGTGTTGGGCTCCTTTGAGAGCGCGGCCAACCCCGCGGGGCATTTGGCTCTGGAGTGCCACACCACTTTGCTGATAAAGTCCCTGCTGGACTTCTGCTCCTCCACGTGTCTGGCCGTGACATACGGCGCGTCCGTGATCGCCTCGGCGGCCTTCGTGCTGGTGTTCCAGGGGGCGCTGGTAGCCCTGGCCGCCTCCATCCAGCCCTTTTTGGAGCGGATCGGGGTCATGCCCGTGATGAACTGCGTGGGCTCCCTTATCCTCCTGGCCATCGCCCTGAACTTGTTGGGGATCAAGAAGCTGAAAACCGCGGACTACCTGCCGGCGCTGTTTCTGCCCATCCTCATCTGCTGGGCCCTGACCGCCTGCGGCGTGCCATTCTGAAACACACGATAACGCCCCGGCTCTTTCCCGAGCCGGGGCGTTCGTTATGCGTTATTCCAACTCCAGCGGCAGGCTCAAAAGATACTTGCCGTAGTCGGTCATCTCCAGCTCCTTGCCGATGGCGAAGAGCTCCCTGGTATCTATCCACCGCTGCCGCCAGGCGATCTCCTCCAGGCAGGCGATGTAGAATCCCTGCCGCTCCTGGACCGTCTGGACGAACTGGGCGGCGCTCAAAAGCCCCTCCGGGGAACCGGTGTCCAGCCAGGCCATGCCCCGGCCCACCTGGATGACCTTGAGCCGCCCCTGCTTCAGGTACACGTTGTTGATGGACGTGATCTCTATCTCGCCCCGCCGGGAGGGGGATATCTCCCGGGCGATGTCCACCACGGTGTTGTCGTAGAAATAGAGGCCCGGCACCGCATAGCGGCTGCGGGGCTTGGCGGGCTTCTCCTGCAGGGACACCACCCGGCCGGACTTGTCGAACTCCACCACTCCGAACTGCCGGGGGTCCTTCACCGGGTAGCCGAAGACCACGGCCCCCTCGGTGAGGGCCGCGCCCCGGGCCAGGTAGCTGGAAAGGGCCTGCCCATAGAACACGTTGTCCCCCAAAATGAGGCAGACCGTGTCGTTTCCTATGAAATCCGCCCCCACGATGAAGGCGTCCGCCAGGCCCCGGGGATGCTCCTGGGGCTTATAGCATATCTCCATGCCCAGGCGGGTCCCGTCTCCCAGGAGCGCCTCGTACCGGGGCAGGTCCTCCGGTGTGGAGATGACCAGCACCTCCCGGATGCCCGCCAGCATCAGCACGCTCATAGGGTAGTATATCATGGGCTTGTCATACACGGGCAGCAGTTGCTTGCTCGTCACCTTCGTCATGGGGTAAAGGCGGGTGCCCATGCCCCCTGCCAGAACGATGCCCTTCATGCTCTATGCCTCACTTGCCCGCCATATAGGCGTTTTTCCGGGCCACATAGCCCACGGCGTTTTTGACGTTCGTCTCCTTCTGGGCGGTCGCGCCGGTCTTGATGACTTTGGCGGGGATGCCCACGGCGAGGCTGTAAGGGGGCAGCTCGTCGTTCTGCTTCACCACCGCCCCGGCGCCAACCGTGGCGTACTCGCCCACCACGGCCTCGTTCAGGACCACCGCGCCCATACCAATTAAGGCGCCGTCCCGCACCTGGCCGCAGTGGACCACCGCGTTGTGGCCGATGGTCACGTTCTCCCCCACGGTGAGGCCGAAGCCCGGCTCCGTGTGGAGGGTGGCGTTGTCCTGCACGTTGCTGCCCCGGCCGATGACGATGGGGCCGTTGTCCCCCCGGACCACCGCGCCGAACCAGACGGAGGCATCTGCCATCACCGTTACGTCCCCGATGAGGGTGGCGTTCTCCGCCACGAAGGCGGTCTTATCCACCACAGGCGTCTTCCCCTTATAGGTCACCAGCATGCCTTTGACCCTCTTGCTTTTCCCGCGCAGGGCGCGTATAGTATCAGGGAAATTATACTGTTTTTGCAAGTGCATGTCAACCGCAGGAGGCTCTCCCATGTCCTGGACCCAGTACCTCATCGTCTGCCCGCTGGTATTTCTCGGCGGGTTCGTGGACGCCATCGCCGGCGGCGGCGGGCTCATCTCCCTGCCCGCCTACCTCATCGCCGGGCTGCCCGTCCATATGAGCATCGGCACCAATAAGATAAGCTCCGCCATGGGCACCACGCTGACCACCTGGAAGTTCTGGAAGGCGGGGTATATAAAGCCCAAGCTGTGCCTTCTCTGCGCCGTGTTCGCCCTGGCTGGCTCCGCCGGCGGGGCCAACCTGGCGCTGCTGGTGTCCGATAGGGTGTTCAAGATCATATTGCTGTTCGTCCTGCCCCTTACGGCCCTCTATGTTTTCAAGAGCAAGGCCATGGACACCGCCGGAAAGGACCCGCTGCCCCCCGGAAAGACCGCCGCCATCGCCTCTGTACTGGCCCTCGTGATCGGCGTGTACGACGGCTTTTACGGCCCCGGCACAGGCACGTTCCTCCTGCTGCTGCTCACGGGCCTGGCCCACATGAGCCTGAACGACGCCGCCGGCACCACCAAGGTGATAAATCTCTCCACCAACGTCGCCGCCCTGGTGACGTATCTCGTCAACGGCCAGGTGTGGCTGCCCCTGGGTCTCACGGCGGGCCTTTTCGGCATCGCCGGAAACTACATGGGCGCCCGCAGCTTCGTGAGCAATGGCTCGAAGATCGTCAAGCCCCTCATCGCCGTGGTGCTGGCCATCTTCTTCGTCCGGGTAGTCTACGAGACGTTTTTCTCCTGAACTGAATACTTCAAAGTCCGCCCCCTCACCGGGAGCGGACTTTTCCATGCCGTCACAGCCCCTTTTTTCACCTCGTTTTTCTAATAGAAGGGCGTCTTAATGGATTCTTAAACTTCCTTAATCCCTTCTTAAAACACACGGGGCCGGACCTGTGCTAAGATGGTCCCATCAAGAGAAAAGGAGGCACACATCATGCGGTTTGTAAACGACGAACAGTCAGAACGCCTCTATCGGGAATTTCTCATCCGCCACCCCCGCTGCAACTTTCAGCAGTCGCCGGAGTGGGCCCGGGTCAAATCCAACTGGAAAAACGAGATCGTCCTGGCGGAGGACGAAAGCGGGAATATCACCGGCGGCCTGTCCATCCTCATCCGCCATATCCCCTTCTTTGGGAACCTGATGTACAGCGCCCGGGGCCCGGTGTGTGACCCGGACGACGCGGACGCCCTGCGCCAGCTCATGGAGGGGGCGGAGCTGCTGGCCTGGAAGTACAAGGCCATGGCCCTGCGGATGGAGCCGGACGTGGACGCCTCGGACGAGACCTTCCGGTCCATCATGGAGTCCCTGGGCTGCAAGGTCCGCATGCCCCGTGACGCCCGGGACGTCATCCAGCCCCGGCAGGTGTTTCGCCTGGACCTGCGGGGCAAGACGGAGGCGGACGTGCTGGCCGGGTTCCACCCCAAGCTGCGCTACAACATCCGCCTGGCCGAGCGGCGGGGCATATACGTCCGGGAGGGGACCCGCCGGGACCTGGCCGTGTTCTCCCGGCTCATGGACGAGACCGCCCTGCGGGACGGCTTTATCGCCCGGCCCCTGGAGTATTTCCAGCGGGTGTGGGACGAGCTGGGCCCGGAGCACACCGCCCTCCTGCTGGCCTGCTACGAGGGCCGGCCCATCGCCGGGGCCATGCCCATCTTCTACGGCAACAAGACCTGGTACGCCTTCGGCGCCAGCGCCACGGAACACCGCAATCTCATGCCCTGCCCCCTCCTCCAGTGGGAGATGATCAAGCTGGCCCTGGCCCGGGGCGACGACGTGTACGACCTGCGGGGCGTGCTGGAGGTGACGGACGAGGCCGCCCCCAACAACGGGCTCTTCCTCTTCAAGCGCCGCTTCGGCGGGGAACTGCACCAGTTCATCGGCGAGGTATACGCCCCCTACCGGCCCGTGCTGTACAAGCTCTACCGCGGGGCGGAGCGGACATTCATGAGCCTCCGGAGCCGGGCCGCCGCCCTGAAACGGCGCCATCGCCGCGCCCAGATGGAGCAGCCAAAAGAGCCCCTGGTCCTGCCGGCGCCCGCGCCGGCGGCCTCCGGCCAATAAGATATTATGTCAACTCTCCTTGTCCTCCCTTTACACGGCGGCGGGCGGTCGGCCACTGGCCCCCGCCCGCCGTTTGACGTTCTCACGCTTCCTTATCCACATCATTTAGAACAGCTCTGAGCCAATCTATCCTTCTCTCCACGCATGTTTTCAGCAAATTGCTTTTTGTTGCCGTTTCAAATCCGTGACACGCGCCGTTCACTTCATAGTATTCAGCCGGTATCCCCTGCTCTTTCAGTTTTTGACACAGCAGCACTCCCTCGTCATGGAGCGCGTCAAACTGCGCGACTTCTATGTACGCCGGCGGGAACCGGGCAAAGGACGCCGCTTCCAAGGGAGAGGCATACTCTATCCTTTCCGGCTGTCTGTGCCCAAGATAGGCGTCCCACATCATGGCGGTCAGCTTCGCGTCAAACACCGGGGCGTCAACATATTTCTTCATGGAATCGGTCTCCATCCGCCTGTCCGTGACCGGATAGACCAGAAGCTCGGCGTCAGGCATGCGCAGGCCCCGGTCCCTTGCCATAAGGGTCACGGCCAGGGCAAGAGCGCCGCCGGCGCTGTCCCCGGCAATGATGACAGGCGCGCTGCCGGCTTGCTCCAGCGCCCATTCGTATGTGCAATAGCAATCCTCCGCCGGGACGGGAAAAGGATGCTCCGGCGCCAGACGGTAATCGGTATATATGACCCTGCACGGCAGTCTTGAAGCATACAGCTTCGCCATATTGTGGTGGGCAAAAGACGCTTTCAGCACAAAACCCCCGCCGTGATACAGCACCATAAAGGGCAGTTCGCCTTCGTGATGGACGGGTTCGATGACCAAAGTGTCGAGGCTCGCGCCGCCATACCCAGGCGTCTTATGCCGGGTAACGACGACTTTGTCGTCTGACTGGCATTTGGAAAAGCCGATGATCCTGTTCATCAGTGGCAGAAGCGCCGGGTTGTCCGGCATTTTGATCCTCGCTATCCCCGCCAGTTCCTGGTCTATGCTGTATTTAGCCACACCATTTCCTCCCCGTGTTCTGATCCCCGACAAATGGAAAACCGCTTATTTCTTCTTGTTCGGTTTTGGTTCCGACAGTTCCCCATACATGGCGTTGAATAGACCTGTCAAAAACTCTCTGTTGTCAACTTCGTCTACCAACAACATCTCTTTTGCCCCCTCGTAGGGTTTTTCATAGGTCGCTGCCGGCATATAGCTGATCGCTGCTTTTGTTGGTTTTACAAGCAGCCTGTCATCATAGATACCGCCGACGATCTTGCCGCGGTAATAGAGGATAAATTCCCCCATCATTGCCCGATATGTGATCTCATCCAATTCGGATAACTGCCCTAAAATAAAGTCCAAATATTCTTTGGTCGACGCCATGATCCCACCTCAAACTTCGATCTGTCACGCTGGTTACCTGCCCGAAAATGGGCCTTGTCGGCTCCTGCCGGGCTATCGCTCTGCAAGGATGCCGTATAATTCGGGCCGCCTGTTTCGCAGATTCTGCGCTTCCCGCTTGCGGTATTCCCGCAGCATGGCGATGTCCAGCCGGGCAAGAAAGACGCCCTCGGCTCCGTCTGCTTCCAACACGCACATATCCCGGGGACCGGGCTGGTCCCGCAGGTACGCCACGCCGTCGAACAGCGTGGAATGGCCGTTGCAGTCCGGGTGAGGCGCGGGATAATTGCAGGTGGCGATGGCGAGCATATCCTCATACGCGCGGCCGCGCAGCTGGGACAGGCGGTTGATCTCCATGGGGCAGGCATTGGGCACCAGCAAAAGCTCCGCGCCCTGAAGCATGAGGATGCGGGCGCCCTCCGGGAACTCGCGGTCATAGCAGATCATGGAGCCCACTATGACGTCTCCCTTGGCGGTGTTCAGCGCGGCGACGGGAAATTCATCCCCCGCGCACAGGACGCTCTCGTCATCCGGCTCGCCAAAGTCGCAGATGTGGACCTTGGAATACTTGTAGACCGGCCGCCCGGAACGGTCAAACAGGCAGATGCTGTTTTTCGGTCCGTTGCTGTCTTTCTCCAAAAAGGTTATCCCGATGGCCATTTCCAGCTCTTTGGCCAGCGACCCGAAGCGTGTGACGAACGCTCCGTCCGCGGGAACGGCCAGCGCGTCCAGCTTCTCCGTATCATGGGGAATGGTATATCCGCTGCTCCACATCTCCGGGAACAGAGCGATGTCCGCTCCTTGTGCTTTCGCCTCTTTGCAGCAGCGGACGCCTTTTTCCATGTTCTGCTCCATGCTCCCCGCGGGCATGATCTGAAGCAGCGCGATGTTTATCGATTCGTTCATTGCAGTTTCCTTTCTACAATTTTTCACGCTGATCCGCTTCTCCTCTGGTTCACTGTTTTTTCATCTGCCGCAAAAAGGCGAACACCGCTGCTGCCGTCACGGCGGCGGCGTAGCCTGATACCCACCAAATATGCGGGAACACCCCCGCGGTATCACCCCGCAGAGCGGCCCGCTCCATCTCCACGGCGTGGACGAAGGGCAGCAGGTCCGCGATCTTTTGGAACGCGCCGCCCACCAGGCCCAGGTCGAACCAGATGCCGGAGAGCCACGCCGTCAGGTTCGTGAGCAAGGCCCCGCAGATGCCGCCCACCTGCCTGTCCGTGAAAATGCTGCCGCACAAGAGCCCCAGCGACACGAACAGCAGCGCGACGGGAAGCGTGAATAAAATCGACGTCACGATATGGACCGTCACTTCCAGGCCCAAAAGCACGGCCACCCCATAGCAGATGACCGACTGGGCGACGCAGATAGGCATGATCGGCAGGAGGTAGCCCAGAACGAAGTCTCCCGCCGTCAGGGGCGTGGTATACAGCCTTTGCAGGAAAGAGCTGCTCCGGTCCTTCGCGATCAGCGTGGCGGAAAACAGCGTCATGAACGACAGCCCGAACACGGCGATCCCCGGCGCAAGATGCTCTATCTCAAACATCGCCACCGGGATATTGGCCTGTATCGCGGTCAGCAGGAGCAGCAGGACGATGGGAAAACCCACCCCGAAAAACAGGTTCAGCGGGTCGCGCAGGACCTCCAGATCGTTCCGCTTGGAAAACGCAAGACCTTTCACGGCTGCCCCTCCTTTACGACGCGCACGAACGCCTCATCGAATTTGTCCGTACCCGCCTGTTGCTTGATCTCCGCGGGGGCGCCGGTGAGCAGGAGCCGCCCGCTTTTCATAATGGCCACCCGGTCGGAAAGCGCCTCGGCCTCCTCCATGTAATGGGTCGTGAGGATCACGGTCATGTTCCCTTTGAGGGCGCGGATCATATCCCATAATTCGCTCCTCGCCAGCACGTCCAGCCCCAGCGTCGGCTCGTCCAGAAACAATATCTGCGGGCCGCTGATGAGCGCCATGGCGATGCTGAGGCGCCGCTGCCAGCCGCCGGACAGCTTTCCTGCTCTTTTGTCCGCGACCGCTCCCAGGCCAAAACGGCCGATCGATTCTGTTACCTTATCCCTGGCCTGCGCTTTGGGGAATCCGTGAACGCCCGCCATCAGCTCCAGGTTCTCCCTGGCCGTCAGATTGGGGGCCACCGCCGTCTCCTGGGGCGATACGGCGATCATGGCCTTGACCGCCGCGCTGTCCGTCAAAACGCTTCTCCCGTTCAGAAAGGCGTCGCCGGAGGTGGGCCGGGTCAGGCCCGTCAGCATCTTGATGGTAGTGGTCTTGCCCGCGCCGTTGACGCCCAGCAGACTCAGCAGCTCGCCCTGCCGGACAGAGAGATTCAGCCCATCCACAGCGGTCAAATCCTTGTAATTTTTCGTGAGTTCGACTGTTTTGATGGCGTCCATATTAGTTCCCTACCTCTCCACAAAAACGTGTTTTCAGACCCATGTAGGCGTCCGTCAGTACCTCGCTGACGGTTTCCATCTCCCAATCCAGATACGAGGTGGCGATCATGGACGCGACGCCATGCACGAAGATCCACATTTCCAGATGAAACAGCTCCGCTTTTTCTCTGGTAAGTCCTGTGTTCTTCATGATAAGAGGAATAATCACATCCATTTCCTTGCCCGGCTTGGGCGGCTCCCCTTTACGGTCACACATGAAAAGCAGCTTGAACAGCTCTTTTTCCTCTCTGGCAAAACGGATATAGCCCATGCCGCTGGCCTTGTAGGTCGGATATTTCCCCGCGGCCATATCCTCGGCAAGATAGCTCTGGTACAAGTCCTG
>CANRNF010000088.1 GCA_947631865.1 uncultured Oscillospiraceae bacterium | reverse complement strand
CCAGATACAGCCGCAGCAGTTCCGATATATTCTCGTCGTCCTCGACGATCAGCGCTTTTTTCGCCATGACAGCCTCCTTGCGCCCTGATTCCCAGCGCAGACTTGTTCAATGTAGCTCAATTATATACCAGTTCCCCCACCATGGGTGAACAAAATGTAAAAATATCCGGGAAACATGAAAAAAGGTCTTTACTTTATCTCACTAATGTGGTAGTATGCTGAATAGTCAAGAAAAACAACACTTCAGGAGGACGATCAAAATGAAGAAGATTCTTGCTTTTACGCTGGCGCTCATGATGCTGCTGGCCACCCCCGTTTTTGCCGCCGCCGAGGAGGAGAGCGACCTGGCCTATGTCCAGGACAAGGGTTCCCTGGTGGTGGGCATCACCGAGTATGAGCCTATGGACTACCGGAACGAAGACGGCGACTGGATCGGCTTTGACGCGGATATGGCCAAGGCCTTCGCCGAGAGCCTGGGCGTGGACGTGGAGTTCGTCGAGATCGACTGGGACTACAAGATCCCCGAGCTGGAGGCCAAGAACATCGACGTGGTCTGGAACGGTATGACCCTCACCGACGAAGTCCTGGAAGGCATGGAGTGCTCCAACGCCTATTGTGAGAACGCCCAGTCGGTCATCGTCCCGGCGGACGCGGCGGACATGTATAAGGCCCCCGAGGATCTGGAAGGTCTGATCCTGGCGGTGGAAAAGGGCAGCGCCGGCAAGGCGGCCGCCGAGGAGCTGGGCAATGAGATCACCGAGGTGGACACCCAGGCCGCCGCTCTGCTGGAGGTCAGCGCCGGCACCTCCGACGCCGCCGTCATCGACCTGGTCATGGCCAACGCCATGGTGGGCGAGGGCACCAGCTACGACGATCTGGTGAACGTGATGAACCTGAACAGCGAGCAGTACGGCGTGGGCTTCCGGAAGGGCTCCGACCTGGCCGCGGCTCTGAACGAGTTCTTCCTGGCCTCCTACGAGGACGGCACCATGCAGGAGATCGCTGATACGTACGGCGTGGCTGTCATCGACCAGACCGCCACGGAGACCGAGACCGTGGATACCGCCGATGCCGCTGACGTCGCCGCGGAGTAAGAACTGCTTTTAAGCCTCCCTCAGACGAGGGAGGTGGCACGGCGAAGCCGTGACGGAGGGAGGGATAAAAACTATCTCTCCCTCAGTCACCGCCTCAAGGGCGGTGACAGCCCCCTCGTCAGAGGGGGCCATTTGCGTGAGAAGGAGACCATCCATGGACCTGATACTCCAACAGATGCCCATCGTGCTCAAGGCGCTGAACGAGGGCTTTTTGCAGACCTTAAAGCTCTTCTTTGTGACAGGCCTGGGAGCCATTCCCTTAGGCCTTGTGATCGCCTTCGGTTCCATGAGCCGCTTCAAGCCCCTGAGCGTACTGACCCGGCTGGTGGTGTGGGTGGTCCGGGGCACGCCCTTGATGATCCAGCTGCTCATCATCTTCTATTTCCCAGGCATGGTCTGGGGCCACAACATCTGGGGCAAGGGCGAGTCGGGCCGGTTTTTGGCCTCCGCCATCGCGTTCATCTTCAACTACGCCTGCTACTTCTCCGAGATATACCGGGGCGGCATCCAGTCCGTCCCCGTGGGCCAGCAGGAGGCGGGCCTGGTGCTGGGCATGACGAAGAGCCAGATATTCTTTAAGGTCACTCTCCTGCAGGTCATCAAGCGCATCGTGCCGCCCATGTCCAACGAGATCATCACCCTGGTGAAGGACACGTCTCTGGCCCGCATCATCGCCCTGCAGGAGATCATCTGGGCCGGTCAGTCGTTTTTGAAGGGCTCCCACGGCATCGCCGGCGCCATCTGGCCGCTGTTTTTCACCGCCGTCTACTATCTCGTCTTCAACGGCATCGTCACGGTGCTGCTGGGCCGGCTGGAAAAACGGCTGGACTATTTCCGCTGACAGGAGGGCGCCATGGCTATTCTGGACGTAAAAGATATCCGCAAGAGCTTCGGCAGCACGGAAGTGCTGAAGGACATCAGCTTCTCCCTGGAGAAGGGGCAGGTGGTATCCATCATCGGCTCCTCCGGCTCCGGCAAGACCACCCTGCTGCGGTGCCTGAACTTTTTGGAGACGCCGGACGGGGGCACCATCGCCGTGAACGGCGAGACCATTTTCGACGCCGCCGACCCCGCCACCCAGCGGGAGTCAGAGATCCGGCGCAAGCGGCTCCACTTCGGGCTGGTGTTCCAGTCCTTCAACCTGTTCCCCCAGTATACCGCCCTTCAAAATGTGACCCTGGCCGGACGGCTCCTGGCCAAGGACGAGCCGGACTACAAGGCCAACAAAAAGGAGATATTCGCCCGCATCGACGACGAGGCCCGCAAGCTCCTCGGGCAGATGGGCCTTTCCGACCGGATGGACAACTATCCCCACCAGCTCTCCGGCGGCCAGCAGCAGCGGGTGGCCATCGCACGGGCTCTGGCCCTGCGGCCGGATATACTGTGCTTCGACGAGCCCACCTCCGCCCTGGACCCGGAACTGACCCAGGAGGTGCTGCGGGTCATCCGGGAGCTGGCCGAGAAGCAGACCACCATGATCATCGTCACCCATGAGATGGCCTTTGCCCGGGATGTATCCACCCAGGTGATATTCATGGACGGCGGCGTGGTGGTGGAGCAGGGCGACCCCCGGCAGGTCATCGAGGCCCCCACCCAGGAGCGGACCCGCCGGTTCCTTGAGAGCTACAAACAGTCTTAAAACAGTCTTAAGTTGACATATTTCCCCTTGATTTTCCCCCCTGTATCAGGTAATATAGAAGCCGCACATGAAAATGTGCGGCTTTTATATATGTAGCTTTTTTCGGAAAGGAGGTCCCTCTATGCGGCAAAAGCTCCGCGCGGCGCTGTGTCTGGCGCTGTGCGCCATCCTGCTGGCCACCATGTGCGCCTGCGGCGGCAGCGGCGGCTACCGGGTCGTGGACGACTACAGCGGCGAGAGCAGCTACCACATCGCCTTCCGCAAGGGGGACCGGCTGAAGGACTATGTCTCGGCGGCCATGGAGGTGCTCGCCTCCAGCAGCGTCCTGCGGGCCAGCTCTGTCCGTTGGTTCGGGGAGAACCTGATCGCCGTGGACGCGGATGCGGACGCCATGGAGCCCTATTGGGACAGCGTGCCTGCCCGGACCGTCATCGTGGGCATCGACCTGAACAACATGCCCCTGAGCTACCTCTCCAACGCGGGTTACGAGGGCTTCGACGTGGAGTTCATCCTCCAGATCTGCGACTACCTCAGCTGGGACGTGTCCTTCTACCCCATCGCCATGGAGAACGCGGAGATCGAGCTGAACGCCGGCAATATCGACATCGCCATGGCTGTCCAGGATTCCGCCGTCACCGACAATATGGACATATCCCCCGCCTACCTCACCAGCCGGTACGTGCTGGTGGCCCGGTATGGCAGCCATATCCGCCGCCGCTCCGGCCTGAAGGGCAAGACCCTGGGCGTCACTGTGGCGGACGAGAAGGTGCTCTACCAGAACGAGAAGTTCGTCCAGAGCCTGGGCTCCGTCATCTACCAGACCAACACGGAGGGCCTGTTCCAGGCCCTTATGAAGGGCGAGGTGGACGGCGTGCTGTCCTCCAGCATCGTGGCCGCCTACTATATGAAGTAGAAAAAAGATAAAGGATAAAATTTACGCCCCCTGCCGAATGGCAGGGGGCATTTGCGCTCTTTACAGCATCACACCAGTTCGATGACGGCCATCTCGGCGGCGTCGCCCCGGCGGGTGCCGGTGCGGGTGATGCGGGTATAGCCGCCGTTGCGGTCGGCATACTTCACAGCCAGCTCATCGAAGACCTTCTTCGCCACGTCCTCCCGGGTGAGGAACTTCATCGCCAGGCGGTAGTTGGCCAGGCCCTTTTTCTTACCCAGGGTGATCATCCGCTCGGCCAGAGGACGGACCTCCTTGGCGCGGGTGACAGTGGTCTCCATGCGGCCGGTAGCCAGAAGGTCGGTGACCTGCTGACGGAGCATAGCCATCCGGGCAGCCGTCGGCTTGCCGAGCTTGCGAGTTCCGGGCATTTTCGTTTACCTCCAAAAGTGAGTGTCGGTGCAGGATCTACTTGCTGTCGTCGTCGCTGGCCAGGCTCAGACCCATCATAGCCAGCTTCTGGATGACTTCCTCCAGGCTCTTGCGGCCAAGGTTGCGCACCTTGATCATCTCGTCCTGGGTCCTGGAGACCAGGTCCTCCACCGTGTTGATGTTTGCGCGTTTCAGGCAGTTGAAGCTGCGCACGGACAGGTCCAGCTCCTCGATGGTCATCTCCATGACCTTGTCCTTCACGGCCTCGGTCTTCTCCACCACGGTGGAACCCATGCTCACGCTCTCGCTCAGGTCGGTGAACAGGGTGAAGTGGTCGCAGAGGATCTTCGCGCCCAGGGAGACGGCGTCGCGGGGGCTGATGGTCCGGTCGGTCCAGACCTCCAGCGTCAGCTTGTCGTAGTCCGTCTGGTTGCCCACGCGGGTGTTCTCCACGGCGTAGTTCACCTTCAGGACCGGGGTGTATATGGAGTCTACGGGGATGACGCCCGCCACGGCCTGGGTGGGCTTGTTCTTCTCCGCGGGCACATAGCCGCGGCCGTGGCTGATAGTCATCTCCATAGACAGGCTGGCGTCAGGGCCGAGGGTCGCGATGTGCAGCTCCGGGTTGAGGATCTCCACCTCGCCGTCGGCCTTGATGTCGCCCGCCGTCACCTCACACTCGCCCTCCGCCTCGATGTAGACGGTCTTGGGGCCGTCCCGGTGCAGGCTGGCGATGAGGTTTTTGATGTTCAGGACGATCTCCGTCACGTCTTCCTTGACGCCGGGGATCGTGGAAAACTCGTGCTGGACGCCGGCGATCTTGACAGTCGTCACCGCCGTGCCCGGCAGAGAGCTCAGAAGCACCCGGCGCAGGGAGTTGCCCAGGGTCGTACCGTAGCCCCGCTCCAGGGGCTCCACGATGAACTTCCCATAGCTCTCGTCGGCGGGATTTTCCACGCACTCGATGCGCGGCTTCTCGATCTCTATCATGCGTTCGATACCCTCCTTTAAATGTACGCCAAAAGGCGCCACGCGGTTTTCAGCTTACCAACCTGTGAGGGCTTACTTGGAGTACAACTCGACGATCAGATGCTCCTCGATGGGCAGATCGATGTCCTCCTTGGCGGGGACGCCGGTCACCTTTGCAAGCATATTCGCCGCGTCGTAGTCGAGCCACTTGGGCGGCTGACGGGACGCGTTGGCCTCGATGTTGGCCTTGATCTTATCCAAGTCGCGGCTGGAGGGTTTGACAGAGATCACCATGCCGGGTTTGACCAGGAAACTGGGCACGTCCACCTTGCGGCCGTTCACGGTGAAATGGCCGTGGGTGACGAGCTGACGGGCCTCGGGACGGCTCATAGCGAAGCCGAGACGGTAGACCACGTTGTCCAGACGGGACTCCAGGATGGAGAGCAGGTTCTCGCCGGCCTGACCGGGACGGCGCTCGGCCATGTCGAAATACTTGCGGAACTGGGCTTCCAGCACGCCGTAGTAACGCTTGGCCTTCTGCTTCTCACGCAGCTGCATGCCGTACTCGGAGGTCTTGCTCCGGCCCTGGCCATGCATCCCGGGGGGATAGGAGCGAACGGCGATGGAGCACTTGTCCGTGTAGCACCGGTCGCCCTTCAGAAAGAGCTTCTGGTTCTCGCGGCGGCACAGGCGGCACACCGCATTCGTATATCTTGCCATATTATTCGTTCCTCCCTTACATCAGACGCGGCGGCGCTTCGGGGGACGGCAGCCATTGTGAGGAATGGGGGTGACGTCCTTGATCATGGTGACCTCCAGGCCGGCGGTCTGCAGGGCGCGGATGGCGGCTTCACGGCCGCTGCCGGGACCCTTGACGAACACTTCCACGGTCTTCAGGCCGTGCTCCATGGCGGCGCGGGCCGCGGTCTCCGCGGCGGTAGAGGCCGCGAAGGGAGTGGATTTCCGGCTGCCCCGGAAGCCCATGCCGCCGGCGCTGGCCCAGCTGAGGGCGTTGCCGTTGGTATCGGTCACGGTGACCATGGTGTTGTTGAAGGAAGAGCTGATATGGACCTGGCCCTTCTCGATGTTCTTCCGCTCTCTGCGGCGAGTGCGGACGACTTTCTTGCCCTTCTGAGCAGCTGCTGCCATGTTTCTCTTCCCTCCTTACTTCTTCTTGTTGGCGATGGTGCGCTTGGGGCCCTTGCGGGTGCGGGCATTGGTCTTGGTCCGCTGACCGCGCACGGGCAGGCCCTTGCGGTGGCGGGTGCCACGGTAAGAGCCGATCTCCATCAGCCGCTTGATGTCAAGGGCGTTCTGCCGGCGGAGGTCGCCCTCCACCACATACTCCTTGTCGATGCACTCACGGAGCTTGGCCTCATCCGCCTCGGAGAGGTCCTTCACGCGGGTGTCCGGATCAATACCGGTCTCTTCCAGTATTTTCTTTGCGGAAGTCCTGCCAATGCCGTAGACATAGGTCAAGCCTATCTCCACACGCTTGTCCTTCGGCAGGTCAACGCCAGCGATACGTGCCATTCTTCTCGATCAGTCCTTTCTTCCAGATAGGCTGTCAGCCTTGTCTCTGCTTGTGCTTCGGGTTGGGGCAGATCACCATCACCCGGCCATGGCGCTTAATGATCTTGCATTTCTCGCACATGGGCTTGACACTGGGCCTAACTTTCATGTTAGTAGCCTCCTTAAAAAGTACGCGGTTATAAAGTTACTTGGTGCGCCAGGTGATACGGCCTCGGGTGAGGTCGTAGGGCGACATCTGCACCGTGACCTTATCGCCGGGGAGGATGCGGATAAAGTTCATCCGCAGCTTACCGGAGATGTGGGCCAGGATCGTATGCCCGCCGCCGATGTCCACTTGGAACATGGTGTTGGGCAGGGCCTCGACTACCGTACCCTCCAGTTCGATAACGTCATCCTTCGCCAAGAAGTCTTCCCTCCTTCGCCGCGGCCTCTTGGGCCGCCTGTGCTAATGTCTGCCGGATCTCCCTGTCCGTGGCCGGGGCCTTGTCGCACCGGGCCAGGACGCGCACATGCTTGGGGCTTTTGAGCTTGGGGTCTTCCAGTTTGCGGTTCCGTCCGTCGCAGACCAGGAGCCGTTCTCCCCTTGCGGCGGTGACCTGAAAGAGTTTGCCCCTGTCGTGCCCCGCCAGGGACACGACCACGTCGTAAGGCGCGGGCGTTCTCATTGATACAGGTCCTCCGCGAAGGTGAGGATCTCGGGCTCCCCGTCGGTGATGAGGATGGTGTTCTCATAGTGGGCGGAAAGGCTTCCGTCCAGGGTCTTGACGGTCCACCCGTCCGGCAGGACTTTCACCTGCCATGTGCCCGCGTTCACCATCGGCTCCACCGCGATGGTCATGCCCTTCACCAGGGTGGGACCATGTCCGGGTCTGCCGAAATTCGGGACCTCCGGGGCCTCGTGCATCTGGCTCCCCACACCGTGGCCCACATATTCCCGCACCACCGAACAGCCATTCTGTTCAACATATGTCTGAACGGCGTGGGATATGTCGCCTACGCGGCTGCCTGCACGGGCCTGTTTGATCCCCTCGAAAAAGCTTTGGCGCGTGACGGCGATGAGGTTTTTCGCCGCCTCTGTGCCCTTGCCTGCAACGTAGGTGCCGGCACAGTCGCCCACATAGCCCTTCCAGGTGGCCCCCACGTCCACGGAGACGATGTCGCCCTCGTGTATGACGCGGTGGCCGGGGATGCCGTGGATCACCTCATCGTTGACGGAGAGGCACACGCTGGCGGGAAACCCGCCGTAGCCCAGGAACGTGGGCTTGGCGCCGCTCTTGACGATGAAGTGCTTCACCTCCCGGTCGATCTCGGCCGTGGTCATGCCGGGGATCACCATTTCCCGGGCCAAAGTCCGGGCAGCCGCGGTAATTCTCCCCGCCTGGCGCATGATCTCGATCTCCCGTGGAGATTTGATGATGATATTGCTCATATACCCAGCGCCTTCATGAGCTCCGCCGTGTTCTCCTCGATGGTGGGTTTGTTCTCCACGGTCTTGAGCTTGCCTCTCTCGCGATAGAAGGCCAGCAGGGGTTCCGTCTGCTCATGGTAGGTGCGCAGCCGGTCGAGCACTGTCTCGGGGGCGTCGTCCGCGCGGATGATAAGGTCCGCGCCGCACTTGTCGCACACGCCCTCCTTCTTCGGGGGATTGTTCACGATGTGGTAGGTGGCACCGCAGGCGGGGCACACGCGCCGGCCGCCCATGCGGGCCACGATGGCCTCGTCCGGCACATCCAGATCCAGGGCCACGTCGATGTCCACGCCCTGGGCCTCCATGGCCTCGGCCTGGGGGATGGTCCGGGGCACGCCGTCCAGGATATAACCCTTGGCGCACTCGGGGCCGTTCAGGGCCTCGGCCAGGATGCCGATGATCACGTCGTCCGGGACCAGCTTGCCCGCATCCATGAAGGCCTTGGCCTTCAGGCCCACGGGGGTGCCGGCCTTCACGGCCGCCCGGAGGATGTTGCCGGTGGAGATAGTGGGGATGCCCAGTTTCTTGGAGAGGATCTCCGCCTGGGTCCCTTTCCCTGCGCCGGGGGCGCCGAGCATGATGATCTTCATATTCGAGCGCCCTCCCTCTTACTCAAGGAAGCCCTTGTAGTGGCGCATGAGCATCTGGCTCTCCAGGGCCTGCACGGTCTCCAGGGCCACGCCCACCACGATGATGATGGAGGTGCCGCCCAGGGAGATGCCCAGGTTGGAGGCGGTGTCAGAGTACATGCTCACGATATAGGGCACGGCGGCGATGATGCAGAGATACAGGCTGCCAAACAGGGTGATCTTATTGAGCACCTTCTGGATGAACTCGCTGGTGGGCTTGCCCGGCCGGTAGCCGGGGATGAAGCCGCCGTTCTTGCGCAGGTTGTTGCTGATCTCGATGGGGTTGAACTGGATGGTGGAATAGAAGTAGCCGAAGAAGACGATCAGCAGCGCGTAGACGATGACGAACGTCCAGGTCTTCTGGCTGGAGATATACCGGGCAAAGCTGCCGTTCCAGCCGAACAGCTGCACCAGCGTGCCGGGCAGCGTGGCGATGGACTGGGCGAAGATGATGGGCATGACGCCGGACATGTTCACCTTCATGGGAAGGTGGGTGCTCTGGCCGCCGTACATCTTCCGGCCCACGACGCGCTTGGAGTACTGCACCGGTATGCGGCGCTCCGCATCATTCACGAACACGATCAGGATGATGATCGCGATGGCGCCAAGGAAGGTCAGCGCGGCCGCCCACCAGGCCACGGAACCGCCGGACACGCCGGAGATGGTGGCGATGATGCTGGAGGGGAAACGGCTGACGATACTGGCGAACAGGATGATGGAGATGCCGTTGCCGATGCCGAACTCAGTGATCTGCTCGCCCAGCCACATGATCAGGGCGGAGCCGGCGCAGAAGGTGGCGATGATGACGACCGCCGCCCAGACGCCGTGGCCGTCCGTGGTCAGGAGGTTGTTGGTCTTGATCAGCATATAGTAGGCGAAGCCCTGCAGAAGGGCGATGCCCACGGTGGCGTAACGGGTGATGGAGGCGATCTTCTTCCGGCCCTCTTCGCCCTCGTCCTTGCTCATCCGCTCCAGGGCGGGGATAGCCACGCACAGGAGCTGGATGATGATGGAGGAGTTGATATAGGGCTGGATGCTCAGGGCGAAGATGGTCGCCTGAGAGAAGGCACCGCCCGACATGACGTTATACAGTCCCAGGACCGTATTCTCCAGGGAGCGGAAATACTCCTGCAGATACGTCACGTTGACAAAGGGAACAGGCACAGCGTTGCCCACACGGTACAGGAGGATGATGAACAGCGTGAAGAGGATCTTCTTGCGGATCTCCGTTATCCTCCAGGCGTTTGCGAATGTCTTAAACACTTCAAACCACCTCAGCCTTTCCGCCGGCGGCCTCTATCTTTTCTTTGGCAGACGCGGAGAAGGCCGTGGCACGGACCGTGAGCTTCTTGGTCAGCTCCCCGTTGCCGAGGATCTTGACGCCGTACTGGCACTTGGAGAGCACGCCAGCGTCCAGCAGGACCTGGGCATCGATCTCAGCGCCGTCAGGGAACCGATCGTTGAGCACGCTCACATTGACGGATTCCAGAGGCTTGGCAAAGATGTTGTTGAAGCCACGCTTGGGGATGCGGCGGGCCAGAGGCATCTGGCCGCCCTCGAAGCCCACACGGACGCCGCCGCCGGAGCGGGCGTT
>CANRNF010000087.1 GCA_947631865.1 uncultured Oscillospiraceae bacterium | reverse complement strand
CGTTGATAGGCCGGAGGTGTAAGCACAGTAATGTGTTCAGCCGACCGGTACTAATAACCCGAGGGCTTGACCTATGCGATATGCAGACTCACAGCCTTCTTTCCTTCTCCACCCTCCATTGTTCAGTCTTCAGGGCGCACTCGCCCTTTGGATGAAAAGTGGCCCGATGGTCAAGTGGTCAAGACGGGGGCCTCTCACGCCCCAAACGGGAGTTCGACTCTCCCTCGGGTCACCACTTTTCTTCCGCGCATATGCACCATTAGCTCAGTTGGTAGAGCACCTGACTCTTAATCAGGGTGTCCAGGGTTCGAGTCCCTGATGGTGTACCATAGTTGGTGGCTATTACAGCGGGGGTCCACCCGTTCCCATTCCGAACACGGTAGTTAAGCCCGACTGTGCCGAAGATACTCGTCTGGAGACGGACTGGAAAAATAGGTCGCTGCCAACATCGGGGTCCGCGAAAGCGGACCCCGCTCATATGCCTCTTTAGCTCAGTCGGTAGAGCGACGGACTGTTAATCCGCAGGCCGTTGGTTCGAGTCCAACAAGAGGCGCCAGGCGAAGCCGCCGCGTGCGCGGCGGCTTCGTTCGATTATTTGGGATTTGGACCATTAGCTCAGTTGGTAGAGCAGCCGGCTCATAACCGGTCGGTCCGGGGTTCGAGTCCCTGATGGTCCACCACGTCGGAAGTTTTCCGAAGACGATGGGTCCTCGCGAAGCGAGGCCCCATGCGTCGGTCGAAAAACTTCCTCCTTTTCCCCACAAAACCCGCTGCGCTGGGCTTTTGTGGGGACCCCGAGAGGGGATATACTTTCTCCCATGAAACCCGCTTTGCTGGGCTTTTGTGGGGACCCCGAAAGGGGATATACCTTTCCAGCAAACGTAGGGGAATAGCTCAGTTGGCAGAGCGACGGTCTCCAAAACCGTAGGCCGAGGGTTCGAAACCTTCTTCCCCTGCCACGCCAGAGTAAAGTTTTCTTTACTCTGGCGTTTTGGCGTTTATGCCCTGTTCATCGTGCTTTGCGGGTTTTATAAGAGCCTTGGAGTCGAGTGGCTTCAAGGCTTTTTTGTGCTCAGAGAATGGGTTTTTCCCTTATCAGAGCTGAAAAAAGCATTTATAACTGTGCCATTATAGCGCACATCCGCGCCGAAATTGACCCATGAAGATGCAATTCGAGTCGTGATTTCTGCAATTCGGGACACAGCTATTGACATCTGTCCCGGATTTTCTGATACTGTGACCAGGGTATCGGAGAAAGAAGCAGACCGTCAAACAGGAGGAAGAATGTATTATATACTGGATGAGCGCTATGCCCTGCGGGGCTGGCAGAAGCTGCCGTTCGCGCTGGTGGACCGGCGCAGAGGGCGGACGACCTTCCTGCAGAAAGCGGATATGGCCCTGCTCCTGGACATGGACGGCCGCACAGATCAGGCGGGCGCGTCCGAGGAGCGGAAGCAGGCGCTGAAGAAACTGGAAGAACAGGGCGTCATACACGCCTGCGAGCCGGGGACGAAGCTGAAGGACTATCAGCTGTATAAGTTCTACGACAACCGCTACATCCGCACGGCGCACTGGTCCGTGACGGGGCGGTGCAATTATCGGTGCAAGCACTGCTACATGTCCGCGCCGGACGCCAAGTACGGGGAGCTGGACCATGACACGGCGATGGGCATCGCCCGGCAGATCGTGGACTGCGGCATAGCGGACGTGACCCTGACCGGCGGGGAGCCGCTGGTGCGGCCGGACTTTTTCGACATCGTGGACGTGCTGCTGGAGGGCGGCGTGCACATTTCCACGATCTATTCCAACGGCCGGCTGGTGACGGACGAGCTCTTGAAAAAGCTGGAGGATCGGGGCATCCGTCCCGAGTTCAACATGAGCTTCGACGGGGTGGGCTGGCACGACTGGCTCCGGGGCGTTCCCGGCGCGGAAAAATATGTGACGGACGCGTTTTTGCGCTGCCGGGAGCATGGCTTCCCCACCGGCGCGGAAATGTGCATCCACCAGCGGAACAAGCACACCCTGCGGGAGTCGATCCGGTTCCTGGCCAGCGTGGGCTGCGGCTCCTTAAAGACCAACCCCATCGCGGATGTGGGCGCGTGGAAAGAGGGCGGATACGGTCCCGCCATCGACATGGAAGAGCTGTTCCGTATCTACCTGGATTACATCCCGCAGTATTACGAGGACGGCATGCCCCTGACGCTGCAGCTGGGCGGGTTCTTCAGCGCCTCGCCGGCGAGCCCGAAGGAGTGGGCTATCCCCCTGAAGAAGAGCTGGTGCGCGGACCCGGCGCGGGAGTGCGTCTGCGGCCACGCGCGGATGGTGATGTATATCTCCGCGGAGGGGCGGGCGCTGCCCTGCATGTCCCTGTCCGGCATGCCCATCCAGGAGAACTATCCGCTCATCACGGAGCTGGGGCTGAAGCAGTGCATCACCGACTCGTCCTATATGCGGCTCATTGAGACGAAGGGCTCGGAAGTGCTGGCCCACAACCCGGAGTGCTGCGGCTGCGAGCACGCCGGATACTGTCTGGGCGGCTGCCGGGCCAGCGCGCTGGAGACCACCCCGGAGGACATCATGGGCCGGGACATGGCGGCCTGCGCCCTCTTCAAAGGCGGCTGGGCGGACAGGATCAGCCAGGTCATGGAGACCATCCAGCTGCCGGAAAAGCAATAAAAAATATTTTATACAAGGGAGGAACAAAAATGTCAGACGAAAAGAAAAAAGAGGTTTTGGAAAAAGCGGATACCGTGGACGAAGACGAGGCGGAAGCGGTTGCGGGGGGGGGTAATTGAGTCTGCCCGCTCGGCGGCGGAACAGATCGCCGCTAAAGAAATGCCAGACGAAGAGAAGAAAGAGATCCTGAAGCAGGAGGACCAACTGGACGAAGACGAGGTGAAAGCGGTCACCGGGGGTGATGGGTGCTTTTGCTTTGGGGGCGGCGGCGGAGAAGCGGATAGAGAAAGCAAAACCTGCGTCTGCGTAGCAGGCGGTGGTGGAGAGTATAATGATAAAGGTGCGGCAGATAATAATATTAGATGTCGTTGCGCCTGTCCCTTTCTCGGAGCTGGCGTTTGAGAAGCCTGACGGCTCCGACGGATACAAATCGAACACGAAAACGAACCCAGGAAAATGTGAAAGGGAGGAACTAAAAATGTCAGCCGAGGAGAAAAAAGAGATCCTGGACCAAGAGAAGGCCCTGGACGAAGACAAGGTGAAAACGGTCGCGGGGGGGGGGTAATTGAGTCTGCCCGCTCGGCGGAGGCGGAACAGATCACCGCTAAAGAAATGTCAGACGAAGAGAAGAAAGAGGTTTTAGACAAAGCGGATACCCTGGACGAAAATGAGGCGGAAGCGGTCGCCGGGGGACAGTGGTGCTGGTGCGTTGGAGGCGGCGGCGGAGAATCGGACGAGTGGAGTAAAACCTGCGCCTGCATAGCTGGCGGCGGCGGTGAGTGGAGTGATAAAGCTATGCGTTGGCTTGATAAGAAGAAAAGATGCCGCTGCTGGTGCGCTATATGGGGAGAAGGGGACGAAGAAGCCTGACGGCTCCGACGGACACACAGAGCACCGCTAAAAACCGGGACCGGGAAAGAGTGAAAAGGTGACCTAAGCTGCGGAAGGCAGGAGGGAGTATTATGGATAATATGCAGGAGCTGCGGGAGAGGACCAATCCCGTATTCAACACGGCCAAGGCCACGCTGCTGCAGCTGGCCCAGGCGGGCCACGCCGACGCCGCCATGATGGCGGAGAAGCTGGGTCTGGACCTGGCCGGCATGACATACAGCGACGAGAGGAAAAAGGCTATGGGCCAGTCCAACGTGGCCACGCTGGAGCTGCGTTACCGCTCCATGAACGCCTTTATACAGGCCACCGGCGCGAAGACCGTCGTGGACCTGCCCTGCGGCTACACCCCGCGGGCCCTGGAGGACTTCATCGCGGATAAGCGGTACATCGCCTGCGACCTGCCCGCGGTGGCGGAGGAGATGGGCCCGCTGGTGGATAAGATGCTGGCCGAGCGCGGCCAGAAGCGGGACGTGACGTATCACGGCGTGGACGCCACCAACTACGCTTCCCTCCGGGCGGCGCTGGAGGGGGCCCAGGGGCCGCTGTGCATCACCACCGAGGGGCTTCTGATGTACTTCACCGATCCGGAGCTGGCCGCGCTGCTGGACAACATCCGGCGCATCCTGGAGGAGTTCGGCGGCGTGTGGATCACCCAGGACCCGGAGGTCAGCCGCGTGTACATATCCATGACCATGGTGGTCATGAACGACCCCGCCAAAGCGAAGGCGGCGGTGGATGCCCTGGGCAGAAGCGCCAACATGAGCGCGGTCCTCAAAGCCATGGCGGGGGACAAGGCCCAGTCCACCCTGAACGCCTCCAAGAGCACCTTCAGCGGCGAGGCGGACGTGAAATTCGGAAACGTGATGCTCATCCGGGGCGCGCCGGAGCAGGCGTTTGCCGCGGCGAAGGATGCCCTCCGCGCCCACGGTCTGAAAGCGGAGCTCACGCCTGTGGCGGAGCGGATGCCGAAGCTGGGGAGCCTGGACCCTGAGCGGACGGAGCTGGCTCGCCAGGCTATGGAGCACATCAGTCTCTGGACCATCACCCCGGACGGGGACGCGGTGCCCCTGGCCGACGCGGGCGGCGACGCCTTCGGCGTGTCCATCAAGGCCCGGGGCGGGGTCATGGATGTGACCCTGCGTGGCCGGGTGGACTCCATCACCGCGCCGGAATTTCTGGCCGCCTATGAGAAGGCCGCCAGGGCGATGGACCTTACCGACGTGCATGTGGACATGTCGGCGCTGGCCTACATCTCCTCGGCTGGCTTGCGTGTGCTGCTGATGATGATCAAGGCGGTGCAGCCTGGCCATGTGGCCCTGTCCGGGGTCAACGAGACGGTCCGGGACATCCTGACCCAGACCGGTTACGCCGACATGGTGACAATGGCGTAATAGCTGTTATACCTGATAAGTCAACCCCTCCGGCGATGCCGGAGGGGTTGACTCTATCTGGGTGTTTAAATACACAGGTAACTGCACAGCGCTCACAGGGCGTAGAGGAGGATGGCCAGCGTGTGCAGTATGCTGCCCGCCACCACGAACAGATGGAAGACGCTGTGCATATAGCGGTGCTTCTTTCCCAGCCCGAAGAGGACCGCGCCCACGGTGTAGGACACGCCGCCCGCCAGGATGAGCCAGAAGCCGGGCCAGCCGACGGCTTCGACGAGCAAGGGGGCCTTGAAGATGATGGCCCAGCCGATGCCGATGTAGCAGACCATGGAGAAGGCCCGGTAGCGGCGCAGGTCGATGGCCGTGAGCACCGTGGCCAGGATGGTCAGCGACCAGACGACGCCAAACAGCACCCAGCTGGCCACCGGGTCGATGGGCCGCATGGCGCTGAGGAGCAGGGGCGTATAGGTGCCCGCGATGAGAAAATAGATGGTGCAGTGGTCGATCACCTGCAGCACCCGTTTGCCCGTGCCCGGCTGCAGACCGTGGTAGACGCTGGACATGGTGTACAGCAGGATCATGGACACGCCGAAGACGGCGCCGCCCACCACGCCCCAGGGGTCATGGTGCAGCGCCGCCCGCACCACGCACAGCACCAGCGCCGCCACGCCGATGGCCCCGCCGGCGATGTGGGAGGTCATATTGAAAACCTCTTCGCCCTTCGTATAGTCCGGCAGTTCCCGGTCCCGGAGCTTCGTGCGCTTCACCGATTCATCCTCCTTTCACGTGCCCATTCACTTGCGCTGTGCAAAAGTATGGGCCTGTTCCAGCCAGCCGAACAGCTCCTCGTCCAGATCGTTCTCGCGGCTTATGACGATGTGGGTCGTCCAACGGCCGGGATAGGGCTCCGTTTTCACCGCTGCCCGCTCCGACGGAAGGGGGTAGGGCAGCCCCAATGTCAGGACGAAGTAGTCCTGGGGAAGCTCCGACTTTTTCTTGGGCCGCAGGAAGGACACGCAGGCGAACATATACCGGCCGGAGAAGGATATCTGCGTCTTCTGGACTTTGATACGGGTCTGTGGATACTGCCGGAGCAGCCGCGCTTCAAAGGCCTTATACAGGGGATAGACCTCCATATGTCCGTTGAAGAACAGGAGGATGTCGTCTTCCAGCCGGTCTATACGGTTATCCATTCTGGCACCGCCCCTTTCGTATCTTCTATTTTACCCCATAGGGCCGCGGGGAGCAATAGCTTTTGCCCCTTGTGGGCCGGTGGAAAATGGAGTAAAATAGGGACAACATCAAGGCGGAGGCGAGACCATGAACAAGATACTCCGGCGTGTACTGACCATTCTCCCGGCGGTGGTGCTGCAGCTATTGTGGCTGGCGGTGCTCATGTCCTGGCTGCGGCCCTGGGCGGGCGCCATCAGCCTGGCCCTGTCCATCCTGGCGTTCCTGCTGGTGCTGTACATCATCACCAAGCAGGACGAGGGCACCTACAAGATCATCTGGCTGCTGCTGGTGCTGACAGTGCCCCTGCCCGGCGCGCTTTTGTACCTCATCTTCGGCAACAAGCGCACCACCCGGCCCCTGCGGAAAAAGCTGGCGGAGGCAAAGGCGCTCCCCGCCTGGCCGGACCAGTCCGCGCCCCTCTATGATAAACTGACCGGAGAGGCGCCCCGTGCCGCCCAGACATTCCGCACCATACAGAACGCCACGGGTTTCCCCCTGCATGCCAACCGGGAGGCGACGTATTATCCTCTTGGGGACGACATGTTCCCTGTGATGCTGGAAGAGCTGGAAAAGGCGGAGAAGTTCATCTTTGTGGAATACTTCATCCTGGAGGACGGCCTGATGTGGGACTCCATGGTGGAGATCATGGCCCGAAAGGCCGCCCAGGGCGTGGACGTGCGGGTACTGTATGACGACTTGGGCAGCATCGGCACCTACTCCTGGAAAAACGCCGGCACCTTGGCGAAAAAGGGCATCCGGGTGGCCCCCTTCAACCCCCTGCTGTTCATCAAGGGCACACTCAACTGCCGGGACCACCGGAAGATGCTCATCATCGACGGGAAAGTGGCTTTCTCCGGCGGCGTGAACCTGGCGGACGAGTATATCAATCACGTCGAGCGGTTCGGCCACTGGAAGGATATCGGCTTCAAACTCACCGGGGAGGCCGTGGGAAATTACACCCGCATGTTCGCCGCGTTCTGGAACGCCTTCGCCCACGACGATCCCGTCCCCGATGAATTCTTGGTCCCGCCCGAGGCGTCCCCGGCGGGCGCGGCCGGGGACGGCCTGGTGCTGAGTTACTACGACTCCCCGCTGGAGAATTACGCGGTATCCAACGAGCTGTTCATCGACCTGCTCAGCCAGGCGAAGGAATACGCCTGGTTCTACACCCCCTATCTCATGCCGGGGGACGCGTTGCTGGGCGCGTTCGTCCGGGCGGCCCGCCGGGGCGTGGACGTGCGCATCATCATGCCCGGCATCCCCGACAAGAAGATGGTCTACCGCATGGGCCGGAGCTTCTATCCCGTGCTTTTGGAGGCGGGAGTGAAGATATACGAGTACACCCCAGGCTTCGTCCATGCCAAGGCCAGCGTGGTGGACGACCTCATGTGCTCGGTGGGCACGGTGAATTTGGACTACCGGAGCCTTTTCCTGCACTTTGAGAACAACTCCCTGTTCTATAAGGCGTCCCTGCTCAAAGACCTGAAAACGGACTTTCTGGCCACCCAGGCCAAGTGCCGGGAGCGGACCCTGGACAATATCGACAAGGGATTCTGGCACTGGCTCATAGACGGCGTGCTGCGCATCTTCGCGCCCCTGTGCTGAATGAGTTTCTATAGAAAGCACCCTGCCCGAGAGCAGGGTGCTTTGCTCATTTGCGTTTCTTTGGTATACACGCCCAGGCGATGCAGGCGATCAGGATGAGAACTCCCGCGCCGAGGAACGCTGCCATGAACCAGCGGCCCATGGGCACGGCCCGGACGGAGCAGATGGTCATATAGGCGAAGACCAGGGCCGTGAGCACAGCCAGCAGGCGGCACATGGTCTCCATGGCCAGCATTGGCCGGACGCCGTCGGTCTTTTTCATGCCGGAACACAGAAGCGCCGCGAACTGGAATATGCCGAACATGAGCGCGCCCAGGATAGGCAATATCAGGGCGGTGGACTTCGGACCCCAGCCGTCGATCTGACCGGCGGCGCCAAAGTGGGTGGGTATCCGGTCCGGCATGGCGCGCCAGGATAGGGCGAGGAACAAAGCGGACCCGGCCAGGGCCAGCAGACCGACGGCCAAAAGGACACGGGCGAACAGCTTTTGCTTCATCTCATGGCCCTCCCTCGGGGCAAGTATACACCTTTTTCCTTGCGCCGGCAAGGCGGATGGTATATGATGGGGGCAGTCTGATATCTTGGAGGAGAATTATGGCGGACGTTGCCATCGTGTCCTGCCCCAGCTACGAGCCGGCGATGTGCCGGGCGGCGCTGGAGGAGGCCCTGGGGGCCGTTGGCGGGCTGGAGTTTGTAAGACCGGGCATGCGGGTGGGCGTCAAGGCCAACCTGGTGTCCTTCATGAAGCCGGAGGCGGGAGCCACCACCCATCCGGTGCTGTTGGCGGAGCTGACGAAGCTCTTGAAGGAGCGGGGCGCCGCGTCCGTGGTGATAGGCGACAGCCCGGGCGGGCTCTACACCGCCGCCTATGTGAAGAACATCTACCGGGCCACGGGCATGCACGAGGCGGAGGCAGCCGGGGCGGAGCTCAATATGGATTTCTCCCAGAAGGAGGCGGAGTTCCCGGACGCCAAGGTGGCCAAGCGGTTCACCTACACCGGCTGGCTGGACGGCTGCGACGCCATCATCGACTTCTGCAAGCTGAAGAGCCACGGCATGATGGCCATGACCGGAGCGGCCAAGAACCTGTTCGGGGCTATCCCCGGCACCATGAAGCCGGAGTACCACTATAAATATCCCAACGCCGCGGACTTTGCCCGGATGATCGTGGACCTGGACGAGTACTTCAAACCGGTGCTGTCCATTGTGGACGGGGTCCTGGGCATGGAGGGCAACGGCCCCACCATGGGCGACGCCAGGCAGATGAACATCCTGGGCGCGTCCCGGTCGCCCCATATGCTGGACCTGGTGTGCGCCGAGCTCATTGGCCTGCGGCGGGAGGACGTGCCCACCCTGGAGGCGGCCTGTGAGCGGAAGCTCATACCGGCGGACTGGCGGGACCTGGATATCCACGGCGATGTGGAGAGCCTCAAGGTCCGGGATTTCCGGAATATCGGCACCAAAAACGAGGTGGTCTTCTTCGGAGAGATGCTCTTCGGCGAGGGGGTCAATCCCTTCAAGCGGGCCTTTGCCAAGGTCATGCAGAAGGCGCTCAGCTCCCGGCCCAAGGTGGCGCCGGCGGAGTGCGTGGGCTGCGGCCAGTGCGCCCAGATCTGCCCCGCCAAGGCCATCGCCATGGAGGAGAAGCTGCCCCATATCGACCGGACCAAGTGCATCCGCTGCTTCTGCTGCCAGGAGTTCTGCCCCAAGGGGGCCATGAAGGTGTCGCGCACCGCCATCGCGAAACTATTGAACAGGTGAGGGGACAGTATGTTTTTTGACACGCACGCACACTATGACGACGAGTGGTTCGACGCCGACCGGGAGGAGCTGCTGGCATCCCTGCCGGGGGCGGGGGTGGACCTGGTGGTGAACGCCGGGTGCGACGAGCCCTCCAGCCGGGCCAGTATAGAGCTTGCCCACAAATATGATTTCATCTACGCCGCCGTGGGCTGGCACCCCCACGGGGCCAAGGAGTGGACCGACGACAGCGCGGACCTCATCCGGGCCTGGGCGAAGGACCCCAAGGTGGTGGCCATCGGGGAGATCGGCCTGGACTACCACTACGACCTGGACTGGAAGGAGACCCAGCACAAGGTCTTCGAGGAGCAGCTCACGCTTGCCGAGGAGCTGGACCTGCCGGTCATCATCCACGACCGGGAGGCCCACGGGGACTGCATGGACATCCTCCGGCGGCACCCCAATGTCCGGGGGGAGTTCCACTGCTACTCGGGCAGCTGGGAGATGGCGAAGGAGATATTGTCCTGGGGCTGGTACCTGGGCTTCAACGGGGCCATCACCATGCAGGGTGCCCGCCGGGCCCTGGAGGTGCTGGAGAGGATGCCCTCGGACCGGATGCTCCTGGAGACGGACTGCCCCTATCTCGCCCCCATGCCCCGGGACCACGGCCGGCGCAACGACTCCCGCCGCTTGGACCAGGTGACGGCCCTGATGGCCCAGGTGCTCCGCACCACCCCGGAGCTGGTGGCGGAGGTGTGCATGGAGAACGGCAAACGGTTCTTCGGTATCGAATAAAGGAAAAGACGCGCTCAAAAGTGAAATAGTCAAGGGTTAGTAGACACAAAAAGTATCGGGTCAAGCCACCAGTTCTGTGCGAAACAGGACTGGTGG
>CANRNF010000086.1 GCA_947631865.1 uncultured Oscillospiraceae bacterium | reverse complement strand
TCCGTCCACTGCCAGACCATGGGCGTGCTGGCGGACACGGATATAAGCTGCGCCCGGCACCTTGCGGGCCGGGCGCTGTGCGGCGTCTCCGCCGCGGTATACACTTATTTGGGCGCGCTGCTGCTGTTTTAATAGGGGAACTTGAGGGCCGCGCCGCCGCTTTCCGCGTCGTACTCGGCGCCCAGGATGGTCTTCAGGTCCTCTATGCCCTGTTTGGCCGCCTCATAGGACCCGGAGGACAGCGGTCCTCCCTGGCCCTGCTCATACATGCTGATGGCCTCACGGGCGTCCACCACCCGGTAGCGGAAGGGGCTTCCGGAGTAGCCGTCATAGTCGTCGGTGTCCACCATGAACAGCGGCGTCTCCCGCACGGAGCTGATCCACACCTCATTGCTCTCCGTGTCCCGGCTGAGCTCTATATCCACCACCGCGGAGATATTGGTGTAGTTGTCGTTGAAGCAGCTCATGAGATTGGACAGGCTGTAGCAGGCCACGCAGTTGGCCTTAGTGCCGTCGGAGCGCTCCACCACCTGCACCTGGATGGGCTGGGGCACCTTCACGCCCCCGCCGATGAGGATGTCCACGCCGTTTTCAAAGAGATGGTCGGCAAGCTCCGTCTGCTGGGCGCGGGGCTCGGTGTAATACTGGGCGCTGTCCCACCAGTACACGAAGCACACCACGATATCCGCCCCGGCGTCCTTCACAGCGGCGATATCCCCGTCGATCTTGGCGTAGTCGATGGTCTCCTTCTCCGTCATGTAGTCGGAGGTGAGAAGGTCGATGCACCAAGGATTATCCGCCACGGACACGGGCTGTGACCCTGTGCCCGCCGTGCCGTAGGTGTAGCTCAAAAAGGCGATCTTCATGCCGTTCTTCTCGGCCATGGCCAGCTGGCGGCTGCCCTCGGTGCTGTAGGCGCCCAGAACGCCGAGACCAGTGTTGCGAAGAGCGTCCACCGTCTCCACCAGGCCCGTGAGCCCCCGGTCCAGCAGATGGTCCGTAGCCGCGTTCACCAGGTCGAAGCCCGCGCCCTTCAGTCCGTCCGCCACGGCCCGGGGCATCTGGTACGCCTCATAGGTGCCGGAGCTGGTGAGGGTGCTCACCAGGGTGCAGGCGGCCAGGTCCGCGCCTTCCACCGCGGCGCGCACGCCGCTGAGCTCGTCGGTAAAGTCATAGGTGGTGACGCCGTCCGCGGTCCGCTGTGCCTCGTTGGCAAGGCCAGACTGGCCGATGATATCCCCGGCGAAGGCCAGGGTGACGCTCTGGGTGTTCCGGTCAGGCTCCGCCGTGGGGGCGGGCGTGGCCGTGGGCTCCGGCGTGGGCGTCACGGATAGAGCAGCCTCCGCCTCCTCGATGGCCCTGTTCTGTTTCACATTGGCCCGGTAGTTGAAGACGATGAGGAGCGCCAGCCCCACCAGGAGCAATATCAGCATCACATACATGACGCCGGTGCCAAATCCGTTTTTCTTCACGTGCTCACCTCGCTGTGGTCGGTTGTCATAACAACATAATAATAACGCAATTTGTAGAAAAAGGAAAGTCTTTTCTTATAAATTATCGGAATGCTCGTCAAAATAGCCCTGAAGATGTCAAACGCCCGCAAGCGGTCGTTCTCCATCGGTCAGAGCTATTTTTCCTCTTCCCCATGAAACCCGCTTCGCTGGGCTTTCATGGGGACCCTGTAGAAACTTTATATATTGTTACAGCCGGTCGAAGCGCATCAGCATGGCGCAGACCTCCGCCCGTGTGGCGGAAGCGGACGGCCTCAGCGTCCCGTCGGCATTGCCGTTGACCACGCCCTTGTTCACGGCCCAGATCACGGCGTTTTTGGCATAGGACTGGACCTTCGACCCATCGGAGAAGCGGCTGAGGCTCCCGCTGACGGAGGGGCTCCCCGCCAGGCGGTAGAGCATAGCGGCCAGCTGCTCCCGGGTGATGTTGCTGCCCGGGGAGAATGTGGTGTCCGAGGTTCCGTTGACCACGTCATTGGATGAGGCCCAGTTCACCGCGTCCTTATAGTAATCCTGGGTCAGGTCCTTGAACGCCGACGCCGTGGCGGGAACGGAGGGCTCGCCCTCCAGCCGGTAGAGCATAGTGACCACCTGGCCCCGGGTGGCGGTAGCGTTGGGGGCAAAGCTGGTGTTGGTCTGACCCTTCACGATGCCCGCCTCATAGGCCGCCAGTACGTCGGAATAATACCAACTGGAAGAGGACACGTCCTTGAAGGGACTGGCAGGCTTGGGCGTCGCGGTGGGCTTGGGGGTTGCCGTGGGCTTCACCTGCTGCTGAGCAGGGGGCGGCAGCTTCCCGCTGGGATCGAACCAGAAGTCCAGGTCCACGTCGCCGGCGATGCCGGCCACCGGGCCGTAGCCGCACTGCCAGAACTCATAGGCGCCGGCGTAGTCGGTCTTGGTGGCCCAGTGGGCCAGCCAGAGCCTGCCCATCTGTGCCCGATACAGGTCCTTGTTCAGCGTACTGGGGTTGGAGTAGACCATGCTCTCGTAGCCCGCCGCCTCCACAGTCTTGCAGAAGGCGTTGCACACGTCGGTGCCCTCCTGGCGGGAGAGCTTCCCGCTGTAAAGCCGGCCGCCCGCGTACTCGAAGTCGAACACCAGCGGCAGGTCGATGGCATAGCCCTTGATGTGGTCCATCAGGTACTGAGCCTCCTCCTCGGCCTCCTTCTCGGAGATGGCCTGGGAGAATATGTACGCGCCCACCTGCAGCCCCGCCGCCTTGGCGGCGGTCAGGTTGCGGACGTAGTACTTATCGGTCATGAGTTCGCCGGAACCGGTGGTCCGGTAGCCCACGCGGATGATGGCGAACTCCACGCCGCTGGCAGCCACCTGGTTCCAGTCGATGTTGGCGCCCTGGTAGACGGACACGTCTATGCCCCGGTGCAGCGTCTCATAGGACTGCAGCGTCCGGGGGACGAAGTCGTCGAAGGTCTTGCTGGTCACGGCGGCCAGCTGGATGCCCGCGTTGGCATTGCGGTGAGCCTCCACATAATAGACGGGGTCCTCCGGGTCATAGTCCTCGCTCTGGACCGCCTGGGGCTCTTCCTCAGGTTCCTCCTGGGGCTCCTCCGCCACGGGAGCCTCTGGCTCCCAGGCGGGCTCCTCCGTGGGGTCAGGCTGAGACTCCTCCGGCACGGCCGGGGCGGGCTGCTCGGGCTCCTCCGGCACGACAGGCGCGGGCGCCACAGGGGCAGGCGCCTCCGGCACCGGGGCCTCGGGCTCCATGGGAGGCAGCTCCTCGGGGACGGCGATCTCCTCCTCCGGGAACGGCTCCTCCGCGGCCACAGCCCCGGGCGTCATGCCCAGCGCCATGGCCAGCACCATCAGCAAGATCAGTAAAGCCCTCTTTGCAGTGGAAATTTTGCTCATTCTGTAACCTCTCGGTAAACTATGTAACAAAAGTTACGAACACTATAGCACATATTTCCCTCAAATACAACCCTTTTTCTGCCGGAAAAACCTTCCAGGGGCCGAAAATCCGGAAAAAACCGCGCATTTTCCCCTCTTCTGTGTTACAATGGCCCCATGGACAACGAGCTTGCAAAAAACGCCATATTCGACTGCGCCGTGGACGGCTTCACCTCCCAGGGCGCCGGCGTCTGCCGGATCGGCGGCCGTGCGGTGTTCGTGCCTCTGGCCCTGCCGGGGGAGCGGTGGCGGGTGCGCATCGTGAAGGTGACGAAGACGGCGGTATACGGCCGGGGCGAGGCGCTTTTGGCGCCCTCACCTTTCCGCCGGGACCCGGGCTGCCCTGCCTTCGGAAAGTGCGGCGGCTGCGACTGCCTGCACATGGACTACGAGTTGGAGAAGCGGCTGAAGCTGGACCGGGTCAACGACGCCCTGCGCCGCATCGGCGGCCTTGACCTGCACTGCGAGACCATCCTGGGCGCGGACAGCGTGGAAGGCTACCGCAACAAGGCCATCTATAACTTCGGCCCCGGCCCCGTGTGCGGCTTTTACCGGGCCCGGAGCCACGAGGTCATCCAAAGCCAGAGATGCCTTCTCCAGCCGGAGTGCTTTGACCGGGCCGCGGAAGCGCTGCTGGACTGGATGAAGGACGCCGGTATACCGGCTTATGACGAGACCACCGGCGAGGGGCTCATCCGGCACCTGTTCCTGCGCAGGACGAGCTCCCACTTCGCCGCCTGCGTCGTGGCGGCCGGGGACGTGCCCATGGGCGCGGCGGATGTCCTGCGCCGGGCGTGCCCCGAGCTCACCGGCGTGCTGGCCTGCCGCAACCCTGACCCGGGCAACGTGGTTCTGAACGGCGATATCCGCCTCCTCTGGGGCCGGGACACCGTGGAGGAGACCCTCTGCGGCGCGCGCCTTACACTCTCCCCCCTGGCCTTCTTCCAGGTGAACACCGCCCAGGCGGAAAGGCTCTACACCCTGGCGGGCGAGTGCGCCGAGCCCGCCGGAAAGACGGTGCTGGACCTCTACTGCGGCGCGGGCTCCATCGGCCTGGCCGTGGCCCGGGGCGCCGCCCGCCTCATCGGCAGCGATATCGTCCCCGCCGCGGTGGAGAACGCAAAGGCCAACGCCAGGCGAAACGGCGTCACGAACACGGAGTATATCTGCGGCGACGCCAAGGACGTGGCCGCGAAGCTGGCCGCCCAGGGGCTCCGCCCGGACGTGATCATCACCGACCCGCCCCGCAAGGGCATGGACGAGGCCGTGCTGGCCACCATTGCGGACATGGGCCCGGAAAGGCTCGTCTATGTCTCCTGTGACCCGGCCACGTTGGCAAGGGACCTGAAACGGCTGGCGGACCTGGGTTACGCTCCGGAGCGCTGCGCCGCTGTAGACCTGTTCCCCAGGACCTGTCATGTGGAGACGGTGGTATCGCTGTCACATTTTTAGTATTTGGAGTTTGGGCAACTATGGAGATAATATTATATGATGACGCCTACAGAGACGACCTGATCTTTATGGTCCTGCAGGCCAAGGACGCACTGGGGAAAAAGCCGACGATCAACCCAGACCTGCTCGATATAAAGACGAACTACTTCGACTGTGGCGACGCGTTCTGGCTCGCCGTGGATGAAAATGACCGGGTGATCGGCTGCATCGGGTATTCAAAGATCAAAGGCACGTCCGAGGCGTTCATCCACCGCCTCTACGTAAAGGCATCCGAAAAGCGTAAGAGCATCGGGTCGGCGCTCCTTAACACGGCGGAAACGACCATGCGCGGCCGCGGCATCACGACCGCACGGGTACACCTCGGCGCCCCGCGGGAGCAGTGGTTTGAATCCTATTCCTTTTATCCAAAACACGGCTACACAGAATACACGCCGAGATACATGATGAAAAAGCTGTGATATACGGCAGACAGCACCGCCCCGGGACCAAATGGTCCCGGGGCGGTGGTATTTCTTTGTGTCTCAGCCCACGGCCGCCTTGTCCTTCTCCCGGTCACGGGCGGTAGAGAGCATGAGCTTGATGCGGTTCAATTGGTTGACTTCACTGGCGCCGGGGTCATAGTCCACGGCGATGATGTTGGCCTCGGGATAGCTGGCCCGCAGCTCCTTGATGACGCCCTTGCCCACGATGTGGTTGGGCAGGCAGGCGAAGGGCTGGGTGCAGATGATGTTCGTGGTCCCGGCGTGGATGAGTTCCAGCATCTCCCCGGTGAGGAACCACCCCTCCCCGGTCATATTCCCCAGGGACACATAGTCCTTGGCGTACTCGGCCAGCTTTCCGATGCGGGACAGGCCGCTGAAATGGCGGCTGCGCTCCAGGGCCCGGCGGGCGTGGGCGCGCATGTGCTCGCAGGCGTCGATGCCGAGGTTCGACAGCCGCGCTGTCCCGGCCTTGAAGCCCAGGTGCTCCGCCTTGAAGTTGGAATTGTAGAAGCAGTACATGAGAAAGTCCAGCAGGTCCGGCATGACTGCCTCGGCCCCCTCGCTCTCCAGCAGATCCACCAGGTGGTTGTTGGCCTCGGGGTCGAACTTCACCAGTATCTCCCCCACGATGCCCACCCGGGGTTTGACCATGTCCTCGTGGATGGGCAGGGCATCGAAGTCCCGGACGATGGCCTCTATGTTCTTGTTGAACCGGCCCATGGAATAGGGCCCCTCCAGGGCCCGGACACACCGGGCCTCCCACTGCTCGTGGAGCCTGTCGGCAGAGCCGGGGACCACTTCATAGGGCCGCATGCGGTACAGCACACGCATGAACAGGTCCCCGTACACGACGGCCTGCAGGGCTTTGAGGAGCATGGTGGGCGTGGGGCGGAAGCCCTCGTTGCTCTCCAGGCCCTGGACGCTCACGGATATGACGGGCACGTGGCCCATGCCCGCCTTCTGCAGGGCCCGTCGGATGAAGCCTATGTAGTTGGTGGCCCGGCAACCGCCGCCGGTCTGGGTGATGAACACGGCGGTCTTGTTCGTGTCGTACCGGCCGGACAGCAGGGCCTCCATGATCTGCCCCACCACCAGCATAGAGGGATAGCAGGCGTCGTTGTTGACGTACTTCAGGCCCACGTCCACGGCGTTCTGCCTGGGACTGTCCAAAAGCTCGATGTTGTAGCCGAAGGAGCCCACCGCCGCCTTGACCATCTGAAAGTGGATGGGCGACATCTGGGGTGCCAGGATGGTATACCCCTCCTGCTTCATCCGCTGGGTGAACTCCGCCCGCTCATAGCCGGAGGACACCACCCGCCGGATGGCGTGGCTGTCCTCCCGCATGCGGATGGCGGCGATGAGAGAGCGGATGCGGATGCGGGCCGCGCCCAGGTTGTTCATCTCGTCTATCTTCAGCACCGTGTAGAGCTTGCCGGAGCGGGTCAGGATATCGCTCACCTGGTCGGTGGTGATGGCGTCCAGACCGCAGCCGAAGGAGTTCAGCTGCACCAGGTCCAGGTCGTCCCGGCCCTTCACAAACTCCGCCGCCCGGTAGAGCCGGGAGTGGTACATCCACTGGTCCACCGCGAGCAGCGGACGCTCCGGCTCAGACAGCTGGGACACCGAGTCCTCCGTCAGCACGCACAGGCCGTAGGAGGCAATGAGGTCCGGGATGCCGTGGTTGATCTCCGGGTCGATATGGTAGGGCCGTCCGGCCAGGACGATGCCCCGCTTGCCGGTCCGGGCCATGTACCGGAGGGTCTCCTCCCCCTGGCGCTCCACGTCCTGACGGGCCCGCTCCTGCTCCGCCCAGGCCAGGCTGCACGCGGAGGCGATGTCCCCGGAGGGGATGTTGAACACGCCCCCCAGCTCTCGGATGAGCTGCCGGGTCAGAGCCATCTTGTCGTAGAAGGGCAAAAACGGGTTCAGAAAACGGATGGACGGGTCCGCCAGCTCCTCCACGTTGTTTTTGATGTTTTCCGAATAGGAGGTGACGATGGGGCAGTTATAGTGGTTGTTGGCCCTGGGTGTCTCGTTGCGCTCATAGGGCAGGCAGGGATAGAAAATAAACTTCACCCCCTGGCGCAGCAGCCACTGGATATGGCCGTGGGCCAGCTTGGCCGGATAGCACTCCGACTCGCTGGGGATGGACTCGATACCCATCTCGTATATTTTCCGGGAGGACTGGGGCGACAATACCACCCGGAACCCCAGGGCCTTGAAGAAGGTGGCCCAGAAGGGGTAATTCTCGTACATATTGAGCACCCGGGGGATGCCCACTGTGCCCCGTGGGGCGTCCTCGATGGGCAGAGGCTCATAGTCGAATATCCGCTTGCGCTTGTACTCGAAGAGGTTGGGCACCTCTTCCCCGCTCTTTTTCTCCATGCCCAGACCCTTCTCGCAGCGGTTGCCGGAGATGAACCGGCGCTTGCCGCCATCGAAAAGATTGATGGTGAGCATGCAGTGGTTGACGCAGCCCTGGCAGCGGGTCATGCGGGTGTCGTACCGCAGCTCCAGGATATCGTTCAGAGGCAGCATGGTGGTCCGCTGGCCCTGCCAGCGCTCCCGGGCCACCAGGGCCGCGCCGAAGGCGCCCATGATGCCCGCGATGTCGGGGCGCACCGCCTCGCATCCGCTGATGCGCTCGAAACTACGCAGCACCGCGTCGTTATAGAATGTCCCCCCCTGGACTACCGTGTGCCGGCCCAGGTCCTCCGGGCCCGCGATCTTCATGACCTTGTAAAGGGCGTTTTTGATGACGGAGTAGGCGAGGCCCGCCGAGATGTCGGACACCGGCGCCCCCTCCTTCTGGGCCTGCTTCACGTTGGAATTCATGAACACTGTGCAGCGGGTGCCCAGGTCGATGGGGTTTTTGGCAAACAGGGCCTCCTGGGCGAACTGGGGCGCGGTGTAGCCCAGGGACACGGCGAAGGTCTCGATGAAGGAGCCGCAGCCGGAGGAGCAGGCCTCGTTCAGCTGCACGCTGTCCACGGCCCGGTCCCGGATGCGGATGCACTTCATGTCCTGGCCGCCGATGTCCAGGATGCAGTCCACGTCCGGCTCGAAGAAGCTGGCGGCGTAGTAGTGGGCGATGGTCTCCACCTCGCCCTCGTCCAGCATGAGGGCCGCCTTGATGAGGGCCTCCCCGTAGCCGGTGGCACAGGAGTAGACGATATGGGCCGTGCTTGGCAGCTTCTTTTTGATCTCGCGTATGGCGCGGATGGCCGTGGCCAGGGGACTTCCCTGGTTGTTGCTGTAAAAGCTGTAGAGGAGCGTCCCGTCATGGCCCACCAAGGCCGCTTTGGTAGTGGTGGAGCCGGCGTCTATGCCGAGAAAGCAGCTGCCCCTGTAATCAGCCAGTTCCGCCGAGGGGACCTTGTGTCTGGCGTGCCGTTCCCGGAAGCTCTCATACTCCGCCTCGTCCCGGAACAGGGGTTCCAGCCGCTTGATCTCAAAGCGCATGCGCACCTCGCTCTCCAGCTTGCGGCGCAGTTCTGGCAGAGAAATGGCGGCCGCGTCCGCCTGGGCGGTCATGGCCGCGCCGGCGGCGGCGAAGAGATGGGCGTTGGCCGGGGCGATGGTCTGCCGGGGCGTCAGGCGCAATGTGCGCACGAAGGCGTTTTTAAGCTCCGGCAAAAAGTGCAGGGGCCCGCCCAGGAACGCCACGTTGCCACGGATGGGCTTGCCGCAGGCCAGGCCGCTGATGGTCTGGTTCACCACGGCCTGGAAGATGGACGCCGCCAGGTCCTCCCTGGTGGCGCCCTCGTTGATGAGGGGCTGGATATCGCTCTTGGCGAACACGCCGCAGCGGGCGGCGATGGGATAGATGGCCTTATAGTGGGCGGCGTAGGCGTTGAGGCCCGCCGCGTCCGTCTGGAGCAGAGACGCCATCTGGTCAATGAAGGAGCCGGTGCCCCCGGCGCAGATGCCGTTCATGCGCTGGTCCACGCCTCCTGTGAAGTAGATGATCTTGGCGTCCTCCCCGCCCAGCTCGATGGCCACATCCGTCTGAGGGGCAAAGTCCCGGAGAGCGGTGGCCACGGCCACCACCTCCTGGGTGAAGGGTATGCCAAGAAGCCCCGCCATGGTCAGGCCGCCGGAGCCTGTGATGACGGGGCGCAGTTCCACCTCGCCCAGGGCCTTCTGGGCCTTTTCCAAAAGGCCGGACAGGGTCTTCTGGATATTGGCGTGGTGGCGCTCATAATCAGAAAAGACCATTTCGCGGTCCTCAGGGCGCAAAATGGCTATTTTGACTGTGGTGGAACCGATGTCGATCCCGAGTGCATAGGAATGAGGCGCTTGGGGCATGGATGGTTTCCCTCTCTGGCTGCTCACAGATATTTTGCCGGCGAATATCGACAGAAAGCGACATTCGCCGGGCAATACTATATCGGATTTTATTGTTTTTTGCAAGTCCCATGTCCATCTTTGACGGACATGGGGACCGCTCGGTCACTTGTCGAAGCGCTTTTTCAGCTTTGCGAACACCAGATCAGAGGGGAGCTCGCCGCCGGCGTGCTCCTTTTTCAGCTCATCCAGCCGCTCCTGCAGGCGCTCCTCGGCGGCATGGAAGGGCTTGAAGAAGTGGTACTTCTGGGCCCGCTCGTCCTGGACCGCCCGGATATGGGCCTTCAGATTCTCGTACCGGATGACCACGTCGTTTTCCTCGGCGAACTTCTTCAGCTTGACGGTGAGCTGCGCGGAGTGGCACAGATCGACGATGAACACGCCGTAGAACATGCCGATGAAGAAGGAGAACGCCAGGTTATGGGCCAGCCAGTCCAGCGCTCCAAGGATATGCGGGTGGACCAGGAAGTAGTACGCCGCGCCCAGCACGGCCCAGAAGAAGGAGAACTTGGGGCAGATGATGCCCTGGATGTTGCCCCACTCATTGGTGTAGTCCCACAGCCGCACATGGGCGACCTTCAGGCTGAGGATGCCCGCTATGTACTCGATGGCCGTCATGCACACCGCCATGAACGCGAACAGGACCACCTTCTCCCATATGGGGTCGGCGATGATGGTGGTGTTTTCAAGGCTCGCGATGAGAAACAGGATGCACAGCCCGGACCCGTACAGGGGCAGCCATGGCCCCGTGCAGAAGCCGGGGTTGATCCACTTCCGCTCCGGGTTGGCGGCGGAGATGAACCGCCGGAAGAACAGCTCCAGCACCCA
>CANRNF010000085.1 GCA_947631865.1 uncultured Oscillospiraceae bacterium | reverse complement strand
CACCAGTCCTGTTTCGCACAGAACTGGTGGCTTGACCCGATACTTTTTGTGTCTACTAACCCTTGACTATTTCAACCTGTTATACTAGTGCTATTATGTTCGGCGGCAGTCGATGACTGCCGCCGTTAGTACATGGCGTCGTTGCATTTCTCCTATCTAGTGCAACGGCTTAATAAATTGCATACAATCCTCATGACGCGGTTGTCCGGTTTATGGTGCACACAAAATGCTACAGTATGGTTAGCCTAATTGCAAAGAAAGAGTGACTGTAAAAAGACTGTTGACATGCCAGCGGCAGAGATGTATAATTTTATTACCAAAACGGTAACAAAAGAGGTGCCGCTTCCTCTCGATGATTATTCTGTACAAGAACAAAACCGCAGAGAAACAGTTCTCATCCAAATATCGGAACACATGGAATTATCCCAAACAGGTCTGTACGAAGCTAGTTGCAGCTGAAAACTTCATTGCTAATGCGTCATCACTTCAAGATGTGGCAGCCTACCCCCCATTCAATTTCCATCGTCTTGCTGGTAAGCGAAAAGATGAATGGAGCATATACTTAGGCAATACTGGATATCGTGTTACCCTCATTCCTTGTGATGAGGAGAATAAAGAGATCACAACAGGGGATATTCTAGCGCAATGCAAATCGATTAAAGTGATGCTTGTCACGGAGGTTTCAAACCATTATGAGTAATTTTATAGAATATGATAAGATAATGGCTTTCCATCCGGGATACTATGTAGCTGACATTATTGAAGCCATGTGTATCACCCAAGCTGAGTTTGCACAAAGGATGGGAACAACCGGAAAGACGCTTAGCAAGTTAATCAACGGGCAAATTAATCTTTCCAATGACTTAGCACAAAAGTTAGCAACCATGCTTGGTACTGGAGTCGACGTATGGCTCAACCTACAGAAAGCATTTGATGAAAAAGTTATAGAGATTCATCAAATGCAGGAATTCCAAGCTCAAAAAGATATTGTAGAAATGATTGACTATTCCTATTTTGTTGAAGTTGCTCATCTTCCTGCCACGCGGAACATTTCAGAAAAGGTAGCAAACCTCTGTAGTTTCCTTAAAATTTCTGATTTGCGAATTCTGACCCAGCCAGATTTTCTTGTTAATTTTCGAAGCGGAATACCAACAATTCAACCCAAAAACATTATCAACTCTCGAGCGTGGATTCAAACTGCGATGAACATTGCCAACAGTATTGAAACACAAAGTTTTAATGCCAAAAGACTCCAGACTTACCTCCCGGAAATCCGCCAGATGACGTTAAAAGACCCCCAGGTGTTTCTCCCACGGCTAAAAAGCATTTTCGCTGAATGTGGGGTAGCTTTCGTGTTGCTCCCCCATTTGAAGAACGCAGGAATTAATGGTGCTGTCAAATGGTGCGGGCCAGACAAAGCTGTGCTTGCAATCAACAACAGACGGGCATATGCGGATACCTTTTGGTTTTCTCTATTTCATGAAATCAAGCATGTACTTCAACAAAAACTGAAAACTATGTTTATCAGTTCATCTATAGAGGATATGTTAGCAATTGATTCTCAGCTTGAAGCAGAGGCCGATCAGTTTGCTCAAGATTATTTGATTCCCCCAGAAGAGTATCGCCAGTTTGCGCCCTCAAGATATACATCTGATGCTGAAATCAAAGCATTCGCAGCGAAAATCGGATTACACCCTGGCGTTGTCGCAGGACGTTTACAACACGATGGAATCATAGGTCATGAACGTTGTGCAAAGCTGAAGCAAAAGTATGTAATTGTTTTAGGCACTCCATAATCTGCGTTTTTCTCACAATAAGATCAAATTGCGGCGGCACCGAATGGTGCCGCCGCTGGCATTATTTACGCCTTGGTGTCTTGGAGGTGTCTTTCTGCCCCCCGCTGGGCTTTCCATGCCGTGAACTCCCGTTGGCCCTCCTCGCTCTCATAGACCGCGAGGATATCCGGCAGGACGCACCGGGCGAGCTTCTCGATCTCATGCTGCGGGATGTTGGTGTCGTTTACAAGCTTTTTCCTACGACCAAATTCTTACCTCCTATGTGGCGCTATACTATATGTGCGGCGAGAGCGGCACCAGCCACGCGGGCAAGGCCCACCACTATTACAAATGCGCCACGGTAAAGAAGAAACGCGGCGACTGCCACAAGAAGCCGGTCAACAAGGCGTTTATTGAGGATTTCATCGTCCATGAGACGATGAAGGAGATACGGGACGACAAGGTGATCCAGGCCATTGTCTCCATGGTGATGGACCTGCAGGAACAGGAAAACACCCAACTTCCGCTGTATGAACAGCAGTTGAAAGAGGCGGAGACCGGCATCAACAATCTGCTCAACGCCATTCAGCAGGGAATACTTACGCCATCCACCAAGAGCCGCCTGGAGGAACTGGAGATCAGGATCGCCAACGAGAAAATGGCCAAGCCAAAGCTGACGGCGGATTCCGTGACCATGTGGCTGAAGCGGCTTCGTAATCTGGACATGACGAAGCAAGAACATCGGCAGCGGCTGATCGACACGTTCATCAATTCGGTGTATGTTTATGATGACAAGCTGGACACCATCAACTACAGGGACGGCACAGAGACGATAACATTTGAAGATGCAAGCAGGGCCCTGGCGGAACAGGAGTCGGGTTCGGATATGGAATCCTCTGGTGTACCATCGTCGGAGCAAAGTCCGCTTTGTTCCGACGATTCTTTATGCCTTCGGCACAAAAATCGTCATCCGCCCGCTCCCTTGCGCCTCCTCTTTCCATCGCAAACGCTATGCTGGTTTGCGATGGGAGCCCTGGAAACCGGTCAAGGGTCTTTCTCCTTTTTCCCATATGACCTGTTTCACCGGGCTCGCGTGGAGACCCTTTGCGCTCAACAGCCCCCTCGTCAGAGGGGGCCGTTTTTGCGTATATATCAGTGTTATTCTTCCTCTTCCGCCTTCTCCCTGTCCCTCTCCTCCAATTGGGCCAGGACGGGGGCCATGAGCAAGGCTTGTAAAAGGCATATCACCCCGCAGCCGATGATGACCCAGAAGGACAGGGTCTTGAGGAACGTGACCACGGAGAAATAACAGAGGACGAAGGGGATGGCGGCCAGGGCCGTCATGAGCAGGGTGCGGGGCAGCTTCGTCACGGCCAGGATGAGGGCGTTGACGGTGTGCTGCCGGAGGGTGTTGTCGTAGCGGACCACCAGCGGGAACAGCCAGCCGGCCAGGGCAAGGCACCCGACGGCCAGAACGGCCGCCAGGGCCCGGAGGACCGAGGCGGTACCGCCGGCGAGGAAGGCGTCGATGAGCAGCCGGTCACAGACCAAGGAGGCCACGAACACCAGCATGACCAGCCACGCCGCCGTGGCCTGCTTGAAGTTAGACCGGAAGGCCCGGAAGAAGCTCTTCACCACGCCGGAGGACGCGTCCAGGACGATGTCCTGGCACACCCTTGTCATGGCGGCCAGGGAAGCCCCCGCCGTCACCACCGGGACGCAGCAGACCAGAAACAGCACGTTCACGATGACCAGGTCCGCCACCCGGCAGAGGAATTGGAAAAACGGGCTGTCAAAGTTCAGGAACGACTTCATGGGAGGCATCCTCCGCGGGGGCGTCCCCTGGCCGGACGGAAAAGGCCCGCATGTCGCCGGGGGAGACGCCGAAATGGCGTTTGAAATGGACATAGAACCGGTTGGGCTGGCTGTAGCCCACCGTGTTGGCGATGACGGATATCTTCTCCGTGGTGCCGGTGATCAGCCGGGCGGCCCGCTCCATGCGGCAGGCGGTCACGTACTCGGACAGCTTCATCCCTGTCTCCCGCAGAAAGACCTGGCCCAGGTACTTGCTGTTCATGTGCAGGGCCTCGGCGATGGCGGTGAGGGTGACGGGGGAGGCGTCCAGTCCGCCCCGGGCCATGAGGAGTATCTTGTTGGCCAGGGGCGACAGCTGAGCCGGATCCACACGCAGAATGGGGTCCACGTCGGTATCTGCCGCCGGCGTACCGCCGGTGCAGCCGGGCAGGGCCCGCTCCAGAAAGACGCGCACCTCTCCCCCGTCCGGGGGCGTGAGCAGGTAGTCCCGGGCCCCGGCCCGCATGGCCCGGAGGATGAGGGTAGGGTCATCGCTCTCCGCCAGGACGCAGAAGGCGGTGCGCAGCCCCGCGGCCAGCAGCCGCCCGATGAGGTCGATGCCGGACCGGCCGCCCAGGTCCAGGGCCACCAGCGCTATGTGGGGGCGCATGTCCAGCGCCCTGTCCACGGCGGCGGCATAGCTGTCCGCCTCGGCCACGGTCTCAAAGCCATAGTCCCGCCAGGGCAGCAGCGCCCGCAGACCGGTCCGGGCCTCGGCGCAGCTGTCCGCGATGAGCAGGCGGTACATCAGCGCACGTCCCAGACGGACTTGACCGTCCAGCAGCCCTCCAGCTCCCCGGCGCTGTGCTCTGTCCGGGCCAGGACCCGGTAGCTGTCGGCATTGGTCAGGGCGAAGCCGTTGTCGCTGAGCACGCAGTCAAAGTCGGTGAAGTCCACCGTGACGCCCCGGGCGAACACGTCCGAGGTAAGATCGATGGCCACGCCCTCGGCCGTGTCGGTGAACCGGGCAGTGATGTGGGGCTCGCGCCAGGCGAAGTGCTTGGGCGGGACCAGAAGCTCCGTCTGGCGCATGAGGAACGCGCCGGCCTCGTCGTAGAAATCCGCGTAGATATAGGTGTCGTAGGGGTCGCCGGCGTGGATGGGACAGGAGAACACGTCCGGGGAGGACAGAGGCTCCGCCGCGGCGTCGAAGTCGTGCTCCTCCAGCACGGTCATATCCCCCCGGCACAGCGCCAGATGTACGCGGCCCCGGAAGGGCTCGCGGGTCTCGTTGGCGATGTTCACGGTGAGCTTGTCCCCCTCCAGGAACAGGGCCATGGCCACCGGCGCGTAGAATTTCCGGGCGGCGTAGTGCAAAAGCTTGTACCGGCCGTTGCTGTCCACGCTGGACCAGCTGGCCACCGGCCAGCAGTCGTTGAACTGCCAGTAGATGGAGCCCATGCACCGGCCCCGGCGGCGGCGGAAGTGCTCCACGCCGTACTTGATGGCGTCGGCCTGCAGAAGCTGGGAGGCGTAGACCAGGCCCTCGAAGCTGGTGGGGTAGAGGTAGGTGTCCGCCAGATACCGCAATATCTTCCCGTTGCCGCCCTTGCACTTCTGGTGGTTCTCCATGACCCGGGAGAAGCAGTTCATGTCCTCCTCGCCGCAGAAGCCGCGGACGGTCTTCATGGAGGGGAAGCTCTCGAAGCCGTACTCGGAGCAGAAGCGGAAGTCCAGCTCCCGGTAGGAGGTGAAGGGCAGTCCGCCGTGCCATACGGCCCAGTAATGGCTGTCGCCCCGGGCCGGGTCGCTGGTATTCTGGAACCCGCCGCCCGCCGAGGGGCTGGAGGGCCAGTAGAAGACCTGGGGGGCCACATGCTCGCACATGTGGGGCAGCAGCCGCTCATAAAGGCGGATGTAATCCTCCCGCACCAGCTGGCTGTCGCCCACGCCTTCCCACTCCAGCACGGCCACTTCCATCTCGTTGTTGCCGCACACCAGGCCCAGGGAGGCGCGGTGGCGCACCCGGCGGAGGTTCTGCTCCGCCTCGGCCATGAAGTTGGCCTCGAACTCCGGCGTGAGGCGCACGTTGGCGCAGGCGATCATGAAGTCCAGCCAGACCAGGATGCCGTTTTCATCGCACAGGTCGAAGAAGTGGTCCGAGGGGTAGTACCCGCCGCCCCAGACCCGCAGGCAGTTGAAGTTGGCGTCCAGGCACCAGGTCATCATCTCGTCCAGGCGCTCATCGGTCATGCGGCCCAGCAGGTTCTCCTGGGGCACGTAGTTGGCGCCCATGGCGAATATTTTGACGCCGTTGAGCACGAAGCAGAACTCGCTGCCCTTCCCGTCCGGGTCGGGCTGGGTGCTGACGGTGAGGGTCCGCAGGCCCAGGCGCTTGTGGTCCCGGCCGACGGTCTTCCCGTCCTTTACAAGCTCCACATCCAGGTCGTAGAGGTATTGCTCCCCATAGCCCCGGGCCCACCAGAGCTTGGGGCTCTCCACGGTGACGGTGCCCCGGCCGTTCTCCAGTTTGACCCGCTTGCCGTCCAGGGTCGCGTATACCTCGCACCCCGCGCCGTGGGCGGTGGCGACGGCCAGCTCCACGTCCACGGCCCCGTTCCGGTGGTGCTGGAGGATATCCACGTCTGTGATGCGGTCCGTGTCGTATCCCTCCAGGACGACGGGCCGCCAAATGCCCATATCGGGCAGGGTGGGGCCCCAGTCCCAGCCGGACATATACAGCGCCTTGCGCAGATGGGCCGCGCCGGGCAGGGTGTCCCCGTTGTTGGTGAAGAGGTAATGGCGGGCGTTCTTCTCCCGGAAGTAGCGGGTGGGAGAGGAGAAGTCCAGCCGCAGCTCGTTTCTGCCGGGATGGAGAAGATTCTTCACCTCATAGGTATAGGTCCGGTGCATGTTCTCCACCCGGTCCAGGAGCGCCCCGTTCAGGGTGATGGCACACAGGGTGTCCAGCCCCTGGAAGGTGAGCTCCACGTAGTCCCGGGCCAGCAGTTCGCCGTCCGCCTCGAACTGGGCGGTGAAGGCGCAGTCCTTGTCCGCCAGGGCGCCCAGGTCCCGCTCGTTGAGCCCGTAGAAGGGGTCGGGTATCTTTTTGTGGTCGTAGAGGACGCCGTAGAGGGTGCAGGGCGCCTGGCATGCCAGAGGCTCACAGCCCTCGTACCGCATCATCCAATCCTTGATGAACATCCCGGTCTCCTCCTTCACTTGGCCGCGGGGTACTCGTTGCACAGCAGCCGGTAGGGCGGCTCGTCCTCCTCGATGGCCGGGAAGCGGCCCACCGGGGGATTGAACCGGTTGTCGGTGTTGTCGTCGTTGCACTGACTCACCTCGCCCAGCAGCACGGGGCCGGTGCCCGGCTCCACGGTGAAGTCGTGGTACATGTACTGCTGGATGTGGATGCTCTCGCCGGGGGTGAGGCGCACCTGGGTCCCGGCGGGGACGGTGTAGGTCCGGCCGTCCGTGTGGACCGTCACGTCCGTCTCATAGTCGATGCTCTCGTCCGGCAGGGAGTTATACACCCGGATGAGCACGTTGCCGCCGCCCCGGTTGATGATATCCTCGGTCTTGTACCAGTGGAAGTGGTTGGGGGCGTACTGGCCCTCCTTCAGGTACAAAAGCTTCTCCGCGTACACCTTGGGGTACTTGTCCGCCATGGAGCGGTTCCCGTTGCGGATGGTGATGAGGGAAAAACCCACCTTGTCGAAATCCCCCAGGCCGTAATCGGTGATGTCCCAGCCCAGCATACAGTCCCGGACCTCGTCGTAGTCGTGGCCGATGTGCTGCCACTGGTCCGGGGTGAAGTGGCAGAAGGGGGGCAGGTAGCAGCAGTACTTTTCGCACATGGCCTCCAGCTCTTTGAGGGCCCTGTTGATCTCCGAACGCTTCATGGCGCTTCTCCTTTCGGCGTATAAGATTCTTATGTGTTCAGTATAGCACACCGAAAACCATATTACCAGCCGGTGGGCGGGGCGAAAGGATGGTCATATGTTTTCTTTTTCCACATCACAAATTTGTTAGATAGTAGCGCAGGTTTTTTGCTGCGCCCTTTTTCGTTAAAAGACCGTCGGCAACCATTTCACGGAGAAGCAAAATGGCTGTTGCCTGCGAAATGCGCAGAGTTTGCTCAATATCTTTTCGGACAACGAAGCCGTTTTTTTCGCATAGGCTGACAACAGCTTCGACACGTTTTTCTTTCTTTGCGCTGCTTGTTAGCGGGCGCCTGGCTTCCTCGGTTTTGTTACCGTTCTCCTTTGCGTAGTTAAGATTAGGGAGAATAATTTTAAAGGCATTGCTTGTAGCCTCGATCGATGGCTTGACGGCGGAGTCAGAGTAACTCTCATTGATCTTCAGAATACCGGTTCCATAGGCCTCGATCAGCCTTAATCGGTAAAATATATTGGCAAGGTTCTGATTTCTGAGAGCAGAAACGCCCAGCATGATATCGTCAAGGGACATCCCTTTGACCAGTCCCCCGATGGACACAAACTCTATACGGTCATCGAAAATGCTGATCAGCGTCGGGCCGCTGAAGGAATAATCCCGATGAACGATGGCGTTCAGCAGCGCCTCCCGCACCGCAACAGCGGGATAGTCGCGGCTGTCCAGCCGGTCGAGCCCCTGGAACTCCGCGCGGGTGCGGTTATAGCGGTCGATATAGATAAAAGCGGCCTCAAGCTGTTCCAGCAGAGAACCGGACAGTTCAGTGCGGTCCTTGAAAACAGATTTTTTACTTCCTTCAAAAACAGCTAACTTGACGGTGTGGGTGCATTGTTCCGATAAAAGAAACGCAAGATTTGTAAACGTCCCGTCCTCTCCGATCAGGTGCAGCGTTTGCATCTGCTGTGTGCCGAGCGTCAGTCCCCGTTCTTTGAAAAAAGCGGAGCAATATTCAAACGTGAGCTGTTGATTGATAGACCGCGCCGCCTCATAGCTGTCGCCGCTGGTCTCCCGGATCATGCTGAGAATGGCCGCGTCAGAGGCTGGAACGGTGGACGAACCCTGGCGCACGTAAACGCCCTCCGGGCGAATACCTTTGTCCCGGAGGTAATATGGCCTTGCGGTGCCGCGCTGTACGGAAACCACGACCACCGCCCTGCCGTCCATGTCGGTGCAGCGGCAGTCCACAAACATCATCACATCCGGCCTTATGGCGTCGCGCAGGGCATTGGTCACGCGAAGCAGCGTGGCGTCCGCATCGGGGACTCCGCAGACCGAACCGTCATCGTCTATTCCAATATAGACCGTACCGCCGTCACAGTTTGCGAAGGCCGCAGCCGTTTTTTTGATGTCGTCCACGTACTCCCGCTTAAGCTCGACTGTTTTACCCTCAATAAGCATTGACGTCCCTCCAGCCTCCGATCTAATCTAATAATTATTATAATCAGATCATATCTGCCTTGCAAGATGTTTTGAAAAGAGTTTTCGAGTATTCTACGAGTATCCGTCTCTTTTGGAACAATAAAAACTGGGGCGCGTATGTGTCCCGGTTTTGCAATATGTCCTTTTCCAGCTTCTTCTCGTTCCGTTTCTTTTCCTCGCTTATGGTGTGCGCCTACCTGCCCCGGTGTGAAAAATAGGAGCAGGTAGAGACATTGCCCATCACCTCGTATGCCTCCTTCACGTAAAGTGCCTTGTTGGTCTCCAATAGGAGCAGGTAGAGACGTTGCCCATCGCCTCGTATGCCTCCTCCAAATCGTCATGAAAGGGACAGTCCTTGCGATGTTTCAGGCAGTGTGAGCAATTATGCACCATAATATGTTCCCTGAACCGGTAGTACTCCTCCCGATTCTGGATCGTCCCGCCGGCGACGTCCTCCACGGTCTCGTCGGGCAGCTTCTTTTCGTCGGTCATAGCGTGGGCCTCCAGTCGGCATCTGGATGCCAAGGATTTTTGGGACCGAAGTAAGCGGGGCAGGGCGCCCCGCCCAATTGCACGAAGGCGATGTCGGCGTTTCCATAGTAGGGACAGTTCTGTCTGTTGTTGCAGTGCAAACAGTTTCTGTTTATAAAACCATGAAGATCCGTCGCTGCCTCATTAGCAATATCCTGCTTTGTGCGTCCGCCCGCGACGTCCTTCACGGTCTCGTCGGGCAGCTTCTTTTCCTCGTTCATAGTCCAACCTCCTGTCATATCAAAGTCTATGGATTGGGCAGATGGGGCCTTCTGGTACCGGCGAAATCGGGGCAGAGTGCCCCGCCTAATTGCTTAAAAGCTGAAAGTGGGCGTCCATAGGGACAGTTCGGTCTGTTGAGGCATTGCCCACAGTTTCTTCTTATAAAATCAATAAACTCCCGCTCTGTGGCGCCGCCGGCGACATCCTCCACGGCCTCGTCGTTCAGTCTCTTTTCCTCGTTCATAGCTTGGGCCTCCTTATTTTTCCCCTGTTAAATGACTCTTTTATGGAGGCACACCGCGTCCGGTTTGCTCCCAAATTCCTTAAAGGCCTGATCCCGGTTATTATGGGAGTAGTAGCAGGCCCTGAGTTTCCCAAGGTAGCAATCGGTGCAGTTGAGAAGCTCAAATTTATCAAAATCCGACCCATGCTGAGACACATACTGAGCCCAATGCTGATCCCAATCCGTCATCCCGCCGGCGACGCCCTCCACGGTCTCGTCAGGCAGTCTCTTTTCCTCGTTCATTGGTGTCACCTCTTACTTGGGCAATCCGCCCCGTTTAGTTGCATAAAGGCGTCAGTGGAGTTTTTGTAGGGGCACGACTGATCATCGTCCTGTTTCCCGGTACGAAGGCGGCAATACCTGCAATTGCGTCTCATAAACATGATTTCAGGCGTCTGTGGTGTCCGCTGCACGTTCCCGCCGGCGACGTTCTCCACGGCCGCGTCGGGCAGCTTCTTTTCGTTGTTCATTTCGGTTACCTCCTCTTGTCGGCATGTGGATGCTGAATATTTCTGAGACCGGTGTAGTCGGGGCAGGGCTCCCCGCCCAGTTCCCGAAAGGCTAAAAAATTGTTGCCTCCTACAATATAGATTGCGGCAAGGGACACGGCAGCCAGCCGTGTTTTGCCAACTCAAAGCCGAAGCTGTAGAAT
>CANRNF010000084.1 GCA_947631865.1 uncultured Oscillospiraceae bacterium | reverse complement strand
TGTTCCGGCTTTTTGACCTCCGCGAAGCTGCCGCAGGTTTTCATCACGCCCACCACGAAGAACAGCACCAGCAGGGCAAGGCCCACGGCTTGGAGCGCCCCGTTGATGGACACGATCACATTCCAGATAGTGCCGCCCTTGAATGTTTCCGGCGACTGGGTGACGAGCTGCCATATCTCCGCCAGCTTTTCATTCCAGGTGTTCAGGGCGCGTTCAAGGTTCTGAACGACCCAGTTATCAGACACGTTTAGATCCCTCCTTCCTCCCGGACGGCGGGGCGTAGAGCCCCGCCGCCTTTGGGGAATGTGTCAGCCGGTGATAAGGTCGAGTATCTCCTTGGCAAAGGTGATGATGATACCGCCCGCCAGAGTGAGAAAGCCGTTGCTCCGCTGGCTGGGGTCATGGCTCTGGAGGGAGAGGCCCACCTGGACGATTCCCCAGCCCAGCAGAATAAGGCCCACCGCCCGTATAAGGCCGAAGATGAAGTTGGACAGGTTGCCCACCACGGTGAGAGGGTCGCCGCCCGCCGCGTATACGGAGGCAGACAGGCTGACCATCATGGCCGCCAGTACGACCAGAACGCAGTAGAAGCGGTAGCCCCGCTTCAGCTTCTCGGCCAGGGTCTGGGGTTCGGATTCATGTTTATTCAGTTTCATGGATTGACCTCCTGATTCAATAAAAATTGAGCCTCCACATCCTCCTCGGACAGAAGCTCGTACTCGGTTTCGGACAGCTCAACGTAGTCATCGCCTGCGATGACGCTGGGCGTCAGGGAAATAGTGGCCACAGCGTTCTCCGTGCAGCCATGCTCATAGGGCGGGGCCTTGCCGTCTGCGGACAGCGCCACATTGGGGTGTTTGAGGATGTCGAACTTCTCATCCTGGATGGGCCGCTCGCCCCGGATGAACAGCAGGGCGAAGCGGTTGTCCAGCATCCGCACCTCGGCGGGGTCCAGCAGCTCCCGCCCGCTGATCTGCCAGTTGGTGGAGTAGCTGCCGCTTCGTCCCCGGCTCTGTCCATAGGTGTTGGTGTCTATGGTCTCTTTGCCCAGCAGCTCCGACACATATTTGTGGGTGCTTTGCTCGTTGCCGCCCAGGTACAGAAACTCATCGCAGTTGCCGATGATGCTCTCCCACTGTTTTTCAAACAGGGCCTTGAGCTGGGCGATATTCTGAATGATGATGGACACAAACACCTGCCGTGACCGCATGACTGCCAGTATCTTGTCGAAGTCATCCGGCAGGGACACGTTGGCGAACTCGTCCATGAGGAAATGGACGGGCACCGGCAGCGCCCCGCCGTATTTATAATCGGCCACATAGAATAGCTGCTGGAAAAGCTGGGTGTAGAGCAGGCTCACCAGGAAGTTGAACGAGGTGTCGTTGTCCGGGATAAGGGCGAACAGGGCCACGGGCTTCTCACCCAGAGAGGGAAGGTCCATCTCATCTGTGATGGTGAGAGCCGCCATGCTCTCCAGGTTGAACTTCTCCAGCCGGGACGCCAGAGTGATCTGGATGGATTTGAGGGTCTTGGCGCTGCCGGAGCGGTAGTTCTTGTAATACTTGACCGCGATGTGGTCCGGCTCCTCCATCTCCAGACGCTCAAACAGTACATCCAGCGGAGAGAAGAAACTCTCGTCGTCCTCCCGCACCTCGGCAGCCCGGAGCATCTCCATGACCATGGGGAAGTTCTGTTCATCTTCCGGGGCCTCATACTTCAGAAAGAAGATAAGGGCCAAAAGGAGCATGGAGGCGGCGGTGTCCCAGAATGGGTCCTGGGACTTGCTGCCCTTGGGCGTGGTGGCCTTAAACAGATTGGTCACGAGCCGCTGCACGTCGTTGTCATCCCGCAGATACACAAAGGGGTTATAACAGTGGCTCTTTTCCATGTTCAGCAGGTCCAGCACCCGCACGTCGTAGCCCTTGGCCTCCAGCAGCGCCCCGGAATCCCGCAGCAGCTCGCCCTTGGGGTCCAGGCACACATAGCTGACCTTGCCGTTGGCCTGGTACAGATTGGGCTTGGCATAGAACCGAGTCTTGCCCGCGCCGCTGCCGCCGCAGACCAGCGTGTTCAGATTGCGCCGGTGCTTTCGCCCGTCCAGACCCATGCGGACGTTCTGGGTGAATATCTTGTTGTCCTCGAACCTCCGGGCCTGATACCGCTTGCCGATGCTCCTGGCGTCGCCCCACTTGGCGGAGCCATGTTCCTCACGGCGGCGGTAGTTGCGTCGGCTGGACAGGAACACCCCGATGCCCATTCCGTACATAAACAAAAAAAGGAGGACAGTTTTTACACTGTCCTCACAAAGCGAAATACGGAAAGGGTCATCCATCATGGCGGGGAACTGCCGGATGATCTCCGGCAGCCCCCCGGACACGGCTGGGGCTACGAGGAGCCCCAGCCAGACCACGGGAACCACGCCCAGCACACAGGGGAGAATGGTGGCGGTGCGTTTATCTGGCCTCATCGTCCCAGCACCTGACTTTCTTCACAGGCGCGTCGATGGCTTTCAAAAGCACATCGTCCACATCCTCCGTGGACTGGCCGGCCTCGATCATCGCGTTGCGCTTGTCGTTGAGGGCGTTGATGACAACGCCGCGATCTGTTTCATCCATAGCCAGGATACGACGTTCCACCTTGCCCATACGTCACCGCTCCTGCTCTGCCGCGCGGGGGGCCTTGGCCTGTTCCAGCACCCGATACATACGATTGGAGATGCTGTTTGCCGTTTCGCGGATCTCAGACAGGATGCCGCGCAGCTCCTGGGGCGTCTTTTCAGACAGGCCCTCCGGCAGAACGCTGAAGTTGTAGAAGTTCTCGGTAGGAACATTGTTCTGGCGGCAGAGGATATAGGAGGCGGAGTAGGCGGCAAAGCTGGCCTCACTGCGAGAGTAGCTATCCCGGCTGAGAGCGATCTCGGCATGGGCCAGCTCCTTGCTGACGCCCCGGAACAGGTCCTGGGCGTCCATGCCCCGGCGCACGAAGATGACCTGCTGTTCGTGGTCATAAAGGGCGATGGCATTGCTGGGCAGCTCGTCCACGATCTTCATGGGTACAGGGGCCTTGTGGATAAGGGCGGTGAGCAGGGTGCGGCTGTCCACGCTGGCCTGGGGCCTGGGCCGGGCCAGCGCCGTGGTCTGGGAGATGTCAAACACCTTTTTCACATTGAAGGAGGTGCCCACGGTGCCGTCCTGGTGCAAATACTCGTCGCCGGGCTCCACGATGGAGATACCCTGCTGGCCTTTCTTGATGGACGCGCCCACGTCCTTCCAGCCATCAAAATCCTTGAGCCGGGTGGCGTCGGGATTCTGGGCCAGAATGAGCAGAGCGTTGGTGGTGGAGTAGCGCGGGAACCGCGCCTGCACGTCCAGGTACTGCTGATAGTAGGGGCCGTCCTTGCTGGCGGCGATGGCGGTATTGTCCGCCACCTCATACACCTCCCGGCGCTCGGCCTGCTTCTTCTCCGCCCAGGCATCCTTGTCAAAGGGCGTCTCGCGGAAGTCCTCACGGGAAGTAAAGATGTCATCGTAGTTGTTCATATTTTATCGCTCCTTATTTATAGTAGTAGATTTCTTCAGATGCTTTGGCGGCTGGTGAACATGGGTGTGCGGCTGCGCGCCCTTTGCGGGAGCGGCCTGCTCCTCACGGGAGGGCGACGCGGGGCCGTGGCTGTCAAGGCTTGCCTGGATCTCGCGCAGCGCCTCCCGGACAGAGGGCCGCTCCTTACCCCTGTCCTTGCTGCCCTTTGAGGAAGGCGCGGACGGAAAGATACCTTCCGTCCGGGCCGCGGTAGGGTTTGAGCTGGTGCGCTCCTCTTTCCGAATGGGGGAAAGCATATCATCCACCATGGCGGCATCCGGGCTCCTGCCGGGGCGGGTATGCTCCTGGGGCGGCGGGGCCGCCTCCTTTTCGGCTCTGGACTGCTCAATATCGTGCTTAATGGAAACGGTGTCCACGGTGGACAGCTTGAACCGCTCCACGATGCGGTCGATCTTGGAGGCGTCCTCGGCCCGGACCATCACATCTACCATGCCGTCCCTGGCCTCGCCCTTCTGCTGCAGGGCACAGTAGACCACGCCATACCGCTTGGCCTCCGACGCGAACTGTTTGAGCTGGTTCTCGTTCACCGTGAACACCTTTAAGGGCTTGCCGCTTTTGAGCATGGCGGAAAGGCGCTGGCGGCCCTTCGTCTTGTTCCTGTCCTTGTTTTTCAGAACAGTGTAGATGGCGGCGGCGATATTCTTGGCGGCAGAGCCGGACAGCCGCAGGGCCATTTCCGTCCCCTCCAGACTGAGCCGGACGACCTGTTCAGCCGCGTCGCCGGACATATTCATTTCGTGCGTTCTCCTTTCCTCTGGATTTCTCGTCCTCTCGGACGGTTTTGAGCTTCTCCAGCATCACGCCGGAGCGGTCTGCGATGCCGTCACATAAGCGCGCCTCCTTTCTCAGTGCGGCCAATTCCCCGGACATGGCGGCGATCTGCGCTTTGACCTGGGCCAGCTTCTCCGGGTCTGCTTTCACAGCAGCGGTCCGTTGGACACGATACAGCTCTTTTCTGGCCGTGGTCACGGACTCGACTCTGGCCTCCACATCCGCCTTATGCGAGGAAAGCTGCTCGGCGGTGTCGATGTGGCACCGGGCAAGCAGCCTTGCCTCTTGGGTGATGGCGTCCAGCTTTATGAGGTCCTCCCGGAGAAGGAAGTGGAGTTCCCGCATAGTGGTCCTGCGCTTCTTGGGATAGGCCCCCAGCAGATAGCAGTAGTGGAAATACAGCGCCCGGAAACCGGTGGCCTTTTTCCGCACCGGCGTACCCTGGACGCGGTATTTTTTGGGGGGCGCGTCCTCCAGCACCTGCCGGGGGCGCTCCGGGTAGGCTTGGGAGAGGATGCGTCTGCGGATGGCCTGGATGGAGTAGTCCTCTCCGAAGTTCCGGGTGAGCCGGAAAAAACGGGGCTTGCCCGGTGGCCGGATGGAGATGTCCTTGCCCACCTTGACCTCATAGCCTTTCTTGCGAAGGGCGTCATAGAACTGCCGCTCGGTCATAGAGCGGCGGATGGCCGCGTCCACGTCCGCCCGTATCATGCTCCGCCAGGTGGGGCGCTGATCCTGCTCGGCCCTCCACTCACCGTAATGCTTGGACTGTCCAAATTGGGGCTCCTCAATGACGGACAGGCCATATTCCCGGCACAGCCGGTCGGAGGCGGCGCGCATATCCAAATAGTCCTGTTTTGTGCGGTGATACTTTCTCCCGTCGATAAAGGATACGGTGTTCACAAGAAAATGGTTGTGAAGATGATTGGCCTTGTCCAGATGGGTGGCGACAAGAACCTGATACCGGTCGCCCCATAGCTGCTGGGCCAGCTTCACACCTATCTCATGGGCGATCTCCGGGGTCGCCTCACCCGGCGCAAAGGACTGATAGCCGTGATAAGCCACGGTGCCGGTCTCTTTCCCGAAGCGCCTTTTGGCGGCCATCATCTCCTCCCTGGCCGTGTTGGGTGAGCAGTTGACGCCGGACACAAAACGGCGGAGGGGCATATCTCCCTCTCCGTCACCCTGGGTCTTGTTCTTGTTCGCGGCGTATTCGATCACGTCCTCCAGCGCCTGGGCCTGCACCTCGCTCATATCCTCCTTCTCAAAGTACGCGGGATTCTCCGTCTTGTCCGGGTTCTCCACATAGACGACCATCTTACCCAGCCAGCCGGTCACGCGCCAGAGGGAAGTTGTGGCCATAGGGTCACTTGTCCATGGGCATGGGCAGCACCACCGCCTTGGTGATGGTCTTTACGGCGTCCTCAAAAGCGCGCACACCGGCATCGTATCGCTGCACGTCGATGACGTTCAGCACATGGGCCTTCTGCGCGATCTGGTTGAGATTGGAGCCGACCTTATAGAGCTGGCGCATCATCCCGTAGTAGTCAGGCGGGGGTGCGTCGCGGGGGACGAAGCCGCTGATAAGCTGGCGGATATACGCCTCGCGGGACAGGCCGCTGCGCTTCACGCGCTTGGCCAGGGCCTCCGCTTCCTTGCGGTTGAGGCGGACTTTGATTTCGACGTTTCGGTTGCTCATAGGCGTTCTTCCTTTCAGATAGTGATGGGGGTTACAGGGGGCTCCCCTGTCAAGCTGCCTTTTGTCCCCAAAAGGCGATGCTTGCGGGTATATTGCATCCTTTTTGCCCTGGGTGGGCAAAGCCCTGCGGGGGATGACCGGCTGAAAGAAGATCAGCGGTCGCGGCTTCGCTCGCGCCGCCTGGTCACGGGCAGGCCCAGGGTCAGACAGAGGCAGTCGTTGTAATCCTTGCCCTGGGGCGGGGAGCGGATGTCGGCAGGGATGGATAGCAGCTTATTGAGCCGTTTCTGAATGTCCTGCGCCGCGAGGCGGCCCTTGCTGTCGTTGTCCAGCCGGAGGATAACGTGGGCGATCTGCGGATGCTCATCCAAGTAGTGCGTAAGGGCGCGAGGAAGATACTCTCGCCGGGATTCATACACGCCGGCCAGAGATACGAGGTGGTCCTGGCGCCAGTCGTGACCGGTCCTCTTTTCCAGCGTGGCATAGGAGAGCAGGTCTATGGCCGATTCAAAAAGGTGGAGCGTGACGCTCTCCCCCTTGGCCGGGATGCTGAAGGAGTACCGTTTGTCGCTGCCCCTGGCCTCTCCGATAAAGTCCGTTCCTATCCCCCGCTGACTGGCATATCTGGGCTTACCGGCGCTGTCCATCCCCACGAACACGACGTTATGGTGGGGAGTGCTTTCATAAAGACGCCCGGTGCGGACACAGTATTCCGTGATTTCCGGGTCTATACCGCGCCGGGTCAGATAGGTCATGGCGTGGGTGGCGCACCGGCTGGCTCCGGGCAGGGAAAGCACACGTTCAGTGGGGCGTTTGGGCATAAAAAAAGAGGGCGGCTGTATAGCCGCCCTCCCCATGATCTGCTCAACTGCCTGCGTGAATGGGATTCCTCGCACCTTTATGAGATAGTCCAGCGCCGACGCGCCGCCGATGCCCTGCGAAAACCAAAACCATTTGCCGTTAGAGATTTTTAGGCTGTCGTGGGTCCGGGTGCAGTAGGTGTCCCGGCTGAACGGCACCAGCTCGTCCGGCTCAAAGTTCTGAAGATAGGTCAGCAGGTCCATCTTCCGGGCCTGCGCCACCACTTCCGAGGGAATAAATGGCATACAGCGTCACCTACCTTTCCGGCTCTGACTTACCACGGGCGATAACGGTGTTGGCACGGTCCTCAACAGCTTTCCAAATATCTGCCATGTGCCCCGTTTCTCGCTTTTCCCAATCCTTGAAAATGTCCACCAGAGGGCAGGATGACTTTAAAAGAGCCGTGGTCTGGACGCGGGTCAGGTCGTTTTCCTCGACCTCCCACCAGTCGATAGGCCCTGGCGTGGGGAGAGCTACGGCAGGCTGGCCCGGGATGGCAAACGATGAGGATATAATAATAGCGGCCATGATGAACATGGCCGCCATTAACGTAAAGGGTGACTGATATTTCATTTTTTCTTTCCCTCATTATTTCGGAATTTTTCAGTTCGTGTTGAAGAAATTACTCTTTGTGTAAGAATGCTTGTTATTGTAACTATTCGATGTATGATTAGCACAACGGTAACTTCTGGTTTATTTCGTTGGAACAAACATCTGTTCCACATAGGAAGGGGTAATCTATTATGACAGTTCTATAAGCGAGTCAGCACGAAAGATCTGGAAACCAAAGCCATCACAGCATTTTTTCATTTCTTATAGAAAGGTGTGAATATAATGACACTACAAAGCGCTCTAAATACTTTTGGTATTTTAAAGAGAGGTTCATCCGGCAATTATGTTAAGTTGCTTCAAGCTATGTTATGCTCTGCTGCCCAGCAGTTCCAATATGACATAGAGCTTGGTGGAGGAATTGACGGTGTTTTTGGTTCTTATACTGAACTTGCCGTTGAAGTATTTCAAAGAGACAACGCATTGGAATATGACGGGATTGTCGGAAGTAACACATGGAATTGCCTAGCAGCCCATACGTATCCTACAACTATGTCCAGCAGTGCTCTTGGACGCTGGTATTCATTGGGGCGCAATTATGCTTTTTCTATCCAAGACGGCAACTCCACTGCAAACAACGTCACTGCTACAAGTGAATGGTATTATTATAATGCCTTTTCCAAAGATAATGTTCAAGCGGCAAGGTTTGTGCATCTTGGTCGTCTGTATCCTTATTCGAACTAACTATTCGGTAAATCAAAACAGGGAAGTGAGGCACGTCCATTACGGCTCGCTTCCTTGTTTTGCTATATCACTATCATAAGTCGTATTAAAAATATGTCACACATCGTCCTCTTGTTCCGCTATGAATAGTGAGAGCTCTCAAAAAGGAGGTAACCATGTCGAAACAGATGACCGAAGAGGATGCTCTGAACTTATTACAAGATGGGAGGGATAAAGGTCTGCAGTGGATGATACACCGATACACTCCATATGTAAGCACCATCATACGGGGTATTGTTGGCGACCGCTTGACCATACAAGATGCTGAAGAAATAACTGCGGATGTTTTTACTGAATTATGGCTCTACCGGGACAGACTTCAGAAAGGAAAAGTAAAAGGATATCTTGGAGCGATCGCCCGAAACCAGTCGATCGACTTTCTGCGGAAAAAGGGAGCCGAACGACCCATGCCGGAATTCAACGAGATAACCATTTCATCCGATACACCTGAACAGATGATCTTGCTTCAGGAGAGTAAGCAGATCCTTCGCAAATTACTAGACACCATGAATACCACCAACAGAGAGATCTTCGTCCGCTACTACTATTATTATGAGGACACTCCGAGTATTGCTAGGCATATGGGAATGTCCCCTGATGCGGTGCGTCAACGCCTGGCTAGAGGCCGAGACTATCTTCGCCAGTTATTAACGGAGGAACGATTTGAATGAAAACGACTTTAATGATCACAGATTTGATGAACGACTTGTGCCCTGACGAACTAGGTGTGCAAATGGACCCATTCCCTGTTTCGATAAGCCGAGTGACTTCTATTCTACAAGAGCGCGGCATTCTGTCCACATCTCTCCCAAAACGAAAACGCAAGAGTCCTCGATATGTGACACGGCTCGTTATTGCAGCTTTATTTGTGTTTACTCTTTCTGTAGCAGCTTATGCAGTATATCAAGCTCAACTGAAAGACTATTTTGTCACCACTCCACAACATATAGATAAAGTGTTGGAGGACATAGGGCAGAATGCGTCTTCTAAGGGAACTCTCTCTTTGAACGGTTATCAGGGCACGCCGGAATACACTGCTTGTATAGAATGGGAATCGTGGCTGGCAGAACACCATGCGGAATTCCCCCTAGATGACAGTCTGGAGCATGAAACTCCTGATAACTACTATGAGTTTTATGATGCAGCGTATCAAGAACAGGCTGAACAGTTGGACAAGATCATAAATAATCACGGTCTGCGACTCCATGAGTCTTGTATATATACCAACACGGATGAAATATATGCCATGCTCGGGACAGGACCGTTCCTATCTGATGAATACGAGGATGGGACCGGATACATCTATAATGATGGCACATTAAAACTGGATTTCGCAAAAATCGTGAATGGACTTTACGATCTTAACAGTATTTTCATTGGTGTCAAAGGCACCATTACTATGATCTACTCACCCATCGACATCTCCTCCGGGTACGAGGAATGGAGTTATCAAACTTCGTCGGGACAGACGGTAGACTTGGTAATCACCCCTACCAATTCCCACATCCTTTTTGAAACGGAGTCGGCCTATATTCATGTTAGTTCCGTAAGGGTGCAGCAGGCCACGATGGATAATCCCCACCCTCAAAATCCGAATCACACAAGAGATTCGCTGGAAGCATTGGCTGACAGCATTGATTTTGGTAGATTGGCAGAGGTATATGACGGCACTAGCATTAACATCTCTTAGGCCATGGTATGGGTGCATCAAAACCAGATATATTGATAAATTAATAATCACCATATCAGTATGGGGGCAGGCGTGGCCTGCCCCCTGTTTTCACCTCTCATAGTCCAGTGAGCGGGACAGCTGCGGCGTGTCCTCGTCGGGGGTAGTGTCAATGAGGGTCTTATCCTTTTGGTCCAGGCTCAGCAGGATGTTCAACTCATTGAGCCACTTGGTTTTTTGCTCTAACTATAAAAAGGCCGACTGATCCTGTTGAATCAGTCGGCTATTGTTCGTGTCACCGCTCATATTCTTTGGTTTCGCGCAAAAACCGGGCGGTTATTTCTTCGATAATACGGCCTTGGCCCAAGGCCATCTTCTTTTCCAAGGTACGCAGTTCTTTTATTTGCGCCGCCGCTTCAGCTTTTTCCGTGTGTGACCAATCGGCGTTCCAGATACGTTCAAGTGCTTTGGACGGAGGTGGTGTGTCCACCTCGCTGTCATAAGCCAGTTCTGCTCCCCGCGTCCAAATCGTGATTCTGGAGAGGCCGGGAAACGTAGAAAGAGCATCCAAGTTTGATGGCAGCACCGCAACTACGCTGTCATGTGCTTCCAGCGCCGTGGCCCTTGGGATCGTGCCGTGCTCATTCATCTGATAAAACCGAAGCAGGGTGCTGATCAAAGACAGAACCGGCCTTGTGGCAATGACCGCCATTTCAACGGTATAGCCTTTTTCCGTTAAAATCGTTGCCGTTCTCTTGGGGACATCTACGGTCCGCCCGGTCCCCTCTACCACCAAATTGAACGCAAGGTCTGAAAAACAAGCAATCAGGTTCTCTGTGACTTGTTTTTGGTAAAGTAGAAGAAGAACAAAAGGGCACGAAAAAGTAAGCAGGAAAAAAGGAGAGCCATTGTCAGCACC
>CANRNF010000083.1 GCA_947631865.1 uncultured Oscillospiraceae bacterium | reverse complement strand
TTGGAAAATGAACGCCTGCAAGAACTGAATGAAGCTGCGCAGAACATCTCCTATGGAGATATCCACAGCGGCGTCAGCATCATCGTGAACCGCATGGCGAGCGTGGACGAAAGCTACATTGAGCAGTATAAGAACATTGCTCCGCAACTCCTGACCATCTCTCGACAGCTTCAAAGGAGCCTGGTTCGACAGCTCCAGGACAGCCGCCGCGGAGGGAAGCAGACAGGACTGTTGTTTGGCAGACGCCTGGACTCCCATGCACTTCACCGCAATGACGGGAAGGTGTTCTATAAGAACGCGCTCCCCAGAGAGGTGCCGCAGCTGGCAGTGGCCCTGCTGCTGGATGAGTCCGGCTCTATGTGCTCCTGCGATCGATGCACCTATGCCAGGGCGTCAGCCATCATCTTGTATGACTTTTGCCACAGTCTGGACATCCCTGTGATGGTCTATGGCCACAGCACGAAGGGAACATCCGTCGCGCTGTACTCCTATGCGGAGTTTGACAGCTTCGACAACGATGACCGATATCGGATGATGGATGTATCCGCGAGGGGAAACAACCGTGATGGCGCTGCCCTACGGTTTGTAGCGGAGCAGCTGTGCAAGCGGAGCGAGGACGTCAAGCTGCTGATCCTGGTATCAGACGGCCAGCCGGCAGATTACGGTTACCACGGCACTGCCGCCGAAGAGGACCTGCGTGGCATCCGGAAGGAATACCAGCGTAAAGGCATCCTGTTCGTGGCGGCAGCCATAGGCGATGATAAACCCAGTATTGAGCGGATATACGGCGACTCGTTCCTTGACATCACGGATCTGGCGCAGTTGCCCTCCAAACTGACTGCTGTTGTAAAGCGTCACATCCATATCTGAGCGAGCTTCGGCTGGCAACCCATTTTTAGAGTTTCTAAATCATAACGATGGGCAGCCGGCAACGGCTGCCCATGTGCAAATTGCAGAAAGGATTGTTATGCATTACGCAACATTGGCGACCGTTGAGATCCCTCATAGTAAAGAAGAAGACGAACTGAATGTAATTATCGCAGTTGCAGAAAATACGCTTGAAGCGCAAGGTGAAAGTGATTTCATGAATGAGTACTTTCTGAAAAAGATCCAATCCTTGCGAACGAGTTTCTCGCGTGCGGTCAGCAGAGCAGTGGACGAGGTCATGGATCCGTTTTGTGAAGACACAGATGATCCTCAGTACCTTGAATTTGATGATTATACCGATGAGGTCGAAGATTTGTATGATTCAGATACCCGCACATGTGTCCGCCTTCCTGAAGGAAGAGTTATACTTACGGAATCGCATGAGTTCCGTTCTAAATTCACTTTAGAAGGCGGGATGATCCGAGAGATCGATGCAGGCCAGCTTCACAGCCCAAAAAGAACACATAAGGCAAAGAAACTGACGCTTCTGAGGGACTATCCTGTTCGGAAATTGTATCCGGCCATAAAGGACTACGCCGAAGAAGAGGGTTACTGTTGCAATGAAGATGGGACCCAGTTTGGATATATGATGAATCCTAACGGTCAGTGGGATTGGTATTCGATTGGCGGTCGCTGGTCAGATGTATTTCTGGTAAGCGACCAGTGCAAGGAATACTCCCTCGGGGAGTGCAGCCGTGCTCCCAGAGAAGTGCCGGAGGGGTACATATGGGTGAGTGCCGCCAGGAAAAAAGATATCGAATGGGATGCCATGCGCTCATGGCGTAAAGCGATGGCTGTCAAGGAATATGAAATGCTCAAAAGTGTTTTTGAGACGAAAATAAACCCTGACGGCACATACTGCCGCATTCTGGAGGATGGAGTTCGCAGCCCTTCGGGTCGTGAGTATCTGAGCGGGGAGACCGAAGGGGACTTTCTTGCACGGTACGGTCTTGATGGCAGCGATCCTCGCTATCCAGACTGCTTCTACAACTACATATCCGGCGGGGAATGGTTTTCCTCCTATGGTTACGGAGGCGATGAGAAGGGTGGCAGAGATCGGGAAGAAGTCTGGCATGATGCTGTTGATGACTACATAGCCAGCCTTTCAGATGACACGGTTCTGGTCGTTGTCGACTGTCACAGCTAAGAACTGGGGCGAAGAGCAAATTCAACTTGGTATCATAGTTCGTTGGATGCCCATCACATGCATACCGAAAGGAGGTCATATGAGTGTTGGCCATGACGGCTGTCTTTCCTGCCCGGTGCAGGCCTGTTCAGCCGAATATAGAGGTTCTCAGTGCAAATTCCTTCGTTCTCAGGCGGGTGTGGATACTGACCCTTTGACTTGGGCAGAGAAGCTACGTACCATGTCTGCGGAGGATATAGCGGACTTTATCTGCAACTTTGCGGGCAAGTCCTGGTTCTGTGAGTATTCCTGCCCGTTGCGTGAGAAGTGCAAAAGTGAGGCGCCTGTTACTGGCAATTCCATGGTCGCGCTCCTTCGCACACCTGTGGCGCAGAACAAGACCCCATTTCCCGCCGAACACCTGAGCCGCAATATCGTCAAACTGATGAAGGTGGATAGCAAAAATAATACTATGGTGGACTGTCCAGATGGCCCGGATCTGTGTTCGCGCTGTGGCGGCCGCTATGATTGTCCTTCCAGTCCCTTCCAACGCCACAAAAACTGAAAAAGGAAAAATATCAATGGCCATTTGTAGTTGCCCGGATGACTGTGATTACTGGATTGACGGGAGAAACAAACAATGGTATAATACAAATGTATAGTTTCTTGTTCAGTATATAACTGAGCACAGTATAACAGAGTGACGAAGTGCCATTTGCAACTTTGCAGATGGCACTTTTTTGTTTCCGGGCAAAATGCAACAAGACGGCAGTCCTTCGGGAGTGCCGTCTTTTTATATATTATCATAAAAATACAAATAAGGAGGAATATTCGATGACACTAGCGGACATAGACACACCGTTTGCCAGGAAGCGCGTAATCGAATACAGTAAGCGCGATTGGAACAAAGTAGTGAGGCACTGGGTAGACGTACAACACGTTATCGGCTCCCTATGGAAAACAAGGAATTCACCGAATGAGTATGGAGAGCAAGAGTTCAGCCTCTACCTATTCTTTGACGAGAAACTGGACGGAATGCGTGTTGCTTATCGAATGACGCATCCCGAATACTACACACCAGAACAATTCGCTGATACGGTAAAGCGGTATGGCATTGACACCTACGAACATCTCATTGAGACGTATGACGGTTATATGAAAGGCGACAATCATATTGACATCGCCACGATCGAGTATGTTCGCCAGTTTGACGAGGAAAAGGCCTTCTGTTATTCGGAATATCGTCTGGCTCGGCTGAAGCGCAAGGAATTACAGAGGCAGGAAAAGCGGAGGGCCGAGCAGGAGGAAGAAAAGCAGAAGAAACGGGCCGAGGAAGAGCGTCTGGCAGCCGAACGAGCAAAGTATCTTGGATGGGCGGATGCAATGAGCCCTATGCAGTTCGGAAGGATTTGCAAGACGCTGGAAAAACAAGTTCGGACCAATGGCCGGGTAATGACAAAACGGGACTTCTTAGTGCAGAGCGTTCAGAATGGTCTGATTCCGAAAAAGAAAGAGAATGTTGTGACATGGTGGTGCGGTAGGGAGAGTAAGCCGAAAACAGAGTATCGTCTGTACGATTCCAATGGTCGTTCATATTACAACATCAGCAAGACCGAATTCGATTTTGCCATATATGTGCAAGGAAGGATAGAGAAAAATGAAAAAGACTCTGCATAAAACTGACGAACTGTTCAGGCTGATCGATGGCAAACTTAAAGAGGAGGGACGGCTCCCGGAAATCCTCGACTACGGGCAGCCGACGCATGAACCGCGGCCAGTAAAAACGATGTCATGGGATACCATCGGACGAGTGTCTTTCGGCTCCAGTGAGGGCATATACCTTGATATTTGTCTGGAAGGAGATATGGGTGGTGGCACATATGAGCGCGTTGAATTAGGTACATATAAGACCTTGCTGGAAGATAAAGAGGCGTTTAGCACGATGTCCCTCTTAAACACGGAATTTGTTTTCGCAATGCGGGACTTTGTCAATACCCACATGGATGATTTTAATTGGGTCGGCTTTGACATCATTTTTTACAAAGGTGAGAAGCAGACTATCAAGTATACCACGACCCGGGACCCAGCATCAGCCAGGGAGTTAATCCAAGAGCGGGGAAAACGAAACGGTTTCGACCGTGCTGTACTCATTAATAATGAAACTGGCAAGGAGGAAATCGTCCAGATCAGTTCCCAAGAATAAGAATTGACCGGGATGCGGCGTTTGTGACGCCCATCCCGGTTGTAACATAGCGAAAGTTTTCGCAAATCGGAGGTAAAAGAAATGAGCAAACAAGCATTCTGCAAAAATGTCTGTTGTAAACACCACACAGCAGATAATGGGTGCGCAGACAAGGTGAAAATCGGGCTGAGAGGCCAATGTGAATCTTTTGAAAAGGGATTCTTTCATTATATTCTGGCCGTTGCGTCTGCCATGGGCAAAAGCAATTACATTGATGCTATATGCCTGAACGACGATCTGCGGATAGGCCTGTTCTATATCCTTAAATGCTATGGTCTAGGTTTCTCTGAATGCAGCTGGGGAACATGTCGCTTCATTCAAATCAAAGATGGCGAGAATGGCCGGCCGCTTCATTTCGCAGAGATCATTGATCGAGATATCAACATGGAGGAGTATTCAAAGCTCTATTCCGATTTAATGAAGGGTATCCTACCTTCCCCGGATAAAAAAACAGCGTGCAGCCACGGAGAAAAAGCGAAACTAGGTTATGGTTGGCTGTCGCCGGCCGGAGAATTTATTGAGTCCCCGTTTGGGAGCCATGAAGAGAGCGCTGAAAGGATATGCGAGAGTAAGGGATGGCGCGACGAGTTCTTTGAGTGGCAGCGGAATAAAGAAGACAGTCTTTGCCTACTCAGGGATTTTCTCGCGGAGGTCAAAGGTTATTGCCTCATCCACAACCCTGCGGGCGTTGGCGGATACCTTGTCACGCAGATAAAGCCTCTCACAAAGCAACAGCGCGAGTTCCTGTATGGCTACTTCGCGGATAAAGGCGACCGGTTCATGGCTGAACAGTATTTAGATGACCGAAGCGCATGACAGACCATTAAGAAAAACATGAAAGCGTGGTGAATATTAGTGATGCTTAATGCGGACGAGGTAAGAGAAGCTGGCTCCTATGTGGCGGTGACTGATGACGGAAGATTCTATGATGCCGTGTTCGACGAGCAGCAGAAAAGGCTGGTCCATAGTATCCCGCAAACGGAGAGGATCAAGGGTTATATATAGATTTAAGAACAGGCGCTCCCTTATATATGAAAATTCATATGTTAGAATAAAACAGAATATATGATCTTCACGGATACAGTTTTTGCTTTTCTTATTCAATCAATAATCAAGGAGTATGTAAAGCCCAAACATACCGAGAGTATGCTCGTTAAATGAAGCCGCTTTTCGATTAAAGTTTGAAAAGCGGCTCACTTCAAAAATCATAATTCCACATCAATTAAATAATCAGAGAGATGAAATGCAATATTCCGTTCATTAATAATTAAATCAGTAAATTGATTAATTCGCGTTATTAGTAAATGTATTTCATTCATCAACAAAGAATAGTCGTCTGAATCTTCTTTAAAATATGATCGTATATTTTTTACAATACCTTCCAATAAAGGACTGACTAGATATTCGGAGCTAAAGTATTCCTGATATTTCAGTAAATTCAACTGCGCATCGCCAATTAAGTGCTTTTCATATTCAAATAGTTTTGTAACATAAGATATTAAATAATGCATTACATCATTTACTCTCATAGTACTCGTCAATTTATCATTATCCTTCAAATCAACATAAATCGAATCACGATATAACTCTAACAATAGGGCATTCTGGGAAAACATATTAAAGAGAAATTGTCCCCTTGGCGATATATACAGCTTATAAGTTCGACTGAATTTCCTTTCAACTTGATCGTCATCAAGGCTTTCAATATCATAAATACTCCTCAGAAGAACTCCGGTGTCATACAAGTAACTCAGGCTATCGGCTAGTCGTGCCTGCCATCGTTCTATAGCAATGTCAGAGTCAGATAAACCAATGAAGACGCTTGATATATCCTGAAGGATTTCACTCCATTGTACATATTTTTCTCCATACAAATCTATTACATTCTTTTTAAGAAGATAGCGCAGAATAAGAAGGTTGTATATTTCTGCGCCTTCTTCTTTCCCGTTATGCAGCAAATTCGGGAAGAAGTTACTGCGTTCATCAGAATATCCAACTTCATTGCCACATGCCAGCGCATAAAAGACGGTCTTTGCGGTTAATCGGTAATTCTCTGCTGATACCTGAAATGCACCGTAGTACTCTTGTTCATTTTTGGCTATCCATTCAACGTTCACTAGAATTTTGTTATACATGATCATTGCATTGCACAAATTACAGTTCGCAAGATCTAAAATAGCTGACGCAAAACTAGTCTCTAACTGTTTTGAGACAATAGCAATTTGCTTTGCTGCCTCATCATCAGAATCTTTATTTCTAGCTTGTTCATTTTTGAGTGAAATGCGTTTTAACTCGTTGAACCGCGCAGAAAAAATATCATCTAAATTTACGGTAACTCTCTTAAATATTGTGTTCCTTTCAATTTGTTCACGTCTGGCTTCAAGTTGACGATCTATGTTGCTCCTGAATGTATATGCACGTAAAGAGACGAGTGTCTTTATGAGTGTGTTGTTTCTACTGGCATAAGTAAAGCAAGAATGTAAGTGTCTGGCGAGTTCCACAACTGGTCGATGAAAAATAGCTTCTTTTGATTCAATGTCATCAAAGATTAAAAATATTGTACGAATTTCATCGATTTTTGTAACAAGAAATTTTAGCATATTTGAGTAGTATTCAAGTTTGTTCCTATTACAAGTAGCTTTTAATTGTTGTATCTTTTCCTTACTGCTTTTTTCTGAAGGATGGCTGAAAAAGGTGGATAAGGGTAAGTCTGGCGTAATATCTTCATTTTGTAGAATAACTGGCTTGTTCTTTTCGATATATGCATAGAGTTCATCCCAAAACTTAGTATCATTCTCTATTGTAGCTGGAAAGCTTTGTAATAATCGTGCGATTGCTAATTGTAAATACTTGATAACTTCATCTTCGACACTCTGATAGGGATGATCAGCACTAAGATTCGAAAAATAGAAGGAAATATATATAATTAATTGACCATTATTATAATGAATATCTCTATCTTGTACATGAAAGTAATTCCTAAGCAGGGTTGTCTTACCCATACCGGTGAAACCAACCAAGTACTTCATAGAGTGCTCATCAATAGCGCAAAATGCATCAAGTTCACTTTCAAGTGGATCCGGGACATATATTTTGCTTGTTCCATCTGCGTTAATCTCGTTGAAATGCCGTCCGTGGGGAGTTCCTTCATAATACCCAGGGTCCAGAAGATAGTCAAAAATATCAGCGAATTTTCTGCCAAGCTGATTCCGCCTCGCAGATTCTTTGCTTGTTTGACGGGCCAAGCCATTATTTGGACATCTAAGCATCACTTACACACTCCTCAATAGTCTTTTTCAATTTTCTATCTGTCTCTTTCATAGAACCTCTCAGGGTTAAGTCGCTCTCAGCAAGAATAATGTGCTGGCTTATAATCTGATCACGGAGCGACAAGGCCTTTGTCATATCTCCATCGATTACAAGTTGTTTTATTGTTCTGAATTGCCTCCGGCAATCTGTCAATATATTGTATTCTTCTCCGCTGATAAATTCGGCAGAATACAATTTGGCAATGTATTGAGCAATATGATCATGTTCATCTGTGTTCAGTTGTTTTAGGCATGACTCTAGTTCAACTGCTTTTTTAATCAGTTGCAAATTTGAATGAATATAATTATACACTTCAGTTGCCCAGAAAAGCTCATCCGCTTCATGGTTTTCAACTTGTATATTACCAAGCGCCTTAGAAAGGCAAAAAGCTGCGTAAGTCAGTAGTGCTGAAATTAAACATGAAAGAATTGCCAACATCATCTCCACATATGCGCCTGCGTTGAGATGTGTATTATCATCGATAATGACATAATTACTACGAAGGACCGTTGATACCCATTTTCTAATTATTAAAATAAAATCGGGCGTGAACAAAAGTATTGTTGCTACAATGAGTGTGATAACACATTTGGCAAAAATAATTAAACCTTTTTTTCTTCTGCTGTCGAGCGATCTACGCGCATTATCTTTTTTGTGCCCTGACATATTAATCCTCCGTTTTACTTTAAAACTCAAACCCATATGATTTGCACGACTCGTTGGGTGAAAGCTCGAAAACGTATTTGAGAAGAATCCGGTGCGCTATCTTTTCTCCTTATAAATGTTGCTCATTCATGTATCAACATACTTCGACAAAACATTTTGCAATTCTACAATAACAAATTCAGAGCATCCTGTCAATGTTTTTTTCGTTAATCATGCCCAAGAATCTGCCACGGCGACATCTCTATTGTATTAAATATCTATACCCACCAGGGATTCAGTTCAAAGGTGGTACCACAAACACTATCAGTGAAGTGTATCCAAAGCGGTAGTTAAATGGCTTTCCCAGGATGGAGAATCGCGCGGGAATAGTGCTATCTCTTCATATCATGACCAATCAACCATTGAAAAGATAAAACCGAGAACGCATGAACATCGAGCACTTCTGGGCCTGTCAGGGATTCCAAAAGATACAGTAATATTACTACCTCTATTTACACAAACTGATATCACATGATGTCACATTTGGTGTCAATCCGTTTTGTGACAGTCTCGACAATTCTTGTAACACGAAACGCTTGCATAGTACGCTAAACAACAAATGTCCAGACTAAGGGGAGAAATCTGCAGCAGCCTAACATGCCCAGATAAACTGAATTGGTGGTGATTGTTCGGATTCCCGCGAAACGCCAAGCCTTATTAACCCCAGCATTCCCAAGGCTTTCAGAGAACAGGAGAAGGTAATCACTCTGACAATCCAAATAATGTGTTTAGAAAGATTATCTGCTTTCTGGATTGACGCGAGAGACAAACTCTGGTATAATCATAATATAGAGTTTCTTGTTCAGTGTATCACTGAGCACAGTATATCAGAGTGACGAAGTGCCATTTGCAGCAATGCAGATGGCACTTTTTTGTTTCTTGGCTAATAATGCAACAAGACGGCAGTCCTTCGGGATCGCCGCCTTTTTATATATAAATCCAGATAAATGTCAATCTGAAATGAGAAAGGAGAAAAAACATGAACAACACATGTCTGGACAGCTATAGCACTACGTTCAGCGACCGGCAGGCCATGCAGAGTTACCACGAGGGCCTGACGAAAGAAAGCCGGTGGCAGCACTGCAAAGTTAACGAACTGCATATGGAGCCGCTGGATGAGGCGTCCCCGCTTTACTCCAGCCTTGGCGCGTTTGCCGCAGGTACCAGCGCGGATGCAGTCGAGGATACCGCGAAGAACCTCGGCTTGGCGATCTTGGTCAACGGCGGATTGTATCCCGTCCGAACGACGGCATACAAAAGCCTTCTGGACCGTGCAAAGATCAGCGGGAACGCCCTGACGAAGCTCAAGCGGCCGGTGCTGGCAGAGGTGCTGAACGAGTGCCTCAACATCTATTCCAGTGAAGCCCTGGTGCTCATTCGGGACGAAAAGGTGTCCGCCGTTCATTCCGGGGATATGACGGATTATTCCGTGCTTCCCATCGATGAATTGCTGAACACCCTCGGAAAGAAGCTCGATGAGCGCTTTCCCGGAAACATCTTTGAGAGAGGGTATACAGACCACGCTCTCACCAGCGCGTCCTGGCGGATGCCGGCGCAGAAGGAAGATCTACTGGGGACCTATGCGGCCCTTCTGAAGGCCCAGGGTAAAACCAAGACGGCAGATAAGCTTGTCCCCGGAGTTCGGTTCACCACCTCTGACACCGGCGTGGCGTCTGCAAAGGTGTCGGCGCTGCTTGTGGGAGGCCAGTATCCGATCCACATCGGCAGCTGCATCGCGGTAGACCACCGGCATCAGACCAAGGTGGCCGACTTTGACGCGGCGCTGGACCAACTATTTGCCCAGTTCACCACCAGTGTGGAGAATCTGCAGGCGCTGCTGGAGATCGAACTGGACTATCCGGTAAACGCCATGACCCGTGTATGCAAAAAGCTGAGTATGCCCAAAAAGGCAGCCGTCGAAGCAATCTCCATGTATGAGATGGCCTATGGAGGCGGCCGGGCGACAGCTCATGACGTTTTCATGGCAATGCAGGAAATCCCGTATATCATGAAAACGGACGGGGCCCCAGAGAGCAAGCTGATCACACTTCAGGAGACCATGGCCCGGGCTCTTACGCTCAGGTGGAGCGACTACGACCTCGCGAAGGCGGTGGAGTACTGATGTCAAAACCTATCATTCTCTGCGATACCGCTGGCATGACCAATGAGCGCTGGTTGGAGTGCCGCGCTCACGGTCCGAAGGGCGATGTCGAGTACACCGTCGGCGGGAGCGATGTCGCCGTGATCTTTGGCGTTTCCCCCTGGACGACGCCGCTGGAGCTCTGGATGATCAAAAAGGGCAGGGCAAAGCCGGCCGTGAAAGCCAACGCCAATCAGCTGGAGATGGGTCATCTTCTTGAGCCCATTGCCGCGCATTGGTATCAGTCAATCACGGGAAACACGGTCACAGATGACACCAATATGTACCAGCACGCGGATCATCCATATGCGCTTGCGGACTTCGATCGCCGGTTCACCCGCAAGGAAGACGGTGAGCCGGGGATCCTGGAGTGCAAGAGTTGCAGTTTTCATAAGGCGGGCGACTGGGCCGATGAGGCGTATCCGCTGTATTACGAACTGCAGCTGCGATATTATCTCGCGGTCGCAGACGTAAACATCGGTGCCTTTGCGGCGCTTTGGGGAAACAACCCGGATGTCGATTTTGCCTGTCCCTCCCTGGAGCGGGACCCGGTAAAGGA
>CANRNF010000082.1 GCA_947631865.1 uncultured Oscillospiraceae bacterium | reverse complement strand
GCCAAGCTTTACTGCTCCGAGCACGCCATGAAGACCACCACCAAGGCCCTGCAGATGTTCGGCGGCTACGGCTACACAAAAGACTATCCCATGGAACGCATGATGCGCGACGCGAAGATCACCGAAATCTACGAGGGCACTTCCGAGGTGCAGCGCATGGTCATCTCGGGCAATATGGGCCTGTAACGGGCGCGCGTCTGCCACATCCGTGTAAAACAAAGCTTTAGCTACAAGCATCGAGCGAAGCGAGTTGACAATTTGACGCACTTCCGCACGGCGCAGACCTTTTCTAAGGGTAGTATATGGCACACCTCGCAACCAGGGGTCTATCGCGCAACATACTTCAAGATTTTTAAGTAGACAAAGACAGACAGCGGACGCTGCTTGACTGCGCCATCCGCTGTCTGTTTTCAATTCCAATTCTGTAAGGCAGTTGCCAAATGTTTATTTTGGGGGGTCATACTGTCTTACGACCAACGGCCACACGGAGGAGGGCCGCTTTTTCCGCCAGCAGGCCAAACAGATACTGGTCCTGGTGAACAAAACGGCAGAGCAGCTGCGCCAGATGGGCCAGGGGCTTTCCGGCACGCTGTATATCGGTTCCACCGAGACGGCGGGCGCCGCGCTGCTCCCGGAGTGGATAGAGGGTTTCAAAATCCGGTGGCCAGAAGTGCGCTTCAGCCTGTGGAGCGGCAACTCCGATGATGTGATGGAGCGGCTGGATCGGGGACTGCTGGACGCGGCGGTCATTCTGGAACCCTTTAACGGGGAGAAGTTCCAGTCCATCCATATCATGGACGAGCCCTGGGCGGTGCTGGTGCGCTCAGGTCATCCTCTGGCTGCTGAGGAGACGGTCACGCTGGAGGCGCTGGCCCGGGAAGAACTGATCGTTCCCATCCGCCGCAGCGAGGAGGTCGCCAAGTGGTTTCAAGATGCCGGTTTGCGGGCCAACATCGCCTGCCTGTACGCCCCTGTGATGAACGGTGTCCTCTTGGCAGAGCGGGGACTGGGCGTCGCCATCTGCCCGGCTTCGGTGCATGACACCCTGGCAGGCTGGCAGGTGGAAATGCGGCCACTGGCCCAGACCCGTGCTTCCGGGGTCTCTTTGCTCTGGAAAAAGGGCATACGCCTAAGTGCCCCGGCGGAAAGATTCATCGACTACATCAAAGAGCTCCTTTGATAAAGCACAAGCCCTATACCGGACCGGTATAGGGCTCGTATTTTGCTTTGGATGTCTTTTATTTTACCGTTGTCCTTTGTCGTACGGTATTCCTTCGGCCTTGGGGGCCCGGGAGTTCTTGGAGGTGAAGGCCAGGACCAGCAGGGTGATGAGGTAGGGCAGCAGCCGGTAGAAGTTGGCGTTCAGGCCGATATTGGCCAGCAGGAACACGCCGTCGCCGTTGATGTCGATGCTGGCGTAGGCCGCGGCGATGCACTTGAACAGGCCGAACAGCAGCGCCGCCCCGGCGATGTTCAAAGGCTTCCAGTTGCCGAAGATCATCACCGCCAATGCCAGGAAGCCGAAGCCGGCCACGTCGCCGTTAGACGAGCAGTTGGTGGTGGTCAGGGCGTACACGAACCCGCCCATGCCGGCCAGGGCGCCGGAGATGGTCACGCCGGCGTAGCGCATCTTTCTCACGTTGATGCCCAGGGAGTCGGCCGCCTGGGGATTCTCGCCGCAGGAGCGAAGCCGCAGGCCGAACCGGGTCTTGTAGAGGATGATGGACAGGATGATGAACAGGATGATACACACATAGGTGGTCAGGTACACCTTGTCCAGGAAGGTGCTGGCGAAGAAGCCCAGCTTGGCCTTCTTGTCGAAGCCGAACATGGTCTTCTTGATCATGAACCAGCTGGAGGCGTCGCCGGTGGCCATCTGCAGGGTGTTCTGGTTGGCGATGAGCCGGATGAGGAACAGCACCAGGGCCGGAGCCATCAGGTTCAGGGCCGTGCCGCCGATGGTCTGGTCGGCTTTCAGGTTGATGGCCGCGAAGGCCAGCAACAGCGAGAATACCGCGCCCAATATGGCGGCCACCACCATGGTCAGCAGCAGGAAGCCCTGCAGGGCCACCCAGTTGTTCATCTCCTTGGCCACGTTGAACCAGCCCCACTGCTGGACCAGGCGCACGAACAGCACGCCGATGAACGCGCCGAAGATCATGATGCCTTCCAGGGCCAGGTTGATGATGCCGCTGCGCTCGGCGAACACGCCGGCCAGGGCCACGATCATCAGGGGCACGGCATAGATGAGAGTCTGTCGGATCAGAAATGACATTACTTCCCGGCCTCCTTTCCGGCGTCCGCTTTCGGGGCGGGCTCCGCGTTGGCGTCCGGCTTGGCGCCGGCTTTTTTCTTCGCCTTGCCGCCCAGCCACAGCTTGATGACCAGGGAGAAGGCGGACAGATACACGATCACAGATATGATCACGTCGGTGATGTACTCGTTATAGGCCGTCAGGTTGGTCAGCTGCAGGCCGGAGATATCCAGCATGGACATGAACATGCCGGTGAAGATGACGGCGATGGGGTTGCACACCGCCAGCAGCGCCACGGGGATGCCGTTGAAGCCGGTGGCCGGCAGGGACTGATAGGTGCTCCAGAAGAACTCCGTGTTGCCCGCCAGGTAGTACAGCGACGCCGCCGCGCCGGACATGGCGCCGGCGATGGCCATGGACAGGATGATGCTGCGCTTGTCCTTGATGCCCGCGTACTTGGCAGCGTGGCGGTTGGCGCCGCAGGCCTTCAGCTCATAGCCAAAGGTGGTCTTGGTGAAGATGATGTACATGAGGATGGCCAGCGCGATGGCGATGAGGATACCGCCGTTGATCTGGGAGCCGGGGAAGATCTTGTCCAGGAACATCTTGGGGGTCTGTACGCCGTTGAAGCTGGTCTTATAGATGTAAGCCGTTTTGGTATTCTCCACGGTGTTCTTGAGGTTACTGACGTCGAAGGCCCAGGTCACCAGGTTGGCGGCGATCCAGTTGGTCATGATGCAGGCCAGCACCTCGTTGATGTTCAAAAACGCCTTCACGAAGCCGGGGACGGCGCCCCAGAGAGCGCCGGCGGCCATGCCGCCCAGGAACGCCAGGATCCAGATGACCCAGGCGGGCACCACCGAGGAGGGGATCTCCAGGGCGATGAACAATGTGGCGGCGGTGCCGGCCAGGTACTGGCCCGGCGCGCCGATGTTGAACAGGCCCGTCTTATAGGCCACGGCCACGGAAAGGCCGGTGAGGATCAGGGGAGTGGCCCGGAAGAGCATGTTGCCGAAGGTCACCGGGTTGAAGCCGAAGGTCAGCTCGCCGGCGGCGTTGCGGCCCGTGCTGATGATGCCCAGGAAGATGAGCTGTATGCCCTCCCAGGCGGTCTTGAGGCTCATGCTCTTGTTGAACAGGCCCACCAAAAACACCACCACCGCGCCTGCCACAAGGCCGATGAGGATGGAGAGCAGGGAGGCCAGCACCGAACGGGTGCCATCCCGCTGCATCAGGGGGGTCTTCTCCTTCATGCGCTCTCACGCTCCTTTCCCTGGCGCTTGGCGCCGGCCATATACAGGCCCAGCTCCTCCACGGTGGTCTTCTTCGGGTCCAGCTCGCCCACGATCTCGCCCTCGTACATGACCAGGATGCGGTCGGACAGGTTCATGACCTCGTCCAGCTCCAGGCTCACCAGGAGCACCGCCTTGCCCTCGTCCCGCTGGGCCACAAGCTGCTTGTGCACGGACTCGATGGCGCCTACGTCCAGACCGCGGGTGGGCTGCACCGCCACGATCAGGGGCAGGTCCCGGTCGATCTCACGGGCCACGATGGCCTTCTGCTGGTTGCCGCCGGACATGCTCCGGGCGACGGTGACGGGCCCCTGGCCGGAGCGGACGTCGTACTGCTCGATGAGCTTTTCCGCGTAGGAGCGGACGGCGCCGAAGCGGATGAAGCCGTGGCTCTGGAACTGGGGCTCGTAGTACCGCTGGAGCACCATGTTCTGCTCCAGGGTGAAATCCAGGACCAGGCCGTGCTTATGCCGGTCCTCGGGGATGTGGCTCATGCCGGTCTGGCTGCGGGCCCGGATAGGCAGATGGGTGATGTCGCGGCCGCACAGCTCGATCTTCCCGGCGCTGGCCTTCTCCAGGCCCGTGAGGGCGTGGACGAACTCCGTCTGGCCGTTGCCGTCGATGCCGGCGATGCACACGATCTCCCCGGCGTGGGCAGTGAAGGAGACGTTTTTCACCGCGTCGTTCTTGTGGATCTTGGAGGGGACGGTTAGCCCCTCCACGGTGAGCACGGCCTCTTTGGGCTGCGCGGGGTCCTTGTCCACCACCAGCTGGACGGGCCGGCCCACCATCATGCGGGAGAGCTCCTCCTTGGTGGTGCTGGCCGTGTCGATGGTGCCCACATACTTGCCCTTCCGGAGCACCGTCACCCGGTCGGAGACCTCCATGATCTCGTTGAGCTTGTGGGAGATGAAGAGGATGCTCTTGCCCTCGGCGGCAAGGTTCTTCATGATCTGCATCAGCTCCTCGATCTCCTGGGGGGTCAGCACCGCGGTGGGCTCGTCGAAGATCAGGATCTCGTTGTCCCGATAGAGCATTTTCAATATCTCCGTGCGCTGCTGCATGCCCACGGTGATGTCCTCCACCTTGGCGTCCAGGTCCACGTGCAGGCCGTACTGCTCGGACAGGGCCTTCACCTTGGCCCGGGCGTCCTTCTTCTGCAAAAAGCCCATTTTCGTGTCCTCGGCGCCCAGGATGATGTTGTCCAGGACCGTGAACACCTCGATCAGCTTGAAGTGCTGGTGCACCATGCCGATGTGCAGGGCGGTGGCGTCATTGGGGCTCTCTATCTTCACCGGCTTGCCGTTTTTGCGTATCTCCCCCTGCTCCGGCTGATACAGGCCGAACAGCACGCTCATGAGCGTGCTCTTGCCGGCGCCGTTCTCGCCCAGGAGGGCGTGTATCTCGCCCTTTTTCAGCTGGAGGGTGATATCGTCATTGGCCTTGATACCGGGAAATTCCTTGGTGATGTGAAGCATTTCAATGACATATTCCGGGGTCTGCTCCATGCTTCCTCCTCCTTTTTGTGGATTTGCCGGAAAAATAACTATCTCTTCTATCAAAGAAGGGGAAGAGTGGCGCTCTTCCCCTTCCTATGGTTTATCCCAGGATCACTCGATGTAGTTGATGGTGACGTAGTCGGTAGCGGCCTGAGCGATGTCGCCGCCCTCCAGGACGGTGTTGTCGATCTCGACCTCGCCGCTCTTCACAGCGTCAAACAGCGCCTCATACTCCTCGACGGAGAAGTTCTCCAGGCTCCAGGTAGCGGTGGGCAGGCCAACGGAGTCGTCGTCCACGCCCAGGCTGGTGCCGGTGCCGCCGATCTCATCCCAAGTGCCGTCATAGACCTTGCCGACAGCCCAGCTGGTGGCGGCGCTCAGGCCCTTGAGGGCGGAGGTGACCACGTAGTCGGACTCGAAGGACTGGTCCACGTCCACGCCGATGACAGCGCCGTCGTTGGCGCCGGCCGCGGCCACGATGGAGGCAAACATGGAGCCGCCGCAGGCGAACACGACCTCGGTGCCGTTATTGTACCAGCCCTCGATCATGGTCTGCAGGTCGGGGGAAGCGGAGAAGCTGGCGCCGTGCAGCCAGGAGTAGTTGATGTTGACGTTGACGCCCATCTCCTCAGCAGCAGCCGCAGCGCCCTGGACGAAGCCATAGCCGTAACGGCAGCAAGCCGGGTTGGTGCCGCCGCCGCCGCCGGAGAAGCCCAGCTCGGTGTAGCCTTCCTTCACGATGGCATAGCCGGCGAAGTAGCCGCTCTGCTCTTCCTTGAAGGAGATGCCGGCCACGTTGGCCAGGACGTTGCCGTCAGCGTCGGACAGAGGATAGCCGTCGATGAAGACGAACTTCACGTCGGGGTTGGCGATCGCCGCGGCGGTCAGGGCAGCCTCCTGCAGGAAGCCGGCGCACACGACCACCTTCGCGCCGCCGTCCACGGCGGCCTGCATGGCGTCGATACGGTCGTCGTCAGTGGCCTGGTCGCCGTTGGCGGGCTGATAGTACTTGTAGGACAGGCCGTTGGCGTTGGCATACAGCTTCACGCCGTCGTAAGTGCCCTGGTTGAAGCTCTTGTCCTTCAGCTGGCCCACGTCGGTGACGAAAGCGACTTCGTAGGTGTTGTCCGCGGAAGTCATGTTATCCTCGATGGTGTCAGGATCGACAGCCTCGCCCTCGGCCGCGAAAGCGACGCAGGACAGGGACAGGACCATGGCAAGAGCAAGGATGAGCGCAAGGATCTTTTTCATGGGGTGCCTCCTTAAAAATAGTGTGTGTTATATGAGGTTTTCACTCTCTTTTATCACAGGAACATTATAGCATGTCCCCCCTGACGGCGCAACGGAAAAGCAAAAAATATTCGGTAACGAGTGGTTGCAAAAAAGTTGCAAATTTTCCCTTTTTTACCCATATTACTTCCGCCTTGCGCGCCGGTCTTATTTATGGTATCATAACATCTAATGAGACATCACAGGAAGGGGGCGTCCGCCTATGGGCAGTATCCTCACCATCGGCATCGCCGGCGGCACCGGCAGCGGCAAGACCACCATCACCCGGCGGCTCCAGCGGCAGTTTGACTCCCGGGTCTGCACCCTCTACCACGATAACTATTACCACGCCCACGACGGCCTCACCATGGAGGAGCGGGCCAGGCTCAACTACGACGAGCCCGCCGCCTTCGAGACGGATCTGCTGGTGGAGCACCTGGCCCGGCTCCGGGCGGGACAGGCGGTGGACGGGCCCATCTACGACTACACGGTCCACAACCGGGCCCCGGAGACCCAGCATATCGAGCCGGCCCCCGTGGTGCTGGTGGAGGGCATATTGATCCTGGCGAGCCCGGAGCTGTGCAAAAGCCTGGACATCAAAGTCTTCGTGGACGCGGACGCGGACGTGCGCATCCTGCGGCGCATCGTCCGGGACGTGCGGGACCGGGGCCGGAGCCTGGAGAGCGTCGTCAATCAGTACCTGACCACGGTCAAGCCCATGCACGAGCTGTACGTGGAGCCCTCCAAGCGGAAGGCAGACATCATCATCCCCGAGGGGGGCCACAACGAGGTGGCCATGGAGCTGCTCATCCGGCGCATCCAGGCCCATTTACAGGAGGCGGAAAACAATGGCTAAACTCTACTTCAAATACGGCGCCATGGGCTCTTCCAAGTCCGCCCAGGCCCTCATCGCCAAGTTCAACTATGAGGAGCAGGGCATGCGCTGCTGGCTCATCAAGCCCGCCACGGACACCCGGGACGGGATCGACGCGGTCCGTTCCCGCATAGGTCTTACCGCCACCGGCGAGGTGGTATACCCGGAGGACAACATCGGCGACCTCTACCAGGCCGCGGGCTGGTGCGACGTGATCATCGCCGACGAGGCGCAGTTTTTCACCCCTGCCCAGATCGACCAGCTCCGGGACATCGTGGACACGGCGGACGTGCCCGTGATGTGCTTCGGGCTGCGCACCGACTTTCTCACCCACCTGTTCCCCGGCGCCCGGCGGCTCATGGAGGTGGCCGACTCCATCACGGAGATCAAGACCATCTGCACCTGCGGCCGGAAGGCGGTGGTGAACGCCCGGCTGGACGAAAACGGCAACGTGGTCACCGCGGGCCAGCAGGTGCTCCTGGGCGGCAACGACACCTATACCGCCATGTGCCACCGCTGCTGGAAAAAGAAGATACGGGAACAGCAGGAGGCGGCGAACAGGGCATGAAGCGCGTCATCACCTACGGCACCTTCGATCTGCTCCACTACGGCCACATCAACCTGCTCAAGCGGGCCAAGGCCCTGGGGGACTACCTGATCGTGGCCCTGTCCACGGATGAGTTCAACTGGAACGAGAAGCACAAAAAATGCTACTTCCCCTATGAGGTGCGCAAGCAGCTTCTGGAGGCCATCCGCTACGTGGACCTGGTCATCCCCGAGGAGAGCTGGGAGCAGAAGGTCACTGACGCGAAGGAATACCACGTGGATACCTTCGTCATCGGCGACGATTGGACCGGAAAATTTGACTTTTTGAAGGACCAGGGGGTGGAGGTGGTCTATCTTCCCCGTACCCCGGAGGTCAGCACCACCCAGATCAAGGAAGACCTGCACCAATAAAATATACGCCGCCCCCGGCCACGCCGGCGGCGGCATTTTATTGGATAGACCGGAAGCATTTTTGACTATCCTTGTCCGCCCGGACATACTATAATACGTCCCGGATGGACAGGGCAAAAAACGGCCGGCGGAGATCGGCGATTTTTTGCGGAAACTCTGTCAATTTGCAGAATTAAGTTATAGACAGCCGGAACGACTTGTGTTATTATAACAAGGTATATAAATTTAGCAAGAGGTGATGCTCATGCTCTTCAAGTCCCATGGCGGCGTGCATCCCAACGACAAAAAGGCACCCGCCAACGAAGCGGTGATAACCACCATCCCCCAGCCCCCTGAGGTGGTCATCCCCATGTCCCAGCACATCGGCGCTCCCTGTACGCCCCTGGTAGCTGTGGGCGACGAGGTGAAGCTGGGCCAGAAGATCGGCGAGGCGAAGGCCCCCGTATCCGCGCCCATCCACGCCTCCGTCTCCGGCAAGGTCACGGCCATCGCGCCCCACCTGAACAACCTGGGCAATATGGTGACCAGCGTCGTCATTGAAAACGACTTCAAGGACACCCCCGCCGAGACCATGGTCCCGGCCACCGAGGAGGACCTGCAGTCCCCCGAGAAGATCGCTGATATCGTCCGCGAGGCCGGCATCGTCGGTATGGGCGGCGCCACGTTCCCCACCGCTTTCAAGATCACCAGCGGCTGGGGCAAGGTGGACACCGTGCTCATCAACGGCGCCGAGTGCGAACCGTACATAACCAGCGACCACCGCACCATGCTGGAGCACCCCGACGAACTGCTGAAGGGCATCCAGCTGCTGATGAAGGCCTGCAAGGTGGACAAAGCCTACTTCGGCATCGAGCTGAACAAGAAGTTCGCCATCGACCTTCTCAACTTCAAGGGCGCCAAGGAGATGGGCATCGAGATCGTGCCCCTGAAATGCCAGTACCCCCAGGGCGCTGAGAAGACGCTCATCAAGACCATCACCGGCCGCGAGGTGCCTCCCGGAGGCCTGCCCGCGAACGTTGGCTGCACCGTGTTCAACACCTTCACCGCCTACAGCGTGTACCGCGCCTGCTACGAGGGCTGGCCCGCCATCGAGCGCGTGGTCACCGTCTCCGGCTCGGCCATCGCCGACCCGAAAAACGTGAAGGTCCGGGTGGGCACTTCCATGCAGTGGGTCTTCGAGCAGACCGGCGGCTTCGCCAAGGAGCCCTGGAAGATCATCATGGGCGGCCCGATGATGGGCATGGCCCAGTACGACCTGGAGGTCCCCTGCGGCAAGGGCACCGCGTCCCTGCTGGCCTTCTCCGACGATGAGGACAGGACCGTCGCCGACCCCGTGTGCATCCGCTGCGGCCAGTGCATCGACGGCTGCCCCATGAACCTGCAGCCCATCTACATGTACATGTACCAGCAGAAGGGCGACGTGGAGATGCTCCAGAAGCTGAACATCACGGACTGCGTGGAGTGCGGCTCCTGCTCTTACATCTGCCCGGGCCGGCTGCATCTGACCCACGCGTTCAAGACCGGCAAGGCCATGGTCCAGGCCCATATGGCCGAACTGAAGGCCAAGGCCGAGGCCGAGAAGGCCAAGACGGAGGCGGAAGCCCCCAAGGCCGAGGCTCCTAAGGCCGAGGCTCCCAAGGCGGAAGCCAAACCCGAGGCCCCGAAGGCCGAGGCCGCCAAGGCCGAGGCTAAGCCCGCCGCGCCGGCGAAGGAAGAAAAGAAGGAGGACAAGTGAGATGAACGAAGAACGTAAGCTTATCGTATCCTCCTCGCCTCATATCCGCACCCCCCGGGGCACCCAGCAGATCATGCTGGACGTGATCATCGCCCTGCTCCCGGCGCTGGTGGCGGCCGTGATCTTCTTCGGCGTCAAGCCCCTGATCGTCACCTGCGTGTCCGTTGTAAGCTGCGTGGTCTTTGAGTTCGCCTACCGCAAGCTCCTGAAGAAAAACGACAGCTACATGGACCTGTCCGCGGTGGTGACCGGCATGCTGCTGGCCTACTGCCTGCCCTACACCTTCCCCTGGTGGGCCGTCATCATCGGCGCGTTCTTCTCCATCGTGCTGGTGAAGCAGCTGTTCGGCGGCATCGGCAAGAACATCTGGAACCCCGCCCTGGCGGGCCGCGCGTTCCTGCTGGTGAGCTACGCGGTGCTGATGACCACCTGGTCCGACGGCCCCGACGCGGCCACCTTCGCCACTCCCCTGGCCAGCCTCCATGCCGGCGCTCTTGCTCCCGACGGCCTGTGGAACATGTTCATCGGCAACATCGGCGGCAGCTTCGGCGAGGTCAGCGCTCTGGCGCTGCTCATCGGCGGGGCGTGGCTGGTGTACCGGAAGGTCATCTCCCTGCGCATCCCGGTGGCCTACATCGGCACCGTGGCTGTGCTGACCCTGATCTTCTCCCGGGGCAACAACCACATCATGTGGATGCTCCAGAACCTGCTGTCCGGCGGCCTGCTGCTGGGCGCCATCTTCATGGCGACCGACTACTGCACCAGCCCCGTGACCCCCAACGGCCAGCTGATCTTCGGCGTGGGCTGCGGCCTGCTGACCGTGCTCATCCGCTACTTCGGCGGCTATCCCGAGGGCGTGAGCTTCGCCATCCTCATCATGAACTGCTGCACTTGGCTCATTGACCAGCATACGGCTCCCCGCCGCTTCGGCGTCACCAAGGGCAAGAAGAAGGAGGAGGCAAAAGGATGAAAAAAGCACTTGATTTCGTAAAGCCCGCCCTGATCCTCCTGCTGGTCGCCGCGGTGGTGGCCCTGGTCCTGGGCCTGGTGGACTCCATGACACGCGACCGCATCGAGGCCATCGCCGAGCAGACAAAGACCAACGCCATGAACGCGGTGCTGGAGGCTCCCTCCTATGAGCAGATCGAGCTTGGCGCGGAGGCCCCCTCCGACATCGACGAGGCATACGCCGCCGAGGGCGGCGGCTGGGTGGTCCAGGTCACCGAGACCGGCTCCCAGGGCGCC
>CANRNF010000081.1 GCA_947631865.1 uncultured Oscillospiraceae bacterium | reverse complement strand
CGGTCGCGCGTGTGATCTACGCCAGAAGGAATTATGAAGGACTGTTATGAGTTATGAAGGAATATAAACTGCTTGGTGCCGATGGCAAATTCTATACCTCCACGACCCCAGGAACCTATGGAGGAAATAGCAAGGCGAAGATATATGGTCGGCTGGACTGTCCTGCCGCACTGGCGACGATAAAAGCCCATCCGGGAAGCTATGAGTCTGGTCGGGTTTTCTTCGCCGATGAGAAAACTGCCATCGCGGCCGGTTATCGCCCGTGTGGGCGATGCCTCCGGGAGCGGTATCTTGAATGGAAGAGCGATCCGCAAAAGTACCGTGGGAAGTATGGCATAGGCTAATTTCCCTCAGTCTGCTGACTGCGGAACAAATGGTTTGAGGAGTTAAAGTATGCAACTGGGATGGGTAGACTTTTCAAATTCGGATCGGGAAAAGGTCTTTGATGTCATGAATCTGCTGCAGGAGCCTGGGGCGGTAGATGAGATCGGCATCGGCCAGGTGCGCGATGCGTTCTCAAATCTGTTTTTTCCAGGTACTTCTACAGTCCAGACCATAGCGAAGTATTTCCTCATTGTTCCCTATGTTCTGAAAGAAGCGGCAGAAGGCCGATATGGGTCAGAATATGGGGGCATTCTAAGAAGGATCGATGAGGAGGAGAGGCAGTGCGGGCTTCTCCTTATGCAGCATTGTCCGGGGGACACAGGCATCATTGGCCAGCGAGTGCTTCCGAGGGGCTGGGTGGTGAGGCGGCCCTCCAGTATTTACTGGAACGGCATATGCACCTATGGCATCTGCACCCCAAAAGGGCTGTCCATACCGGATCTCATCCGGGCATCCCAATTCATTCAAGCGCAGAACAGAACCATCCGCCTGAGCAGCCGGGGAGACGATGACTCCTCTGATGAGCGGGATGACTTTGATGCGGGAAGGGATGCGGCGCTCAATTTCTTCTCCGTTCCAGATGATTATTACACTGACTGGCGCGAGGAGTTGACGACGCGGCTCACTCAGGGAGAGGCAGCCTTTCTCCGTGAGAAGATCGAAAGCCATACCCAGGGGACTTTGCTCTGCTATATGTTGGAGCATAACATCGATGTGATAGAGTATGACTCCTTTGAGGTGCTCTGTGAGGCCCTGCGTGAGAAGGTCCCCGCGGAGATGGGACACATGATGAAGCTAGCCAGCGATTTTAACCGGCTGGTCTATGCGGCGCGGGTTCGGTATAACTATGTGCTCTCAAACGGGGAAAACGCGGAAGCTATGGATGAATGGGAATACATAGAAATGAATAAAGAGTATATGCTGTCCGTCGATGTGGATGAAGTCCTCGCCAGCCTCCATATCGTGAATTACCGTCTGCGCCGGTTCCTTTTGGCATTCAAAGAGGCTGTTCTCACCGGCAGCCTGGACGCGGCAGATGAGATCCTCATAAACCGGGAGATCGAGATCAAGGGCCGCAACCGGGCGAAGCTCTGTAAGCGGGATGACTACGACGATGACGTCTGGATTGGCGAGCGGTACCTGGACTACCGTTTTTCCAGCGCGAAGCGGTTGATAGCCGACATCTATCGGGGGGAGGGGAAAGAACGTGCTTAAACCCAATACAAACGGCGACCGTGTCAGCTACAGCTCCATACTCGTCCCCCCGGTCGGGACCAAGCTGAATATGGCTGTCGGTACCACATACTCCCTGGACCTGGAGGCATTGACGGCGGTATGCCTGTCCCTCGGCCTTGGCGAGGATACGGACAGCATGGTGCTGCAAAGCCCTATCGGGATGCTCGACGCCATCCGGAGGGTATCGGAAAAAGTGCTGATCTTCTGCGAAGCCGGGCAGATAAAGATGCCCAGCACTCCCAGTGCGTTGAGCCTGCTCTTGGAGAAAATGGTCATACCTGTGGCACTGCCAAAACGAGATGCCTGCGGCTTTTACCCTTCCTTTCACCCCAAAACCTGGCTACTTCAGTACGTTGATGGACAGGGGCGCTTCAGCTATCGTTTTGCCGTCCTCAGCAGGAATCTGACCTTTGACCGGAGCTGGGATGTCTGCTTCGCGATGGACAGTACGGATACGGCCCGCACCTCCGGGAAGACGAAGCCGATCATTGCCTTCTTGGACTATCTCCGCAGCCGGATCGGTGATTCCACCCAAAATGCCAGGGAGAAGCGCGGCGCCTTGGAGAAGCTGGCAAAAGCTTTGTCTGGCGTATCGTTTTCGACTGGTACGAAAGAGTTTGGAGAGAACTTTGAGATATTGCCCCTTGGCATCGGCGCGAGGGGGTACGACATGAAGAATGACCCGCTGCTGTGTGCGGATCCTTCGGCGGCGGATTACAGCTTTCATGAGCTCGTTGTGTTCTCGCCCTTCCTGTCCGGGGCGATGATCGACCACTGGAATGAACCGTCGCATTCCCTGACAGGTACTTCCCGTGTTCTTATCACGCGGAAAAGTGAGCTCTCTAAGCTCACGGACGAACAGTCCGGCCGGTTTAAGATTTTCACGCTGAAGGACGACGTGGTTGATGGCGAGACAGCGCTCTCTGATGAGAGTGACGATAAGCAGAAGCAGGATATCCACGCCAAGATATATTTGCGAAGGAAGTATTCCACGGTCGATCTCTACCTGGGCTCTATGAACGCTACTTGGTCGGCAGTGAATCGGAATGTGGAGATGCTCGTCCGGCTGCGTACAAAGAACCGGTATTACAACAGCGAACGGTTTTTGCGTGAGATTTTCTGCGGCGAGGAAGGGGGGCAGCAGAACCCGTTTGAACTCTCCAAGCCGACAGAGGTAGGCCCTGACCCATCTCAGGAGATGACGTCACAGCTTGAGCAGGTCATAAAAACGATCTGCCGCATGCCGATGAAGGCCGCCGTCACCGCCCGGGATGGGAAATATGATATATCCCTTGAAGTGGAGGACAGGATCCCGGAGGGCGATATTTCCATCACGCCCTTCCGGCGGGACAATCCTATCCCGATGAAGAACTCCATGCTGTTCCCTCAGCTGGAGCTTTTGCAGGTGTCAGAGTTCTATAGGCTGCAGGTGAAGGCGGATGACATCTCCGTGGAGAGGATCATCATGATACCGACATCCGGGATTCCAGCCGAGAGGGAGAATGCCGTAGTAAACAATGTTGTGAAGGATCGCCGGTCCTTTGTGGAGTATGTGGCGTTCGTACTGGGTGACAACCACCTCATGTCACTGCTGGAGGAACAGGCCGTCAGCAAGGGAGAATCTTGGAAAAACCACCATGACCAGCTTCCTGCTCTCTATGAGAAGATGCTGAAGACGGCCCTGGATGAGCCGGAACGGCTGGGGGAGATCGATTACCTTCTCAAAATGGTCTCAGATAAGGCCATCATACCCGATGAGTTCCGGGATTTGTACGACACATTTATGAGAACGGTTCAGCGGGGCTGAATCATGACCTTGGGGGTAGACCAATGCCGCAATTCAACATTGATGCCGTAGAAGAGAAAACGATGGCAGGGCTGAAGGATTTTCAGAAAACGACCGTTGAACGCATTGATTATTTGTTCCGCCATGGCCAGAACCGGGTCCTCATTGCTGATGAGGTCGGTATGGGCAAGACTCTGATAGCCCGCGGTGCTATTGTCAAGACAGCCCGTATTCGCCAAGAAGTTGGGGATGAGCTGTTCAAGGTCGTTTATATCTGCTCCAATATCAGCATCGCGAACCAGAATATCCAGAAGCTCAAAGTGTCAAGCACTGCCCGGATCGAGGGCGTCTCTGATACACGACTTTCCATGCTCCACTTGAAGATCGCGGAACAGGAATCCGACAGCAGCCTTCGGGACAGCTACATCCAGCTCATCCCCCTGACGCCGGAAACGTCTTTTCGCATGACGACTGGGGGAGGGACCGTGAATGAGCGATCACTTATGTTCGCCATACTTTCCCGGATGAAGGAACTCTCAGGCCTCCGCAAAAAATTGGAGACGTTTCTGATCCATGGTGCTGAAAGCTCGTGGGGCTACTACTCTTTTTTGTATGAAAACCGGGTCCGTCAGCTGGAAAAGAGCAGGGATACGGATTATCCCTCGACCGTCATAGAACAAGTGAAGTCCAGTCCCGTTCTCCCCATACTCATCGAGCACCTCAAAGGCCGTGAAAAAGGCACTTCCCCCTATAAGGACTATGCCGTCCTAAACAAGCTCCGGGTCATGTTTGCGAAGATCAGCACAGGTATGCTGGAGCCGGACTTGGTCATCATGGACGAGTTCCAGAGATTCAAGTTTCTCCTCGATTCTGACCAGGAATCTGAAACGGGTATCCTGGCGCATCGCTTTCTGGGCGGCGGCGATACTCGGATACTTCTCCTTTCCGCGACTCCGTATAAGATCTACTCAACGCCTGACGAGATCGATGCAGCCCAAGTGGACGAGCACTACGCCGAGTTCCTGCAGGTCACGAACTTCCTCTTTGCAGACTCGCAGCTGGATTTTCACCAGATATGGTCGGATTATTCTACCGCACTGCGGGAAGCGCGAGGCAATGGCGCGGCGATCCTTCAAATCAAAAAAACTGCAGAGGACGCTCTTTACTCTGGCGTCTGCCGGACGGAGCGCATATCCGTCATGGACGCCGGCGACTATACGGATGATAGCAGCGTAAAGGAAGCGCTTCGCGTTACCAACCAGGATATTGCGTCCTACTTGGCCATAGGTAAGCTTCTGAAGGGTATAGAAGGCGCACCTACCATCCCTGTAGACTATGTGAAGAGCTGTCCGTTCCTTATGTCCTTCATGCAAAAGTATAAGGTCAAAGAGGCAATAGAGAAGCACTTCCTCGCCAAGCCTGATGAGGTCGGGAAAGCGAAGAAGGATATTCTTTGGGTAAAGCCTTCAGATGTGGAGAATTACCGGCCCCTTCCGGCCGCGAACGCAAGACTGGAGAAGCTCAAAGAGTTCGCCTTTGAAGACGGCGCCGAGATGTTCCTGTGGGTGCCGCCCAGCAGACCCTATTACCCACTGCAGGGAGCATATAAAAACAGCAAGAACTTCTCCAAGGTATTAGTGTTTTCCTCTTGGGAGATGGTGCCCCGGATGATCGGGGCAATGGTCTCCTATGAGGCGGAGCGCAGGACCGTCGGCAAAGTGGGAGCGTCGGCGAAAAATATAAGCCCAGGCAACCGGCGCTACAGTGCCAGACGCCGCTATCCCTATCCGCGCCTGCAGTTCTCTATGTCTGCTCTTGGCGAGCCGCAGCGGATGAATCTGTTTTGCCTACTGTACCCTTCGGCAGCGTTGGCGGACATGTATGACCCCATTGCCTCTATGAACGACCGGCTCTCTCTGAGCGATATAGAGCGGAGCGTGAGGACCCAGATCCAGGCACGGCTCAACACGCTCAAGGGATATCAGAAAAGCCATTTTGGCCAGGAAGATGAACGGTGGTATTACATGGCGTCCATGCTCATGGATGGTCCCGACTTTGTTCGCAGGTGGCTGTCCGCTTTGAGGGGCACCATTGGCGAGGGCGGCGGCGAACTGGATGCCGGCTTCTCAAGCGACCGGGGCAACAAAGGGTTTCCCGCGCACATTACCAGGCTGGAAAAGTATATTGATGGAATTGACACATTAAAACTCGGCCGCATGCCGGACGACCTTGTTTCCACGCTGGTCGATATGACCTTGGGCTCGCCCGCCGTCTGCATCTATCGTTCCTTTGGGGGCAATGTACCCTTCGCGACGTACCTTTCCCGCGTGTTTTTCAATTACTTCAACTCTACGGAGACTACTGCCGTTGTAGAATTGGCAGCGGATCGACATCACGTGAAGAAGGCGGATGACAACACCCATTGGCAGGATGTCCTTTTATACTGCAAGGATGGCTGTTTCCAGGCGATGTTTGACGAGTATCTGCACATAGTGCGGGAGAACCTGGGCTTTGCCGATGAAGATAAGCGCGACAGCCTGGCATATGAGACGATGTGCAAAGGCCTGCGCATGCATACGGCCTCCTACAAAGTGGATACATACGATCTGTTCCGGGGCCGCGTCCAGGGGAAGCAGACAAAAAAGGATTCCATGCGGATGCGTGCGCACTACGCGGTGGGCTTCGTCACCGATGGGGATGACGAGAAACGGTCCATCCGCAAAGACAGCATCCGTGACGCCTTCAACAGCCCTCTGCGGCCGTTCGTCCTGGCGTCTACATCCATCGGGCAGGAGGGCCTTGACTTCCACTGCTACTGCCGGAAGGTGATGCACTGGAACCTGCCAGGGAACCCCACGGATCTGGAGCAGCGCGAGGGGCGGGTAAACCGCTTCAAGTGCCTGGCCATCCGGCAGAATGTGGCGGAAAAGTACGGGGACATCCATTTCTCCAAGGATATCTGGGCGGAGATGTTCCAAGCTGCCCAGGCGGAGAAACGCCCCGGTCAGTCTGACCTCGTTCCGTTTTGGTGCTTCGGAGAGGATCAGCAGGTCAAGATCGAGCGCATTGTGCCCATGTATCCCATGAGCAGAGATGAGATCGCTTATGAGCGCCTTATCAAGATACTGTCGCTCTATAGGCTCACGCTGGGGCAGGCCAGGCAGGAAGAGCTGCTGGAGTACATATTCCGGGAATGCAAAGACCCCAGCGAGCTGAAGGAACTGTTCATTGACCTGAGCCCGTTTTCCAAAGGGATTGAGGTGCAGACGGGGAATGCAGAGGAGGCTCAATAGAAAAACTGTCCTAATAATGAGCTTAATAGTTGTTGACGTTTCAAGGGTGCTAGTATTAGTGCTGGATTGGCCCAGTTACGAGTTTCTAGCATAATAATAACACATATGAAGGGTGCGCGAGAGACAAGCTTGTTGACCATGCAACAACCTGCCAGACGGTAAGGTGCTCCAGCTTGACCGATAGGTATAATACGAAGATAACGTCTGTCGGTAACGGTGGACGTTTTTCTTGGCATCTAATAGGATTATACATCCTATAGAGGTTCTGTATGTTGATGGAAGTGTATTATGAACATTATAAAGAAAAGCGGTGTTGGGCGAAAGAGGGCAAATTCCTTGGGCCACCTGATCCGTTTCCTACGATGGAGGACATGCATCGTGTTATGGATGAACTCCACAACGATGGACAGAGATATGTTACTTCAAACCGTAGTTATTGCGTACTGTAGGTCAATCTGGAACTGAAACGATATGGCGTGATATATCTTGCGTGCAAGCATAGGTTACATCGGAGATCGAATCTATTCACTCAAAGAATTCGTGTCTAAGGCATTGAAGTCTTGAATTTGAAAGAATGGTTTGCTATATTGTGCTTGTAGCTAATTTTAGACAGAGAAGAGTGGATACAATGTTGTTTTATATTGACTATCTAGATCAAGTTACAAGTGGGCATCAAAGATTTGATTTACTTGCTCTACGCCTCCGGTTCGATTTGCTGATTTTTGCCCGGGATAAATTGTGCATGTCTGTGCCAGCATGTATCAAAGTGTCCAATACGACAACTCTGCTGAAGAGGCTAGATGACTTTTGGAAAGGCGGAATAATCCAGTTACAATTAGATGAGAAACATAAGGGGAACCCTGTTAATTACTTTAACAATCGAAAGAAAGTCCTTTCAAAAGGGATGTCTGAAGAGCAATTGCTGGGACACTTTGAACACCAAGCATACGAAAGTGGGAGGCCAGAAAACTTTTTTGGTATATATATTCCAGAATACCTTTCAGTTAATAGCTCAGAAATTTATATAGGAAAACAGTATGATACAGATGCTCTTTTTAGAGAGGAAGTGAGTCGCTCTATAGAACTGCATTATGATGATATATGCAAGGCTTTAGAACCAAATAGACGAATTATTTTTACTGGTATTGCAAACCGAATTCAAGCTTGTTCTCTAGATCGTAACAATCTGTTCCAACGGGCAGTTGTCGAGGACAAAGTTGTTGAAGAATTTAATCCTAACCAACAGGAACGATTAATTGTATCCACAATTTTGGACAGAGCATTTGCTGTTGCCAATGCTAACACAAGTAATGCGGTTCCTATTTCTCTAATTCTGAATCAGTTAACTGGGCAGTGGTTAATCAGTCTCCTTTCAAAATCATATAAATCTCTGTATAACGCAATTTGCAATATGGATTGGAGCGAAATATATGCATTGAGTCAAGATTCAGATTGGCAAAACTTTATTGAGCAGGTTAATGCATTTATTTATTTAGTCCAAGATGTAGAAAGCAAGCGTGTGAGTAGAGATATAGAGACTGCAATTAAAAAGTTGAATCGTGCATTATCATTGTGTTTACTACTAATAGCAACATTAGAAAAAGCAAAAGATGCCCTTTTTAACCAATTGTATCAAGTTGGCATTTTTTCAGAAGCACAAAAACTGGACTATATTCAGGCGCTTTGCCTTGACTATTATTGCGGGAAAGACCGTGTGTTGTTTGACACTATTCGGTCAATTGAAAATTCAGTTGGCATTATTGAGCAAAAAATAAGGCAGAAGAGATATTCATATTTATTAGAGTATTCTAAAAAGCAGAGAAATAAAGGGTTTGAAATACTATATTGATTAGAGGAGGTGATCCTATGTATAATTATGTTTTATTTGACGCAGATAATACATTGCTGGATTTTGACGCGGCACAATTCCATGGTTTTTCAAATGTGTTGCAACATTATGGGATTGATTTCACTGAGTCAATTTATGAGAAGTATCAGATTATAAATCATGCTCTATGGCATCAATTTGAGAAAGGCATTCTTTCAAAAGAAAAAGTGCAGTCGCAACGATTCAAAATACTATTTGACTCTTTTGGATATGTTATTGATGGAATGGACGCGGAACGCATATATCAACTTAGTCTTCGAAACCAATATTGGCTTATGCCATATGCTGACGAGGTGTGCAAAGTCTTATATCCTAGCACCAATTTATCCATAGTGACTAACGGCGTGGGATCCACACAAATTGCTAGAATTCAGAATTCTGGGATTGGAAAGTATATGTCCTCGTTGGTTATTTCTGAGGAAGTAGGATATTCAAAACCTGATCCTCGGTTTTTCGCTGAAGCATTTAGAAAAATAGGATGCACACAGGATGATCGCATTTTAATTGTTGGCGATTCACTTACATCTGATATTCAAGGCGGCATAAATATGGGAATTGATACATGTTGGTATAACCCGAGCATGCAGGAGTTTGATAGCAATATACCGATAAACTATATAATTCATGATCTGAGAGAGTTGCTGAACATTGTTTTCAATTAATAAAACGTATTAGGAAATATAAGCCCAGAATCCAAACGCTATAACCATTCTTTTGCTAACACATCTAACAACATACTCACCAGGGTGCAGTTGCCGTTACAATTGTTGCGGGTTTGTGCATTTACGATTTTTTCCTTGCGATAGCAACTTCAACTTTTACAGAACTGTACAATAATAACTACAGACGTGCGTTTTCAATGATAATAAACCACTATAGAGGACATAGCAAACACAGAACCGGTGTTTTTCCAGCGACTTGCGGGCGTTAACGGCTTGGCGCTTTGGCGGTATGCCAGCGGGACGGATACCTCGCGGGTCATGCATAAGGATTATGAGTCGCCGATTAATTCCATCGGGCACGGTATCACCTGTGTGTCGGATCTACTGAACAGAGAGGAGGTATGGAAGGTGATTCTGGAGATGTCCCAGGACATTGGACACCGGCTCCGCGTCCATGGCCTGACTGCAAGAGGGCGTAGAGCTTTGGGTTCGCGGCAACGACCTCATGGGCGCTCAGTACAGAGGGGGCCTGCCGTTTATGACGCAGCTGCCCAGCGAGATCGCTTCCGGGGCATATAAGCTGTTCTGCGAACGGCACCCATGGACAACAAAGGTCCGGGCTGTCACTGTGCGTGCTACCAATTTGGTGCCGCAAGAGACGCCGGACCAGTTATCATTGTTTGTGGACACCCAGCGACTGCAACGCCGGGAGTGACTGCAGGATGCGGTGGAGGCCATACGGGAGAGATACGGGAAAAAGCGCCTACCTATGCAGCGCTCATGGGCGATTTGAAGATGCCCTGCGACGGCCGTGACCTGGTAAAGATGCCCGGGCTGATGTATACTTGATCATCAAAGGCCCACCTCTGGTGTCGGCATAACGATATGCGGCGTGTGCCTTAATCTGAGACGCCCATGTATTTCAAAAGATGTGGAGAGAATCGAAAAAGCGCCCATCTAAAGGCGGACACTATGAAGAAACCAAGGAAATAAGTGTAGTCTGATGTGGCCAGCTATGCCTTTTCGAGCAGAGCGGTAACATATGAGGAACGGACATTCTTTCCTTTATAGCTGGTGAGGTCTTTATAACTGTTGCAGAATACGCAGGCCGGCTGATGTTTTTTTAATATGACTGTGTCCTCCGCCATGTATACCTCCAAGGGGTCGCGCACCGCAATATCCATTGTTCGGCGCAGCTCTATGGGCAGCACGATGCGGCCCAGTTCATCTACCTTTCGGACGATTCCAGTTGACTTCATGTTATACCTCCATCTCGTCCAGAATTTGATATGACGCTATCACACGGCGGAGCGATTGTCAACGGGTTAAATCGCGAAAGAGAAAAGTTTTGCGCTCTTGCACTATCTGTTATATAGAGTGTTAAGATGTTTTCTATGCTGGCATATGACCCGGGCTCATAACAAAGGCGCCATGGCTGGCCGGGGGACGGAGGCAATCCTAATCAGACAAAGAAAACCCCATCAATGAACCGCTGGTTCACTGATGGGGACATTTATGAATGACTATGCCTCTTGAGTACGGATAAAGAGGACCTATATCAAGACAAAGCTCTGCTTGAGCCTAAACTGAGTTTGGTCGCTTAGCTCGGCCGTTTCAGCATATTCCGGCCATTTTGAGATGCTGTCCATTACTGCGGATATCGCTTGCTCAGCGGCTGTTTTTCGCAGTCCCATGTGCTTTGCGGAGGCCAGCAAGTCCTCTTTGGTGATGCCGTCAACCTTCCCGTTTATGGTCATTTGATGGTGTCCGGTCCACATACCGTCCGGATTATACGCATAGGTGACATCATATGCCGGGGATAGGCTCCAGCTGCCGTTTCTATCCATTAGGAACGAGATGTTCTTCGTGTGGTCATCCTGGTTCCGGGCTAAAACATTGAAGACCATCCGGCGGTAAAACTGCTGATCTCGTCCTGGGATATGGACATCTGCCGCATGACGCCGGCCGCCTGTTCATAGCTGTATCCGCCGGGTAGGTTG
>CANRNF010000080.1 GCA_947631865.1 uncultured Oscillospiraceae bacterium | reverse complement strand
CCAACCGCGCCCTCATCGGCATCGTGGTGGCCTCCATCTGCCAGCTGCTGGTCCAGCTGACCAGCCAGGGCATGATGACCTACGTCTATCCCAACTATTTCGGCAACGTCCAGGCGCAGTCCATGGCGGGCCTCGTGGGCACGGCCATCACCCTCGTCTGCTCCGTGTTCGTGGTGAAGCTGTCCACCAAGTTCGGCCGCAAGGAGCTGGGCATCTACGCCTCCATCCTGGGCACCGTGGTGTTCGTCATCGCCTTCATCATGCACACCCATAACGCTTGGGTGTTCCTGGGCCTGTACTCCGTCAGCTACATAGGCCTGGCCATCTTCTCCCTGATCTGCTGGGCCATGATCACCGACGTCATCGACGACACCGAGGTGCGCACCGGCTCCCGCTCCGACGGCGAGATCTACTCCGTGTACTCCTTCGCCCGGAAGCTGGGCCAGGCGGCCTCCTCCGGCGTCACCGGCCTGCTGCTGACCATGATCGGCTACACCGCCGAGACCCAGTTCGAGGAGTCGGTCACCAACGGCATCTACAACATCACCTGCCTGGTGCCCGCCATCGGCTACGCACTGCTGGCGGTGGTGCTGTTCTTCCTCTACCCGCTGAACAAGAAGCGCGTGGAGTCCAACGTGGCCACCTTGGCCAGCCGCCGCAACGGCTGAGCGATGTCAGGCAAAGCCCCGTAAAAGCGCAAAAACGCCCCGCCTTGGCGGGGTGTTTTTGTAACTCTTGGGGTCCCCATGAAAGCCCAGCGCAGCGGGTTTCATGGGGAGAAGGAAGAACGGCCCTGACCGATGACGGGGGCTCGCTTGCGGGCCCCCGGAATCCTCAGAGCCGTTCTGACGTTAAAATAGTCCGCAGACCAGTTCGGTGTAGGCCGCGGGGTCGTCCAGTGAAAGGCCCGCGATGAGCTGGGCCTGGGCCAGCAGGACCATGGAAAGACGCGCGGCCCGGGGCTTGTCCTCGGCGTAGGCCTTCTCCAGCGCGGCGAAGGCGGGATGGGCGCCGTTCAGCTCCAGGACTCTCTTGGCCTTGATGCGCTCCGCGTCGGGCACGCCGGGCAGGTTCTGGAAGTACTTCTCCATCTCCAATGTCACCTCGCCGTCGGTGGTGAGGAACACGGGCTGGCTCTTGAGCTTATGGGAAAGGCGCACCGTCTCCACTGCACCGCCCAGACTCTCCTTCACGAAGTCCAGAAGCTCCTTGCTCTTCTCGGCCTTTTCCTCGGTGTCCTTCTTCTCCTCGTCGGTCTCCAGGCCAAGATCGTCGCTGGTGACGTTGCAGAAGTCCTTCTCGGCGTACTTGCCCAGCATCTGCATGACGAACTCGTCCACGCTGTCGGTGAGGCAGAGCATGTCGTAGCCCGCCGCCTTCACCGTCTCGGCCTGGGGCAGGGCGGACGCCCGCTTCTCCGTCTCGGCGCAGGCGAAGTATATCTTCTTCTGGCTCTCGGGCATGGCGTCCGCATACTCCTTGAGGCTGATGAGCTTCTCCTGGCTCACGCTGTAGAAGAGGAGCAGGTCCTTCAGCTGGTCCTTGTGCATGCCGTAATCGCCCACCACGCCGTATTTGAGCTGGGGCGCGAAGGCCTTATAGAAGGTGAGGTAATGGTCCCGGTCCTCATCCATGAGGCGTTTAAGCTCCGCCTGGACCTTCTTCTCCAGGTTCCCGGCGATGACCTTCAGCTGCCGGTCATGCTGCAGAAGCTCCCGGGAGATGTTCAGGCTCAGGTCGGGGGAGTCCACCACGCCCCGGACGAACCGGAAGTGCTCCGGCACCAGGTCCGGGCACTTGTCCATGATCATCACCCCGGAGGAGTAGAGCTGCAGCCCCGGCTGATAGTCACGGGTGTAGTAGTCGTAGGGGGCTTGGGCGGGGATGAAGAGCATGGCCTTGTAGCTTGTAAGGCCCTCGGCGTTCACCCGGATGACGCCCACCGGGTCGGAGGGGTCGTGGAAGTGCTCCTTGTAGTAGGCCTTGCAGTCGTCGTCGGAGACCTCGCTCTTGGGCCGCTGCCAGATGGGCACCATGGTGTTCACCACCTGGTCCTCGGTGATGGTGTTGTAGGCGCCCTTGCCGTCCTCGCCGCCCTTTTCGTCCCACTCCCGGCGCTCCACCATCATGTGGATGGGCCAGCGCACATAGTCGGAGTACTTCTTGATAAGGTCCTTCAGCTTCCAGCTTTCCAGATACTCGCTGTAGTCCTCGCCGTCGGTGTCGGCCTTGATGTGCATGATGACGTCGGTGCCCACGGATTCCTTTTCGCAGGGGCTCACCGTGTAGCCGTCCGCGCCGGAGGACTCCCATTTCCAGGCCTGGTCCTCGCCGAAGGCGCGGGAAATGACCGTCACCTTGTCGGAGACCATGAAGGCGGAATAGAAGCCCACGCCGAACTGGCCGATCACGTCCACGTCCGCGGCGGCCTCGTCCTCGGCCAGACTGTCCCGGAAGTGGCGGGTGCCGCTGGACGCTATCACGCCCAGGTTGGCCTCCAGCTCCTCCTTGGTCATGCCCACGCCGTTGTCCCGGACCGTGAGGGTGCGCTCATCCTTGTCCGCGTCCAGACGGATGCAGAAGTCCTCCCGGGCCATGCCCACGGTCTCGTCTGTCAGGGAACGGTAGCACAGCTTGTCGATGGCGTCCGAGGCGTTGGAGATGATCTCCCGGAGGAAGATCTCCTTGTGGGTGTAGATGGAGTTGATCATCAGATCCAGCAGCCGCTTGGACTCGGCCTTGAACTGTTTCTTTGCCATATATGGTCGCTTCCTTTTGTGAAGATTTAGCACTCTTATTTGCCGAGTGCTAATCTATCACATTTCCCCGTCTATGTCAAGAGCGGGGGAGCGGAAACAGGGTAAAAAATCAGATATTTTACAATTTGTTACAATTTTAAGCTTGGCCTTTACTTTTTTATATTGTAGCGGCTATAATGCAGTTGTAGAGATTTACATAATCGACGGGCAAATATGGGGTGGAGGTGTATCGCATGAGGCGCGTTCTGGGGCTCATCCTGGCGGTGGTGTTCATGGCGGTAAGTCTGGCCGCGGCCGTGCCGGACGCGCTGGTCCTGGCCCCGCCGGCCGATGGCTGGCAGGACAGCTATATCTCCTTCCTGGACAGCAATTACGACATCTTCGCTGCCCTGTGGCCCGACGGGATGGGCGGTGCCGCATTCATAGATCTGGACCTGGACGGCACGCCGGAGATGGTCCTGTTCGATATGGGCGCGTCCGTGTCCATGGGAGCCCATATCTTTGACATCATCGACGGCTCGGTGGAGTGCGTGTCCAGCGCGCTGGACAGCGCCCAGAACGCCTTCGGCGGCAGCCACTGGTCCTCCGTCAGCGTGAACGCGGGCTTTTTCGAGGCCTTCCGCCTGTGCAAGAGCGACAACGGCTGGTGCTTCTGGGTGGACAGCAATAACGGGACCATGGAGTCGACCTGGGACGAGATCGTCCGGTTCGACAGCGCCGGCGGCGTACTCACCCCTGTGAGCGTCTGCGACCGGTATTTGGAGTTTGACCCTAACAGCGGCATGGTGGTGACGGAGCGGTACACTGTCTCCGGCCAGTCCACGGACAACGTGGGCTATGACCAGGCCTCTCTGACGTATCAGGCCGTGCCGGATGCGGGCTATGAGGCCAAGGGCGTCTATGTGTGGGACAGCGGGGCCTATACGGCCGACCGGGAGGGCCTCGCGGCCATGGTCCGGGACGCGGCGGCGGCCTATGTGCCCATCACCTCCATGGTGACCGCAGCGACTATTTCCGCGTAAAAAAGAATTATGACAGCAAGCCCCGGCCTAATGGCCGGGGTTTTTTGTGGATTTGGCGCAATACCACTTGTTTTTTGTAATTTTTGTAATATAATATAAACTAACGGTCTTATGACCGTTGAAAGAGAGGAAGAGACTGTGCCTACCCAGTGGAAGCGCTCCCCGGAGGAGCTGCACAAGACATATATCGCCAACACCGAGGCCTTTTACCGGGCAGCGGGCCGGGGCCTGGCGGAGCAGATGGACGATTTCTGCGTCAGCTGCGCCCTGCAGCTTTTCTCCCGCAGCGCCAGCCTCACCGAGGACCACGCCGCGGCGGTGAACGCCCTGTACTCCAAGGGCCGGCCCCAGCCCACGTGGCTACTGTGGGCGCTGACCACCGAGGTGGGCAAGGCGGGGCAATTTCTGCCGCCCCTGTTCTTCTGGCAGCTCACCGAGCGGGACGCCCGGGAGGGCACGGATCTGTCCCGGGTGTTCATCCGGATGCTCACCAATATTCTTCTGTGCCTCGCCGCCGTGGACGACGATGTGACCTACGCCGAGGCGGAGTACATCACCGAGTGCGGGGACAAGCTGTCCGCCCTGTGCGACGGTGCGGGAGTCAAGAAGGGAAAACCCGGCCTGCGGGCGGCGGACTTCGTCACAAGCGCCGAGCCCTCCTTCCTGGACAAGAACCCGCCCGCCGCGGCGGGCCAGACCGGGGATGCCCAGGGCCAGACGGCGGGGAAGACCGCCGGGGAGGCCGAGACGAAAAAGCCGGACCTGGACGAGCTCATGGCGGGGCTGGACGCTCTGGTGGGCCTGGAGGAGGTCAAAAAGGACATCAAGAGCATGATGAACCTGGTGAAGGTCCGTCAGCTCCGGAAGGAAGCGGACCTGCCCGTGCCGCCCCTCAGCCTCCACATGGTATTCATGGGCAACCCCGGCACCGGCAAGACCACGGTGGCCCGGCTGGTGGGCGGGCTTTACGCCGCCATCGGCGCCCTCACCAAGGGCCAGCTCGTCGAGGTGGACCGGTCCGGCCTGGTGGCGGGCTATGTGGGCCAGACGGCCATCAAGACCCAGGAGGTCATCTCCTCCGCGTTGGGCGGGGTGCTGTTCATAGACGAGGCCTACTCCCTCTCCAGCGGCGGGGAGAACGACTTCGGCCGGGAGGCCATCGAGACCATATTGAAGGCCATGGAGGACCACCGGGAGGAGCTGGTGGTGATCGTGGCGGGCTACACCGGCCCCATGCAGAAGTTCTTGGACTCCAACCCTGGCCTGGAGAGCCGGTTCAACAAGTACATCTTCTTTGAGGACTACAACGGCGAGGAGCTGAACGCCATCTTCCACCTCCAGTGCAAAAAGAATGGCTACGAGCTGGACGAGGAGGCCGAGGCCTACGCCAGGGAGTTTTTTGATCGGCTCTATGAGGAGCGGGATGAGAACTTTGGCAACGGCCGCGACGTGCGCAACCGGTTCGAGGACATGGTGGTGCGCCAGGCCAACCGGGTGGCGGCCATGGAGGCCCCCACCAAGGAGGACCTGGTACGGTTCACGAAACAGGATTTTTTGGAAGAGACGGAAGAGGACGAATCTCTCCCTCAGTCTCCGGCGTGGCCGGAGACAGATCCCTCATCAGAGGGAGCCGACAAGGTATGAATTATGGCTGATAAACACCTGGGCGTATACATCCACATCCCCTTTTGCGCCTCCAAGTGCGGCTACTGCGACTTCTACTCGCTGGCCAACTGCGACAGGAGCATGAGCAAATACCAGGACGCCCTCTTAAAGCACATCCATGAGGCCGCCAGCACCATGGCGCCCTACTATATCGACACCGTCTACTTCGGCGGCGGCACCCCCAGCTACTACGGGGGCAAGCGCGTCGCCGCCATCTTCAACGCCTTGAAACGGGACGGGAAGGTGCTGAAGACCTCCGAGGTCACCGTGGAGTGCAACCCGGACAGCGTGAAGCGCCGCGATCTGGACCTCATGCGCCGGGAGGGCGTGAACCGCATCTCCCTGGGAGTCCAGAGCGCCAGCGACGACCTTTTGAAGATCATCGGCCGGCGGCACAACTTCACCCAGGTGAAAAAAGCGGTGAAGGATATCAGGGCCGCGGGGTACGACAATCTCAGCATCGACCTCATCTACGGCCTGCCCAACCAGACCAAAGGGGACTGGGCCGAGACATTGGCAAGAGTGCTGGACCTGGAGCCGGACCACCTCTCCTGCTACGGCCTGAAGCTGGAGGAGGGCACGCCCATGTACGATAAGTACAAGGACAGCCCCGTCATCCCCTCCGACGACGAGCAGGCGGATATGTACCTGTACACCGTGGAGACATTGAACCACTACGGTTACCAGCAGTACGAGGTGTCCAACTTCGCCCGGCGGGGAAAGGCCTCCCGGCACAACATGAAATACTGGGACATGGACGACTACCTGGGCTTCGGCCCCGGGGCCCACTCCTGCATCGGCAACACCCGCTACAGCTTCGTCCGGGACCTGCAGGCTTATATCAAGGGCGTGACCCAGGAGGGGGCTATCCTGGACGAGTACGAGAAGCTGGACGAGCTGGACCGGGCGTCGGAGTACCTGATGCTGGGCATGCGCCGCAGCAGGGGCATCTGCGAGGAGGAGTACAAAAAGGTCTACCGCAGCGACTTCGCCCCCATCGAGGCGCTGCTCCTGGAATACGAGAAGGACGGCTGGACGAAGAAATTCGACGGGCGCTGGTGCTTCACGCCGGAGGGATTCTTGCTTTCCAACATCCTCATCGGCTCCCTCTGGGAGGCCCAGGCCCAGCACCGCATCAGCGGCAACCCCTGGATCGAGGAGAACCTGGAGGGGACGGTGGGCCAGCTCACCGGGACCCCGGACAGGGAACTGCGCATGTAAAAGATAGAAAACGGCAACGGCGGGATATCATTGGATAAGGAGGGGCCAGCATGGCGAAAGACGGTTTGAGTTTTGAAGACATGGTCCGGCAGGAGAGCGCCAAGGCCGGACTGGACGTCAGTCCCCGCGCTGAGCGGCCCCAAAACGGCCGCCGCCCCGCGCCGCCTCCCGAAAGGCGGCGGGGAAGAGGGGGCATGTGGGCCCTCGTTATTCTGGCGCTGGTGCTCCTGGCGGGGGTCGCGGCCCTGGCCGTGGGTTTCACCAACGCCACAAGGGTGTCGGAACTTGACACCATCTATCCCAATGTGACCGTGAACGGCGTGGCCGTGGGGGGCATGACGGTCCAGGAGGCGGCCGCCGCCCTTGGCGACCCCGCCGGGCGGTACGACAACGCCGCCGTCACCGTGAATTTCCCCACTGGGGACACCCTCACTGTCACGGCCGGGCAGGTGGGGCTGGAGGAGGTGGACGGTACCTCCTTCGCCAAAATGGCCTACGAGTACGGCCGGGAGGGGACGCTCCTCAAAAACTACATGGCCTACCGGGCCTGTGAGGCGGAGCCGGTGGCCCTGACCTATCAGCGGGAGAAGAACGAGCCAGACATGGAGACCCTGCGGGCCCTGGTGGAGCCCGTGGCCGCCCAGGTGGACCAGAAGCTGGATATCGTCCAGGCGGAATACGGCGAGGACGCCGTGACCCTGGTGAAGAACGCCGGCACGGCCCAGGTGGACGTGGAGGCGGTTTGCGCCGCCGTGAGCGCGGCCTTCCAGCAGGAGGACTATACCACACCTATCCTGGCCCAGGCCGTGGAGCCAGAGGGGGAGACCGCCGATACCATCGACACCCAGCAGCTGGTGGACGCCCTCTACAACGCGGTGTTCAAGGAACCCCAGGACGCGGTCTATGACGAGACCACCGGGTCTGTGAAGGAGGGCGTGCCCGGCGTCCACATCGACAAGGAGGAGGCCGCCCGCCTCTGGAATGAGGCGAAGTCCGGCGACAAGGTGGTCATCCCCTATATCTTCGACGAGCCCGCGGTGAAGGCCGAGGATGTGACCGGACGGCTGTTCCAGGACGTGCTCAGCGAGAAAAGCACCAGCCTCTCCGGCTCCACCTCCGCCCGCATCAATAACATCACCCTGGCGGCCAAGGCCATGAACGGCGTGGTCCTCCAGCCGGGGGAGGAGTTCAATTATAATATGTGCCTGGGCGAGCGCACCGCCGCCAAGGGCTATCAGTCCGCCGGCGCCTATTCCGGCGGCGAGCACGTGATGAACATCGGCGGCGGTATCTGCCAGGGCAGCTCCACGCTGTACTACTGCGCGCTGTACGCCAACCTGAAGATCACCGCCCGGTACGACCACTACTTCCCGGTGTACTACCTGCCCCGGGGCCTGGACGCCACGGTGAGCTGGGGCTGGCCGGACTTTAAGTTCGTCAACAGCCGCAGCTACCCCATCAAGATCGAGGCCTACGTCTCCGGCGGATACCTGACCGTGCGCCTGTACGGCACGGATGAGGATGGCAGCTACGTGCAGATCACCTCCGACACCTGGGAGGACAGCCTGTACTACTACGCCCAGACCTACCGGAACGTGTACGACAAAAACGGCAACCTGATCTCCAGCACCGCCGAGGCCTACAGCCGCTACCATAAGGAGGGGACCACCTCTTCGGAGGAGACCACCTCCGCCACGCCGCCGCCGGCCGCGCCGGAGCCCACCCAGCCGCCGGCCCCGCCCGCGGAGCAGCCGCCTCAGCAGGAGCAGCCGAACACCCCGCCGGAGCAGCCGAACACCCCGCCGGAGCAGGTGACGCCTCCCGAGACACAGCCCGAGACGCCCCCGGAGACACAGCCGGAAACGCCTCCCGAGACACAGCCGGAGACGCAGCCTGAACCCCAGCCTGAGACGCAGCCTGAGACCCAGCCCGAACCCCAGCCTGAGACCCAACCGGAACCCCAGCCCGAGACGGGTGGGGACGATACTGTTACAGAATAACAGCGGATAGAACAAAGAAGTAAACGGAGGAGATACCATTGAACGGCAGATTTTATATCACCACCCCCATCTATTACCCGTCCGACCGGCTGCACATCGGCCATGCCTACTGCACCGTGGCCGCCGACGCCATGGCCCGCTATAAGCGGCTGCAGGGCTGCGATGTGATGTTCCTCACCGGCACCGACGAGCACGGCATGAAGATCGAGGACAAGGCCCGGGAGGCGGGGATCACCCCCAAGCAGTTCGTGGATAACATCGTGGAGGGGCCCCGGGGCGTGAAGGACCTGTGGAAGCTGATGAATATCTCCTATGACCGGTTCATCCGCACCACCGACGAGTACCACGTCAAAGCCATCCAGAGCATCTTCCGCCGGATGTATGACAACGGCGATATTTACAAGGGCACCTACAGGGGCAAGTACTGTAAGCCCTGCGAGAGCTTCTGGACCGAGAGCCAGCTGGTGGACGGCAAATGTCCCGACTGCGGCCGGGAGGTGGTGGACGCCGAGGAGGAGGCCTATTTCTTCCGGCTGTCCAAGTACGCCGACAAGGTCCAGGACCTTTTGGAGAACACCGATTTCCTCCAGCCCCGCAGCCGGGTCAACGAGATGGTCAATAACTTTATCAAGCCCGGCCTGGAGGACCTGTGCGTCTCCCGCACCAGCTTCACCTGGGGTATCCCCGTGGATTTCGATCCGGGCCACGTGGTGTATGTGTGGGTGGACGCGCTGTCCAACTACATCACCGCCCTGGGCTTCGACAACGACCAGTACGACGACTATGACAAATACTGGCCCGCGGACGTGCACTTCGTGGGCAAGGAGATCGTCCGCTTCCACTCCATCATCTGGCCGGCCATGCTCATGAGCATGGGCCTGCCCCTGCCGAAAAAGGTCTACGGCCACGGCTGGCTCAACTTCGGCGGGGAGAAGATGAGCAAGAGCCGGGGCAACGTGGTGGACCCCTATATCCTGGCGGAGAAGTTCGGCGTGGACGCGCTGCGGTTCTTCATGTTGCGCACCTTCCCCTTTGGCTCCGACGGCAACTTCTCCAACGAGGCCCTGATCCAGACCATCAATGTGGACCTGGCCAACGACCTGGGGAACCTGGTGAGCCGTACCGCCGCCATGGCGGAAAAATATTTCGGCGGCGCTCTGCCCGCGGGCGGCGAACTGGCAGACTTGGACGGCGAGCTGAAGGCGCTGGCAGACGAGGTGACAGCGAATTACCGGACCCAGATGGACGACTTCCAGTTCTCCGTGGCGCTGAATGAGGTCTGGCGGCTCATCAGCCGGGCCAATAAGTATATCGACGAGACGATGCCCTGGGCCCTGGCCAAGGACGAGGCCAAGAAACCCCGTCTGCTGTCCGTGCTGAAGAACCTCTGCGAGGTCATTCGCGTCTCCGCCATCCTCATCAGCCCGGTCATGCCTGACACCGCCGAAGCCATTTTCCAGCGCCTGGGCGTGCCGGCTGAGGGCAGGACATGGGACGCCGTGGGCTTCGACCTGGAGAGGTCGGGCCGGTGGAACACCGCCAACGGCGCGCCGCTGTTCCCCCGCATCGACATGGACGCGGCCATCAAGGAGCTGGAGGCCGCCGCGGAGGAGGCCAAAAAGGCCGCCCTGCCGCCCATCGAGATCGAGCCCCAGGCCACGGAATACGTGGACTTCGACACCTTCTGCAAGTCCGATTTCCGGGCGGTGAAGGTGAAGGCCTGCGAGCACGTGAAGAAGAGCGAAAAGCTCTTGCGCTTCACCCTGGACGACGGCACCGGCACGGACCGGCAGATCCTCTCCGGCATCGCCAAGTGGTACCAGCCGGAGCAGCTGGTGGGCAAGACCCTGGTGGCCATCGTGAACCTGCCGCCCCGGAAGATGATGGGCCTGGACTCCAATGGCATGCTCATCTCCGCGGTGCACACCGAGCACGGCGAGGAGAAGCTGAATCTTCTCATCGTCAGCGACGACATCCCCGCCGGGGCGAAGTTGTGCTGACACGTCGGAGCACTATCCACTGACAAAAAAGCCCCCCTTGTGATGCACTGGCCCATAAAAAGAGGACAGTAGACAAAAGCCCCCCTGTTGTAGGAGAATAACTACGACAGGGGGTATTGTTATGGGAAAACGGAAATTCACACATGTAGAGAGATTTGCGTCTGAGATTCTGCGAATGCGTGAGGAAGGACAGACACGCCGGGAGATAGCAGAACACCTGGGGCTGACAAAGGAGCAAATCAAAAACTGGATCAATCGTTATAACCGCAGGAAAAGGAACCTGGCCGCAGGGATACTGCCCAAACCAAAGGGGCGGCCCAAACAGCGGCCGCTGGACGGTGAGGAAGACTACAAGAAAGAAATCGCCAGGCTGCAGATGGAGAACCAGCTGCTGCGGGATTTTCTGCGGTTCACAGAAAGGAAGTGAGGCCAAAAGCGAAATATCATGTGATCTATGTCCACAGGGACCAATACCCGGTACAGATGATGTGCCAGTTCTTTGGCGTCTCCCGCAGCGGCTATTATTCCTTTGTGAAGCGATTAGGTAAGCCAGAGGCAGACGCAGACCTTGCAAAAGCCATCCAAAGATGTCAAGATAGCTGCGATAAGACATATGGTTACCGCCGTGTATGGCGCTGGCTGGGATCACAAGGTTTCCACAGGAACAAGAAAACCGTTCTCAGGGTCATGAAGAAGTATGGTTTGTTATCTGAGATCCGCCGCCGCAGGAAGTGGGTACAGATGGGCCAGCAGGTCCACAAGTACGAAAACCTTCTGAACCGGCAGTTCCACGCGGACAGGCCAAACAGCAAGTGGGTGACAGACATCTCATATATCCATACCGGCCAGGGCGTGCTGTTCCTGTCCATGATCCGGGACCT
>CANRNF010000079.1 GCA_947631865.1 uncultured Oscillospiraceae bacterium | reverse complement strand
GCGGCGTTGGTGTCCTCGGTGAGCATGTACAGGAAGTTCTTGCCCACGATCTCGGAGTCGATGTCCATGAACAGGCCATGCTCGCCCTCGGCCACGAAGTCCCAGACGTTGTCATAGGTCTTGTCGCCGGTGTTGTTGAACATGAAGACCTTGTTCAGGGTCTGCAGGGGCAGATAGCCCTCGTAGTCGTCGGCGGTAGTGCCGTTGGCGTCAGCCCAATCCTTGGGGATGAAGGTGTCCAGAACGCCGGTCTGGACCATCTTGCTCTCGATCTGGTTGCCGTCCTGGATCAGGGTCATGGCAAAGGTGCCGGTGTCCTTCAGGGAGTCGGCGGTCAGCTGATCGAAGATCTTGTTGTTCTTGGGCTGCTGCCAATCGAACTCCATGTTATAGCTGGGGTCGATGGACTGCAGGTAGGAGATGAACAGGGGCAGGGCGGTGGCGCCGCGGCTGGAGTTGCCCACGCCGTAGAAGGTGGCGCCGTTGGACTCCTCGATGGCCTTCTGGGCCAGCTCCTCCAGGGTCATGCCCTCAGCCTGGGCGATGATGTCCTGCACGGACTCCCCGTCGGCGAAGGCGGGGATGGCCAGCGCGAACAGCATGGTCAGGGCCAGGATCAGAGACAGAAACTTTTTCATAGGGAAACCTCCTTTATGATTTGACGGCCTTAAACGGCCTGTCATTGCTATAGGGTATTATAAGGCTCTCCTAACGGGATGTCAATCTATCACAAAAAAATTGTAGCAATTTTTAAACTTTTGTGTAGTCTATATAATTTCGCGCCATACGATATGGGGCCACGGGAGAAATTGGGCGACACAATAACTTATTTTATACTTGTAATTCATGAGCATTGTGTGTATAATAAAAATGCTAAATTTGTGCAATATGCATAGTGCTTGATACTATTATGCAAAATACTTTCTCCGAGAGAGACAGTTTGTTATACAGATGCGCAGTCTGTGAGAGGAACGGCACGGACTTATGGGGAACGGGAGCGGTCCGCGTTTTGGGAGGACGAGCCATGAACGGGAAAAACAGCGGTATTTGGCGGCGGACGGTCACGGCGCTGCTGTGCCTGGCTATGATCGTGTCCATGATGGCCGGCGGCGTGCTGGTACGGGCGGCGGAGCCCGACGGGACGGCGCCGGCCGAGACAGATGTGCCCGCGGAGACGGCGGACCCCGCCGCGTCGGCGGCGCCGGCTGAGACGGCTGCACCCACGGAGACGCCGGACCCCGACGCGACAGCAGGCCCTGATGCCACGGAGGAGCCCACAGAGACGGCCGAGCCTACTGCAACGGCCGAGCCCGTGGAGACAGAAGACCCTGACGCGACAGCGGAGCCTACCGCAACGACGGGACCCACCGCCACGGCGGAGCCCACGGAGAAGCCATCGCAGCTGACAGCGGCGGAGCTGGACGCCATCATCGGGAACGGCATAGACCTGTCCGCGCTGCAGAACGCCCTGAGCGGGATCGCGCCCATAGATCTGTCCGGGGAAAAGGTGGACCCGAAGTATTTCCGCTTCGTGCTCATGTCCGCCAACGAGGCGGAAGTAAACAGGGAATTTGCGAGCTTTGCCGATCTGAGCGATGCCGGCCTGGCGTCGGGCTCCTGGTCCGGCCCGGCCAGCGGCGTGAACCCGTCGGGTACGGGCGCGGCGGAGCAGTTCCCCTGGGTGAACGGATACATCCTGTCCTCCGTGCGCATCAACGGCACGTCCATCGGGGCCCTGGGCAGCGTAACGGTCACCCTGTCGGAGGGCGAGAAAACATACGTCTATTTCTCTGCCATCAATGAGACGGGAAAGATGAGCTCGGTTGTGCTGTCCCGGGATACATATATCAACCCGCCCATCGAGGTGCGGTATGTGCCCACGGAATACCAGGTCCATTACCAGGTATATGTGGACGGAAGTCCGGCGCCGGATGAGGCGCAGTTCAGTCTGGACGCCATCTTCGGCGATCACCGGGCCACGACCACGGTGGACCGGTGGTTCGGCGTGGACGTGTCCATCCCCCAGGGCTATACCGGGCGGGTGTATATCGGCAACAGCACGGACTTTGAAAGCGACGCCTACAAAAAGGACGAGAGGTTTCCTCAGGAGGCGGACTATGGCCATTATGGCCTGGGCATCGCTCCCACCTATGAGCTGACCGGCAATACCGCCAGCGCTACGGCCAAGATCGAGGTGAAAATAGGCAGAAACACCCCGCCCTACTACACCCTCACCGGCAGCTATGACTCCCGGACCGGGAACCTGGCCGCGGCGGCCCAGACCGTCCGGGTGGAGCTGACGAAGAAACAGACGGTCACGTTCAGCGCCGAGCTCTGGAAGGACATGAAGACCGGCGGCACTGATGCCAGTGCGCAAACGGTCAAGAAGGTGACAGTCGAGGATGGCTGGACTGTGGAGACCGAACCAGAACTGCCCATATCCTGGATTTTTACCACAAGTCCGAACCATGTGGATGTGATAAACGAGCCAACTGTGAGCCTTGAGCTGCGGTCCATGCAGCTCAACGGGGCGGAGCTGAACATCCCCTTTATATCCAATCCCACTGAGAGTACGGCGGACATCAAACGGTCAGCGGTGACGACGCTTCCCTCCGGCGCGAAGGTGACCCTCACTGTGGGAGCGGTACAAACAACGGATACAAATGGTGAGACCAGATATGTACGCCAGTATAAGCTGGACATCACCGGCGCGACCCGGGATGTGGTGGTCACCGGCGGTTCGCTGACTACCGGTAAGAAGGAATACAAGGAGCTTGTGGTCTCCACTCTGTACGGCGTGAAGGTGCAGGCGTGGTCAAAAGCGAACCAGGGCACCCAGCAAACGCCGGGCTGGTGGGACCTGCAGCCGGGGCAGGCGCTTAACACTGGTACAGGGGGAAATTATCTCGGCGGCGTTCTTGCGGGCACGAATTTCAACTTCCGCTATGACGCGGCCGGGATGGCTGAGACTGGCGAAGATCTTTCCGGCAACATCCGCTTCCAGCTGGAGGAAGGGTACAACTTTGCCGGCGGGGAACCGGAAGGGACGGCAGCGGCGCCCACTATCGTTCTGCGGGGAAAGAATGCCGCCACAGCCAGCGAGGCGACCGCCGGCGGGTATGATAAGTGTCCGCTCACGGTCACAGGCCCCGACAGCGAGGGGTGGTATTACACGACCCTGCAAAACCTGTACGCGACCAACGAGGAGGGCACGAAAGACACCTGCAACATCTACCTGCTGGAGGCACAGGCGCCGCTGATGAGCTATCTGGTGGTCTACCAGGACGGCATGACCATGGGCAGAGCGCTGAACCACGACCTGACCGGGACGATTACCGGTATGCCGGGCGTCACGAGCGGCTATTATCTCGACGATAACAACGGCAACTATTACTCCGCGGTGGCCGGCGCGGGCAACTACAGCGGCGGCGAGGGCAGCAGCAAGATCACGGTGCTCAACGCGCAGCTGAAAAACGAAGGACCTGAGCGGCCCGCCTCTTTCAACGGCTGGGTGGTGACGGACAGGGACGGCAACCCCTACAAGTGGGACGCCAGGAACCGCCGCTTCGCGCGGGGCGAGGGCGGGCGCCCGGCCTATGCTGTGGACCCCGACGAATACCTGATCATCGCCCCCACGGACCAGGTGGACCTGCTGAACATCCGGTCCGCGGCCACGCTATACAGCGGTGAGCAGCAGAATTTTGCCCTGTATTTTACCGCCTGGTGGGAGATCGGCTCGCCGCCCTTCTCCTATTACGTCACGTTCAACTACACCGACGCGGCGGGTGAGAAACATATCCGCGTAGGCGGCGGGGGCAAGGCCAGATCCTTTACGATCAGCGATATCGTGGCGGGCAGCCTTGCCGGCGTCAAAACTCCCTATACCATCTCCCAGTATTACATGGCCAAGAGGGAGAGCTATTTCAAGCTGGACGAAGACCTGACCGGCCTGACCATCGCCTACGACAGGAATGCCGAAGACGCAGAGGCGCTTTTGTCCGGGCCCTGGAAGTGGCTGGAATATGACGACGAGGCGAACCATGGCTACCTGTGGAGCAATGTGCCCAACGGCGGCGAGGTGGCCGTCTGGTTCAAGTCAAAGCTGGGCCGGCTGACCGTATCCAAAACCATCGCCGGCGAGGTGGACGACCATGATACGGCGTTTACGTTCAACGCTGTCTTCACTTTGCCTGAAGATAAGGGTGATGATGTGAAGGCATTCTTCGGGACGGGAGAGCCCTACTCCGTGCTCTATACGGTGAAAGCCGACGACGGCGAGACAGAGCATTTCATGACGCTGACAAAAACGGCGGAGGAGGATAACAAGTATACCGGAACCTTCACCATCCGCGGAGGAGAGAGTGCCGGCTTTGACCTGCCCGATGGGACGGACTACGAGATCACTGAGGACCTGGCCGGCCTGGAGGACCTCTACAGCATCGCTGCCGCAGACGGGACAAAAACGGGGACCGTGGTGAAAGCCACACCTGAAAATGTGAGCTTCACCAACACGCCTACCGGCGTGGATGTGATCAAGACCCAGCAGGTCGGGGACGGAATACCCACCACCGGGCCCCTAACAATGGATTCCGACGACACAGTGACCTATGAGATCACCGTCCACAACCGCAGCAGCTCCGACTCGCTGATAGGGCTCACGGTGACCGACCAAGTGCCCGAAGGCCTGGAGCCGGATAAGGACACTATCACCAGCGGCGGCGGGATCTATGAGGAGCACAGCCGGACCATCACCTGGAAAGAGGAAAATGTCGGCCCCAACAGGGAAAAGAAATTCAGCTTCAAGGCCAAAGCAGACCTGAGCATTGACTCCAGGCGAGACGTTACTAACCGGGCCGAGGCGGTGTATACCTGGAACGAGGAGCAAAAAGAAACGCCGTCCAACGAAGTGGAGCTGACCGCGCTGCTGGACTGGCTCCGCATCGAAAAGACGGTGTCGCCCCAGGGCTCCGCCCTGGAGGAGGACTTCACCTTTACTGTGAATATGCAGGCCCCGGCGGGCAGCTTTCTTGCCGCCAGCTATCCCTGTGTGGGCCAGGTGGCCGCCGGCTATGAGGGCCGGGGCGTGACCGCGCCAACGTATACGACGCTGGAGGTGTCGGACGGCAAGCTCTCCTTTACCCTGAAGGAGGGCCAGGCCATCGTCATCTACGGCCTGCCGGAGGGCATGACCTATAGCGTTCGGGAGACCCTCGCCGACGGGCAGCGGTATGCCCAAGAGGCGACGTCCGCATCCGGGACGACCGGCGCGGCCGGGTCCGGGGATATCGATTTCAACCGCAAGGACGCCTGGACCTTTGAAAACACCCGGCTGGGCCGGCTGTTCATCTCCAAGAGAGTGGTGGGGCGCGACAGCGCCCAAACGTTCACTCTGCCCGTCAGCTTCACCCTGCCTGACACAGCGCCGGACTTCTTTGCCGGGGAGGGCGGGGGCTATACCGTCGGGTACACCGTCTTCGGGACGGAGCACACTCTGGAGCTTACCCCAGCCCCGGCCGTGGGGCGGACATATTCCGGCACGCTGGAGCTGAAGGGCGGCGAGCGGGCGGTCTTCGACCTGCCCGACGGGACCGAATACACCGTGAGTGAGGACTTGACGGAGGTCAATGCCAGCCTCACCGGCGGCAGTTATGAGAGCGACCTGGAAGGCGGTCCCATCGAGGGCACCGTCAGCTATGGCGCGTCCAGCTCTGTCATGGTGGTGAATACCTACACATTTAATAAACCCGTGACCGCCTCCATGCCCGCGTTTCAAAAGGGCTTTACTGATGACAGCAATAACACTGCCTTCTCGTTGAAGGCGATCATGAACGGAGACTACGACTATAGTAAATTCTCCGGCGACCATGCCATCCCGCCCTTTGAATTCCGAATGGCTCTGGACCCGGCCTCGCCCAAGGATGGCATCACGATGCCCGATGTTCTGACGGCGGGCAAGGACGATGTGAACGTCACCGTAACAGGAAATGGGAAGACCGGTCTCGCAACGGTGCAGTTTCCCGAGCCCATCACTTTCACCAAGCCGGGGGTCTATATCGTCGACGTGTGGGAGGTGGAGCCGGAGACGCACCACCCCACCATGGTGTATGACGCCCGTCGTGCGGTCGTGACCTTTACAGTCTCGGAAACGGCGGACGGCGGCCTTGCTCCGACCTCTACCGTCAAAGTGAACGGCAAAGTCGTTGCAAAACCGTTCAAGTTTGAAAATGACTGGCAGGCCGCGAATATCATAAGTTTTGAAAAGTCCGCGAGCCCAACGGTCGTGTTCCCGGGCCAGGAGGTCATGTATACTCTCCGGCTTGTGAGGAGAGAGACCAGCGCGGTCAAAGACGTGGTCATTACGGATCACATCCCGGGCGGCATGACGTTTGTACGGGACTCTGTGACGGCGTCGCCCAATTTGGCCGGCGTCACGGTGGAGATCGTCGGCCAGGAGCTCACGGTAAGGATCGACCGCTTTAAGGACGATCTTGAGGGAACGATAACCTATAGGGCCACGGCTCCCGCTGTGATGGAGGTGGAGAGCTGGACGAACTATGCGGAGATGGTGTACGGCAATCCGTCGAGAGTGTACGACTTCAGCACGCTGCGTGCCAGCGCCACCGTCTACGCACCCCACGTAACGGTGGAGAAGACACAGCAGGTGGGCGGCGCCCCGGCGACCAGGGATCCGATCACCGTCAACGCGGGGGATGTCGTCACCTATGCCATCACCGTCACGAATCATGACACCGTCAACCCAGCCGGCCCGCTCACGGTGACCGATAAGCTCCCCGCGGGCATGGAACTGGTCGGGGGCAGCATCACAGGCGGCGGAAACTATGATGGGGGTACCGTCACATGGACCATCGATACCCTGGCCCCGCGCGCCAGTGAGACCTTGATCTTCCAGGCGAAGGTCCCGGCGGCCGGCGGGGGCATAGAGTTTTCCAATAAGGCAATGGTGCGCTTTGACACCGCGCCGTCGGACCACCCCTATACGATCTCGTCCGAGCCTGTCATCGCGGTCCATGAGGGTCCCAGAGAACTGCTGGTAACGGAGACGGTGAAAGGTGAGTTTGCGGACAGGAACCAGGAATTCTGGTTTACCGTGGCTCTGGAGGATAAAAGTTTCGCTGCGGAGCGCGACGGCGTTTCCTTCAGCGGCGGTGTTGCCCGCTTCCCGCTGAAAGACGGTGAAAGCAAGTTCTTCATCAACCTGCCGAAGAGCGGGTACACCGTCACCTGTGAGGAGGTGCCCGGGTACAGCATTGACAGCAGGGTCAGGGAGGGAACTATCTCCGATGAGCTGTCGGTGGCCGCGTTCGTCCATACATACGATCTGGCACCTGTGAAGGTATCCTTCCCGGAGCTGGAAAAGACGCTGAAAAACGGAACGCTGGCGGGCGGCGACTTCTCGTTCACCATGACCGTTACCCCCGCTCAGGGCGCTGAGCTGCCGGCCGCAAGGACCATGACGAATGACGGGGAGGGCAAGGTGACCTTTGGGGATATCACCTTCACCGAACCGGGGATCTATACGGTCGAGGTCCGGGAGCTCCCGGGCGGACAGCCCTTCGTCGCCCGCGATCCCCATGTGTATTCCGTCATCTATACCGTCACGAACGATAAGGCGGGGAAACTGACCGCTGCCGTATCGAGAACAGAGGGCAGCAGTACCTTTACCAACACCGATACTCTGGGCACGCTGACCGTGACCAATAAGGTGATCGGTGATGAGCCCTGGATCGAAGCGGACGCGGAGTACCCCATTGCCGTGACCTTCACCCTGCCGGCGGACAGAGAGGATACCACGGGGGATGAGACAAAATATTTCGGCTCTTTCCCATACGAGGCCGGATACGCCCTGAATGGGGCCGATGAAAAAACGCTGTCTCTTTCCTGGGATGAGGAGAACAGCCAATATATCGGCATCCTGCGGCTGAAAGCTGACCAGAGCGCAAGCTTTGTCCTGCCTGCCGGCACCGAATACGAGGTGAGCGAGACGCCGCCCGTGGGATTCGCGGTGAAGGTGGACGGCGCTCCCGGCGCGGTCGACGCCGGCGGGAACGACGTGGTGACGGTGACCAATACGGCCGAGGCCGGAGCGCTCGCGGTGTCCAAGACCGTGGAGGGCGCCGGCGGGGAAAAGGAAAGGGACTTCCACTTCGCCGTGACCCTTCGGGACGGTGAGGAGCCCTTCAGCGGCACGTTCACCGACGATAAAGGGCAAGAGGTGAAGTTCGAGAGTGGCATGACCGAGTTTGATCTATGCCACGGCGAGACCAAGCGGATCGTCGGTCTGCCCGTAGGCCTGAAATACAAAGTCGAAGAGGAGCCGGTCAGCGGCTACACCGTGACCAAGAGCAATGAGGAGGGAGAGATCGCGGTCGAAGAGACCGCCGTGAGCATCACCAATACCGCCGCTGGCTCGGGCGGCGGTGGCGGCGGCGGAGGCGGCGGAACGGAGAGCACGCCCGCACCCGGAGGCGGTGGTGGCGGCGGCACAGAGAGCACGCCCAGACCCACGACAGGCCCCAGCGCCACACCCAGTCCCAGCCCGGACCCCGATGCCACACCCAGTCCCAGTCCGGAGCCCACGGTGGATCCCAGCGCCACGCCCAGCCCGGCGCCTACCCTTGGCCCCGGCGTCACGTCTCCGCCTTTTAACACATCAACGCCTGGCGTTCAGCCCACGGCGGGGAACACGTCCCGGCCATCCCATACCCAGGCTCCCGGCGGCAATGGCAGCAGCGGAAGCGGCAACGGCCCCACGGCGCCCCTGACCGGCGACGGGACGGCCATCGTCTCCTTCGCGGCCATGTTTGGCCTCTCCCTGGCCGGCCTCGCGGCAGTGGTCCTGGGCCGCAGGAAAGGGAAGAGAAGATAACACTGTGATCGATGAAAAACGCCCCGCAGTCACCTGGCTGCGGGGCGTTTGGTCTGTTTTATCGTCAGGGGTCGGCGGCGATGGCGGCGCGGATCACGTTGGCGGCGCAGAACTGAAGGTCTGCCAGGGTGAGGCGGAAGCCGTCTGCGGCCTCGCCGGTCTTCACGGCTTTCACGATGTCGTCCACGTTCTTCTGGCAGCCGGGCATCTGGATGTCGTTGCCCGCGTATACGCACCCCACGGAGGAGGAGATGGGATAGCGGCTGTGGCCGCCGGTCATGTCCGGCATCTCCTGGGAGGTGAACCAGTCGGTCATGACCACGCCGGTGAAGCCCCACTCGTCCCGGCAGGCGGCCTGGAGAAGGTCGTAGCCGTTGGCGGTGTGCACGCCGTTCAGAAGGTTATAGCTGGTCATGATGGCGGCGGGGTTGGAAGTGCGGACGGCGATCTCGAAGCCCCGCAGGTATATCTCCCGAATGGCCCGCTCGCTGATGTGGGAGTTGGTGAAGTAGCGGTTGTCCTCCTGGGAGTTGGCGGCGAAGTGCTTGAGGGTGACGCCCCGGCCGGGATGGCTCTGCACGCCCCGGGTGATGGCCGCGGCGGCGGCGCCTGCGATGAGCGGGTCCTCGGAGTAGTACTCGAAGTTCCGCCCGCACAGGGGGTCCCGGTGGATATTCATGGCGGGAGCCAGCCACAGGTCCACGCCGAAGGCCTCCATCTCCTCTCCCACCATGGACCCCGCCTGTTCCAGCAGGGCCGGGTCCCAGCTCATGGCCAGGGACCAGCCGATGGGAATGGCGGTGCAGTACTGGTAGTAGGTGTCGGAATTGGTGTCGTCATATTTTGGATCGAAGGGGATGACCATGTCCCCCATGCGCCTGCCGCCAGGCAGGATGTTGCCCGCCTTATCGGCCTTGAACACCGGCTGGAGCCGGAGGCCGGCGGGGCCGTCGGCCATGACCATGTTCTTCACGCCCCGGCTTTCTTTAATGACGGAGCTGGTGTCGCCCGCCGCGCCGGGGACGGCGTGGGAGGCGTTGCCCACGATGGAGCTTTCAAACCGCAGGGTGCCCACGCAGAGCTGGGCCATCTCCTCCACGGTGAGCTGGGCGGTGAGCTCCTCCACGGTGCAGCGGCCCGTCTTCACGTCCGCGGCGGTGAGCTTTCCACCGCCCGGATCGGTATAGGGCTTGCGGGGGCCCTGATAGGTGAAGGTCTGGGTGGGGATGGTCCCGGGGTCCACGGCGATCTGGGGCAGGAACGGGTCCGGCTCCTCATGGTCGGCGGGGGGCGGGGTCAGCTCCCGGAGCTCGCCCACGCCAGGGAAGAGATTCTTCCCCTGGGCGGTGGCCACCGTCTCCCCCAGTGTCAGCACCGCCGCGGGCGCTGCGGTGCGGCTGTCGCGGCCCACCCGGAGGGTGTAGGCCCCCTTGTCCAGCACCCAGGCGGCCCGCTTTTCGCTGTAGGAGGCGATGTCCGTCAGGGCGAAGGCGAGGGTCACGGCTTCGCTCTCCCCGGGGGCCAGCTCCTTTGTCTTTTGGAAGGCGGCCAGGGCCTGCCAGGGTTTGGGCACGTCGCCCGCCGGGGCGGAGACGTAGAGCTGGACCACCTCTTTGCCGGGCCGGCTGCCGGTGTTGCGCACCGTGACGGGCAGGGCTACGGTCCCGTCCTTCACGGAGACGCCGCCGGGAGCCAGAGAGAAGGTGGTGTAGGAGAGGCCGTAGCCGAAGGGGTAGAGGGGCTCTTTGCCGAAGCTGTCGAACCAGCGGTAGCCCACGAACACGCCCTCGGTGTAATACTCGTCGTCCACGTCCCCGTCGTTGTGGCTGAAAGTGGCCGCGGCGGGGTAGTCGGCGTAGGTCCTGGCCCAGGTGTCCGTGAGCCGCCCGGAGGGGCAGACCTTGTCCAGCAGCACGTCCGCCAGGGCGTCGCCGCCCACGTTCCCCAGCTGGCCCATGAGCAGGATGGCGCTGACGCCGGGGATGGCCCGCAGCTCGGAGACGTCCATGACCCCGCCCACATTGAGCACGGCGATCAGCTTTTTATAGGATCGGCCCAGCAGCTCCAGCTGCTCCTTTTCCTCGTCGTAGAGCAGATAGTCGCCCCGCTTGTTGAAACGGTCCGCGCCCTCTCCGGAGGTCCGGGAGATGACATACACGGCGGTATCCGCCTCCGAGGCGGCGATGTCCTCCGGGGTGATGGGGCAGGGGGCGGGGATCTGGAAGGGATGGGAGAACACCACCAGAAATTCGCTCATGCCCTGTTCCTTGGCGTAAGCGGGGACCCAGAGGCGGTAGTCCTCTTTGGCCTGGGCGTGGCGGGCGTCCTGCCGGTCCAGCCAGGGGCCGGTGGTCACCTCAAAGCCCGCCCGGGCAAGGCCGTCGGCGATGTTCACGTCGCTGCGGACGTTCACGTCCCCGGAGCCGGTGCCGCCCCGGACGGTCTGGCGGGCGCCGTTGCCGAAAAGGGCGATCTTCCCCGGTCCGGCCAGAGGCAGGGTCCCGTCGTTTTCCAGCAGCACGGCGCACTGGCCCGCGATGGCGCGGACCAGGGCCATGTGTCTCTCCTCCCGGGCCGACAGGGCCGGGTCCTTCGTGGCATAGATGTGCATGGTCAGGTCTCCTTATCTCACATATGGGCGCGGAAGAACGCGCACTGTTCGTCGTTGCAGGCGATGGCCTCGGGGGTGCGGATGGCGATGTGGAACACATGGGCCATGTGCTC
>CANRNF010000078.1 GCA_947631865.1 uncultured Oscillospiraceae bacterium | reverse complement strand
GCTATCAAATGCCCCGTTTTCGTTTCGAGAATCCAGTGTTTGCAAGGCTTCGCGGGTTTTGTCAGTTATTCCCACTCGATGGTGGAGGGCGGTTTGGAGGTGATGTCATAGACGACCCGGTTAACGCCGGGGACGGAGTTGACGATGCGGGTGGAGACCGCGTCCAGCACCTCGTAGGGGATACGGGTCCAGTCGGCGGTCATAAAGTCCGAGGTGGTGACGCTGCGCAGGGCCAGGGTGTAGTCGTAGGTCCGGCCGTCGCCCATGACGCCTACGGAGCGCATATTGGTCAGCACCGCGAAGTACTGGTCCATGATCCCTTCCAGGTGAGCCTTGGCCACCTCGTCCCGGAAGATGAAATCCGCCTCCCGGAGGGTGTCCAGCTTATCCTTCGTCACCTCGCCGATGACCCGGATGGCAAGACCCGGACCGGGGAAGGGCTGGCGGCTCACCAGGTACTCGGGCAGGCCCAGCTCCCGGCCCAGCTGCCGCACCTCATCCTTGAACAGCAGCCGCAGGGGCTCCACGATCTCTTTGAAATCCACATAGTCGGGCAAGCCGCCCACATTGTGGTGGCTCTTGATGACGGCGGCGTCGCCGGTGCCGGACTCCACCACGTCGGGGTAGATGGTCCCCTGGGCGAGATAGTCCACCTTGCCCAGCTTTTTGGCCTCCGCCTCGAAGACCCGGATGAACTCCTCACCGATGATCTTCCGCTTGCGCTCCGGCTCCGCCACGCCGGACAGCTTTCCCAGAAACCGGTCCTCGGCGTTGACCCGGATGAAGTTGATGGCCCAGGGGGCGAAGGCCGCCTCCACCTGGTCGCCCTCGTCCTTGCGGAGAAGGCCATGGTCCACGAACACGCATGTGAGCTGACTGCCCACCGCCTCGGCCAGCAGGGCCGCCGCCACGGAGGAGTCCACGCCCCCGGACAGGGCCAGCAGCACCTTTCCATCGCCGATCTTCTCCCGCAGGGAGGCGACGGCGCTGTTTTTGTAATCCTCCATGGTCCAGTCGCCGCGGGCGCGGCAGACCTCATAGAGGAAGTTTTTGAGCATATCGCGGCCGAATTCGGTGTGGTTCACCTCGGGATGGAACTGGACGCCGTAAAACCCCCGGGCCTCGTCGGCGATGGCCACATTGGGGCAGTTGTCGCTGTGGGCGGCCAGGGTGAAGCTGTCGGGCACCTTCGCCATGTAGTCGCCGTGGCTCATCCAGGTGACGCTCTCTGCGGGGAGACCCTTGAAGAGCCGGCAGTCCGTATCGAAATAGGTATAGGTCTTGCCGTACTCCCGGGCGGAATCGTCCTGAGCGGGGGTCACGGCGCCGCCAAGGGCCTGGGCCATGAGCTGGCAGCCGTAGCATATGCCCAGGATGGGCACGCCCAGCCGGAACACGCCCGGGTCGATATGGGGCGCGGCGTCGTCATAGACGCTGCTGGGCCCGCCGGTGAAGATGATGCCGATGGGGTCGAAGGCGCGGATCTCATCCAGGGTGATGGTGTAGGGCCGCAGCTCGCAGTAGACCTGGTGCTCCCGGACCCGGCGGGCGATGAGCTGGTCGTACTGGCCGCCAAAGTCCACGATCAGGACGGCTTCGTGTTTCATGGATGTACCTCTCGTATCAGATATCGTATGTGCGGATGATCTTCTCGGCGATGGCCCGGCGGGTGACACACCGGTCCATGGCGTTTTTCTCGATAAAGCGGTGGGCCTGTTTCTCCGTCATCTTGAACCGCTGGATCAGGATGAGCTTGGCCCGGTCCACCAGGCGCATCTCGTCCATCTTGGCCTGGAGGTTGTCGGCCCGGGACTGCAAAGCGTGCAGCCGCTGGCTCACCGTGGCCATCATGGCGAGGCTCTGCTTTAGAAGGGAGGGGTCCACGGGGCTTTGCAGGGCCAGAAAGCCGTGCTCCGCCGCCAGGGCGGACACGGCGGGCAGCTTATCCGCCTCCGCCAGGAGCAGCACACCGGACACGCCGTGCTCCACCGCGAAGCGGGCCAGCGCCGCCCCGGACTCGGCGGGGACGGTGCCGTCTATGACCACCACGTCGTACACCGTCTCGCCCAGCACGTAGTCGGCCTCCAGAGGGGAACATACGTTCAGCTCCGGGGCGAACCGGTCCTCCGGCAGGAAGGCCGCGAAATGGGCGGCGGTATCCCGGGAGCCGGTGATGAGCAGCAGGGAAGCATAGGGTCGTGGCTGCACCGCGCGGGGCCTCCTTTCATAGAATGGACAGCGGTAAAACGAAGGGTCATACCAATATATGACGATTTTACCCATTCCTTTTCCGTTTGTCAATTTATCGGAAAAGAATGGGGCATATGCCGATATCACGCCGCGGGGAGCGGGGCTATTTTGTGGGAATCGACGATGTGTGCGCCCTTGACAGCCGGGGCGGAAAAAGAGTAAAATCTAGGTGTTGAAACGGCAAAGGCGTCGCGGATGATCCCGTGTGTCTTTGCCGTTTCTTCGTTTTATCGCAGTAAACCTCTATGAGGAAGAATAAAGGAGAGGAACAATGAGCAATACCACTGAGCTGTTCGGGTCCATGGTCTTTTCCGAGGCGGTCATGCAGGCCCGCCTGCCCCATGCGACCTACAAAGAGGTCATCCGGTCCATCCACCACGACAAGCGCCTGACCCCGGAGATCGCCACCGTGGTGGCCACGGCCATGAAGAACTGGGCCGTGGAGAAGGGCGCCACCCACTTCACCCACTGGTTCCAGCCCATGACCGGCGTCACCGCCGAGAAGCACGACAGCTTCATCCATCCCACCGGCGACGGCCGGGCCATCATGGAGTTCTCCGGCAAAGAGCTGATCCAGGGCGAGCCTGACGCCTCCAGCTTCCCCTCCGGCGGCCTGCGGGCCACCTTCGAGGCCCGGGGCTACACCGCCTGGGACCCCACCAGCTACGCCTTCGTGAAGGACGGCGTGCTGTACATCCCCACGGCGTTCGTGTCCTACACCGGCGAGGCCCTGGACAAGAAGACCCCGCTGCTGCGCTCGATGCAGGCCCTCAACAAGCAGGCCCTTCGCATCCTGCGGCTGTTCGGCGACACGGAGACCAGCTCTGTGCGGGCCACCGCCGGCGCGGAGCAGGAGTACTTCCTGGTGGACAAGAGCGTCTACGATAGGCGCAAGGACCTGATCTACACCGGCCGGACCCTGTTCGGCGCCCGCCCCCCCAAGGGCCAGGAGCTGGACGACCACTACTTCGGTGCCATCAAGCCCCGGGTAGCCGCCTTCATGAAGGAGCTGAACGAGGAGCTTTGGAAGCTGGGCGTGGTGGCCAAGACCGAGCACAACGAGGTGGCCCCGGCCCAGCATGAGCTGGCCCCGCTGTTCTCCACCGTGAACATCGCCGCCGACCACAACCAGCTCACCATGGAGCTGATGCGTACCATCGCCAAGCGCCACGGCATGGAGTGCCTGCTCCACGAAAAGCCCTTCGCGGGCGTCAACGGCAGCGGCAAGCACAACAACTGGTCTGTGGCCACCGACACAGGCGAAAACCTGCTGGAGCCCGGCGACACCCCCGCCGAGAACGCCCAGTTTTTGGTGTTCCTGTGCGCGGTGCTGAAGGCCGTGAACGAGTACCAGGACCTGCTTCGCATCTCCGTGGCCAGCGCGGGCAACGATCACCGTCTGGGCGCCAACGAGGCCCCTCCCGCCATCCTCTCCGTCTATGTGGGCGACGAGCTGGAGGCGGTGCTGAACGCCATCATGCACGACGAGTCCTACAGCGGCGGCGGCAAGGAGCCCTTCAAGGTGGGCGTGTCCGTCCTGCCCCGGTTCCCCAAGGACACCACCGATAGAAACCGTACCTCCTCCTTTGCCTTCACGGGCAACAAGTTCGAGTTCCGTATGCCCGGCTCCTCCCAGTCCATCTCCGAGGCCAATATCGTGCTAAACACCGCCGTGGCCGAGGAGCTTCGCCGCTTCGCCGACCGGCTGGAGGCTGCCGACGACTTCGACACGGAGCTGCATGACCTCATCCGGGAGACGGTGAAGGAGAACATCCGCATCGTCTTCAACGGCAACGGCTACGACGAGTCCTGGGTCAAGGAGGCCGAAAAGCGCGGCCTTCTCAACCTGCGCACTACTCCCGAGGCGCTGCCCCACTACCTGGCCGAGAAGAACATCCAGCTGTTCGAGGGCAACAAGGTCCTGTCCGAGGTGGAGATGCGGGCCCGCTACGAGATGATGCAGGAGAACTACGCCAAGACCATCCGCATCGAGGCCATGACCATGTCCGACATGGTCCGCAAGGACATCCTGCCCGCGGTGAGCCTCTACGGCGGCAAGGTGGCCAAGGCCGCGGCGGCCAAGCAGGCCCTGGGCGCGGACATCGACGTGAGCTATGAGAAGGCCTCCGTCAAGCGCCTGGCTGAGCTCACCGCAATGACCGCCGGCGCGGCAGACGAGCTGGACGACGCCATCGCTCAGTCCGCCGACATCGCCTCCTGCGAGGAACTCAGCAACTTCTGCCGGGATAAGATCTTCGCCACCATGAGCGAGCTGCGCATCTACGTGGACGAGATGGAGACCATCGCCGGCGCTAAGTGCTGGCCCTATCCCACATACGGCGAAATGCTCTTTTCTGTTCGGTGAAAAGGGCTTTGCCCTTTTCACCGAGAAGGATGCAGCCTGCTGCAGCGCACTCGCTTTGCTCGCACGTTTGCAGGCTGATAAGAGATTTTTCCGAGGTACACGCCCCCGGAAAAATCATCCCACTTTATTTGCGCCTGCGGGCGCAAACTCTGCGAGGCAAGGAGAAAACGTACTATGCTTACGATTCCTGAAGGATATAAGACCGCGCTGGACGTGTACGACACCCAGCGGTGCATCGAGTTCATCAAGTCCCATTTCCAGCGGAACCTGTCCGCGGCCCTGGACCTGAAGCGGGTGTCCGCGCCCCTGTTCGTAAAGGCGGATACGGGCCTGAACGACGATCTGAACGGCGTGGAGCGGCCCGTGGCCTTCACCGTGTCCGCCACGGGGGAGGAGGAGTACCAGGTGGTCCAGTCCCTGGCCAAGTGGAAGCGCTGGGCCCTGCGGACCTATGACTTCCGGGTGGGCAACGGCCTGTACACCGACATGAACGCCATCCGCCGGGACGAGCCGGTGCTGGATAACCTCCACTCCGTGTATGTGGACCAGTGGGACTGGGAGAAGATCATCACCCCCCGTCAGCGGAACACGGAGTATTTGAAGGACACGGTCCAGCGGATCGTGGACGCCATATGCATGACCTGCGACCAGGTGCGGTGGGAGTTCCCCGCGGTCAAGACCCGGCTGAGCCGGGATGTGACCTTCATCACCGCCCAGGAGCTGGAGGACCTGTACCCGGACCTGGCCCCCGCCGATAGGGAGAACGAGTTCACCAAGACCCACGACACCGTGTTCCTCATGCAGATCGGCAAGAAGCTCCGCTCCGGCAAGCCCCACGACGGCCGGGCCCCCGACTATGACGACTGGGAGCTGAACGGCGACATCATCTTCCGCAACCACGTCCTGGACCGGGCCTTTGAGATCTCCTCCATGGGCATCCGCGTGGACCCGGCGAGCCTGGATAAGCAGCTCACCGAGGCCGGGTGCGACAGCCGCCGGGAGCTTCCCTTCCACAAGGCGCTGCTGGCGGGGGAGCTGCCCCTCACCATGGGCGGCGGCATCGGCCAGTCCCGGCTGTGCATGCTCCTCATGGGCTGCGCCCACATCGGCGAGGTCCAGTCCGGCGTCTGGGACGACGTCACCTATGCCGCCTGCAAAGCGGCTGGTATAAAGCTCTTGTAAGTCGAGGCGGGCCTCGCAGAGTTCGCGTCCGCAGACGCGAAAAAAGTGGGATAATTTTTCCCGGGGGCGTGTACCTCGGAAAAAATCCTTCTCGGCCCGCAAACGTGAACGCCCCCATCCATTGGATGGGGGCGCTTTGCGCTGCAGCGGGCCGCGGCCTTCTCGTTTGAAAGGGTCTCCCTTTCAAACGACTTTCTCTTGTCAACGGAAAAGGTTTGATTTATAATATAAAGTTAGGGGTGATATATATGGATATCAAGAAGAGACTGCTCCCCGCCGCGATCATCGTGGTGGTGACCTTCGGGTGCATATTGCTGAGCCGGTTCACCCGTGTGGTATTCTTCCTGGCGCTGGCGGTGTGCTCGGCCTATGAGCTGCAGAACGTCCTGTTCCAGGCGGAGATACCCTCTTCCAAAATACTGCCCATCGCCTATATGGCGGTGGAGACCGTCCTGTGCCTGGCCGGGGCCGGCGTGGGCTGGATGGTGGCCGTGTACGCCCTGGCGGCCTTCGCGGCCATGTTCTGGGGCATCCTGAACCCCCAGCGGGGGGCGAAGTTCGCCATGACGGAGCTGTTCGTGCTCATGTGGCCCTTCGGCTTTTACACCGTCATCCTCTACGCCGCCGCGTCCGATATCTGGCGCATGACCCTGGTGCTGGCCATCCTGGGCACCTGGGCCTGCGACAGCATGGCCCTCATCGGCGGCAAGGCCTGCGGCAGCCACAAGCTGGCCCCCACTGTGAGCCCCCACAAGACCTGGGAGGGCACCGTCATCGGCGGCGCCTCCGCCATCCTGGCGGGCGCGCTCATGGCTTGGGTATTTGGCTGGGGCTTCTGGGTGTGCGTGTTCACCGCCTTCGTGGCCAGCTGCTTCGGTCAGGTGGGCGACCTGGCCGCGTCCCTCATCAAGCGCATGGCCGGGGTGAAGGACTACAGCCACCTCATGCCCGGGCACGGCGGCATCATGGACAAGATGGACGGCATGCTCTTTTCCATCCCGGCGGCGTACCTGTGTCTGCGCATCTGCGGGGTGTGCTGAACTACATCCCGAAGCCGCCTGAACATTCGATCACCTGGCCGGTGATGAAGCTGGCCTTATCCGAGGCCAGAAAGGCGATGAGCTCCGCCACGTCCTCGGGCTTGCCGATGCGGCCGAGGGGCGTCTCATCTATGAGCGCCTGCCTGTCGGCGAAGTCGAACCGGGCCAGCATGTCCGTGTCGATGACCCCGGGGGCCACCACGTTCACCCGAATGCCGGAGGGGCCCAGTTCCTTGGCCAGGGCCTTGCCCAGACCGACCAGCGCCGCCTTGGAGGCGGAATAGGCCGCCTCGCAGCTGGCCCCGTAGACGCCCCAGACCGAGGAGACCAGGATAATATTCCCCGCCTTCTCATGGACCATGTGGGGGATGGCGGCCCGGCAGCAGCGGTAGGCTCCGTCGGTGTTCACCGCGAGAAGGCGGCGCCAGCCGTCCTCGTCCATATCGGTGAGAAGGCCGTACTCGGCCACCCCGGCGTTACATACCAGAAGGTCCACCGGGCCCACGGCGTCAAAGAGCGCCTGCACTTGCCCCGGGTCGGACACGTCCGCCCGTACGGCGCGGGTGCCAAGCTCCGCCGCCAGGGCAAGGGCGGCGTCCTCGGACATATTGTAATGAACGGTCACGTCCCACCCCTCGGCGGCAAGCCGCCGGGCCGCGGCGGCGCCGATGCCCCGGGAGGAGCCGGTGACAAGGGCTTTGTTGTGCATGATGAGCCCTCCTGTAATGTTATTGGGAACATTTTAGCATACATTGCGTTCTAAAGGTAGGACAAAATGAGTTTTGAAGAGGACAACAACATAAAAGCCCCCCAGGGGGACGAGGCGGTCCAGTGGACGAAGGAGGAGCCGGCGAAAAGCGGCGGCTTCGGCTTTGACGCCTTTTTGTCCTCCGACAGTTTGGAGGAGCGGGTGAGCAAGGCCCTGGAGAAGAAGGACGCCCCGACGGGACAGCCTGCCCCTGCCAGGCCCGCCCCGGAGCGGGGCCGCCACGAGGCCCCCGGTCCCGTTGAGGATCAGGAGCCGGAGGGGGATGCGCCCGCGGGGGACGAGGGGGACGACCTGACCGCCGACCTGCCCACCCGGAAGGAGCAGCCTATGAAGGACCCCGTCTTTCGGACGGTATACGACAGAGAAAAGGAAGGACCCGCCGGCCAGCCCCGGCGTCAGCCGGCGCAGGAGCAGCCGCTCCGCCGCCAGGCGGTGCCGGAGGCCCCGCCCCGGCCCAAGGTGGTGGTGGCGGACCCCACGCCCCCGCCCAGGGTATATGTCCAGCCGCCCCGGCAGTACGACGAGCCGCCCAGAGGCGGCGGCAGCGGCGGCCGGAACGGGGGCGGCGGCAGCGGATTTTTGAAGTGGCTGGTGGCCATTCTGATCACGGCGGCGGTGCTGCTGGGCGGATACCTGTTCGCCCGGGAGTATCTGCTGGCGGACCCCAGCGCCTCGCCCTCGCCGGTCCCCACCGGGGACGTGCTCACGGCCACCCTGCCGCCCCGGCCCACCAACGCGCCCACGGCGCCCCCCAAGAACTACCACACCATCACCGTGACCGCCGGTTCCGGCGGCAGCGTGTCGCCCTCCGGCTCGGTGGACGTGGAGGAGGGGACCAGCCAGAGCTTCATCATCACGCCGGACCTGGGCTATGAGCTGAGCCAGCTTCTCATCGACGGCGCCAACGTGAACATCCAGACCGCCTACACCTTCGACAACGTGCGCCAGAACCACACCCTCTACGCGGTGTTCCAGCCCCTGGCGGCGGCCCCCGCCACGGAGCCGCCACCCACGGACACCCCGGCGCCCACCGCCGAACCCACAGCGCCGCCCACAGAGGTGCCGGTGACGCCGGAGCCCGTGATCACGGAGCCGCCTGTGACCCCGGAGCCCGCCCCGCCCATGGAGGAGGGCATGGTCAGCGACCTGGGACCCGCGGCGGAATAAAAACCGAACAGCATAAACAGGACCCGTACTCGTTCATGGAGTACGGGTCTTTCGCATGGAAAAACCGCAAAATTCCGCTTGTCAAGCTCCATTTTATGCAATTCGAGTCGTGATTTCTGCATTTCGGGACACAAATATTGACGGCCGCCCGGTGTTTCCGCTAGTATGGCAGTATGATACAGCGCGAAAAATTAAATCTGAAACAAGGAGGAATTGCCATGAGCGAAGAGAAGAAACTGAACGACGAGACCCTGGAAAAGGTCACTGGGGGCGGCACTCCTGAGGAGATCCAGGCGTGGGGAGATTTTTTTGGAGACTTTCACAATGCCAACTGCCGGAGCTGCACGCGCTGGCCCAACGATTGTCCCTATTATGGCAGCAACATAATGGAGTATATTTATTATCGTTACAGCGGCAGCGATGGTAAATGCACCGAGCGATTTGCCAAATAATAACATAACATAAGGAGGAACAAACCATGAGCGAAGAGAAGAAATTCCAGCGGGGGGGGGTAACCCCTGAACAGGAGGACACCCTGAAAGAGGTCGCCGGAGGGGCGCTCAGCGTCAGCGAGCTTGATGCAATGGCCAGCTTTCTCTCAAAGTTTACCTCGAACAACTGCGGCAACTGCGCGAAATGTGGGAAGAACTGCCCTTATACCCCAATAACGATGTACAATACTTTGAGAGGCTATGAGACCTGCCCTGAACACAGTTAAGACACGACAAATAACATAAGGAGGAACAAATCATGAGCGAAGAGAAGAAATTCCAGCGGGGGGGGGTAACCCCTGAACAGGAGGACACCCTGAAAGAGGTCGCCGGAGGAACGATCGGAGAACACAGCTGCTCCGGCTGCAAGCATCTTGGCCAGAAGACCTGCCCCTTTAGCGACAATCTGCACGGGTTTATGGATAAGTCGGCAAGCGGGGGCTGCAATAATTTCGACCCCATAACATAAATAACATAAGGAGGAACAGATCATGAGCGAAGAGAAGAAAATCCAGCGGGGGGGGGGTAACCCCTGAACAGGAGGGCACCCTGGAAGGCGTCACCGGCGGATGGGATGCTGGTGATGAGTGGCGTTATGCCAACAGGGTGATAGATTGCAACAGATGCTCAAAACAGAACACCGACGCGTGTCCCTATAGTAACGACATGGAAGCGTACTACAACAGCACGGAGACTTGCAAAGCCCGCTGATAAGACACACCAAATAACATAAGGAGGAACATACCATGTTCGAAGATAAGAAACTGAACGACGAGGCCCTGGAAAAGGTCACCGGCGGCACGATCGACATAAGTGGTCTTTCGGAAGAGCAGCGGGCGTTTATAGGTGCCAATTGTATTGGCTGCGCCTTCGAAGGCCCCGGGACCTGTCCCTATGGGGGGAACAACAAAGCGGTAGCCATTCCCAAGGCCATGAGCGAAGGCGGCGAGAAATGCGTCAAGTGGCAATTGCCGAAAGTATAAGTATAAATATATCTCCATATAGCAACCCCGGGACGCGGACGCGTCCCGGGGTTTTCGTCTGCCACTTATTTCTTTTCCGGCTCTTTCAGGGACTCCACCACGCCCTCGGCCAGGCCCGCGATGCCCTGGATCTCCGAGGGGATGATGATCTTCGTGGCCTGGCCGTTGGCGGCGGCCGCGAAGGCCTCCAGGGCCTTCAGCTTCACGATGGGGTCGCTGGGGGCGGCCTGGTTCAGCAGCTTCAGACCCTCGGCGGTGGCCTCGTTCACGGCGATGATGGCCTGGGCTTTGCCCTGGGCCTCCAGGATGGCGGCCTCTTTCTTGGCCTCGGCCCGGAGCACGGCGGATTCCTTCTCGCCTTCGGCCTCCAATATGGCGGCCCGCTTCTCGCCCTCGGCCTTCAGGATGGACTCCCGCCGCTCCCGCTCGGCCTTCATCTGCTTCTCCATGGCGTTCTGGATCTCCTTGGGCGGGGTGATGTTTTTAAGCTCCACCCGGTTGACCTTGATGCCCCAGGAGTCGGTGGCCTCGTCCAGGATCTGCTGCATCTTGGCGTTGATGGTGTCCCGGCTGGTGAGGGACTCGTCCAGCTCCAGCTCGCCGATGATGTTCCGCAGGGTGGTGGCCGTCAGGTTCTCGATGGCCAGCATGGGGTTCTCCACGCCGTAGGTGTACAGCTTCGGGTCCGTGATCTGGAAGTAGATGACGGTGTCGATCTGCATGGTCACGTTGTCCTTGGTGATCACGGGCTGGGGCGGGAAGTCCGCCACCTGCTCCTTGAGGCTCACCACCTTCGCGATGCGCTCGATGAAGGGTATTTTGAAGTGCAGCCCCACGTTCCAGGTGGAGTGGTAGGCGCCCAGGCGCTCCACCACGAAGGCCCGGGCCTGCTGCACGACCCGGATGTTGCGGATGAGGATGATGATCACGAGCAGTACGGCAAACGCGATAAGGACCGGTCCGATGACACGGGCCGCGGGTTCGGTTGCAAACACGGTGTATCTTCCTCCTTTGATGTTATTTGGATGCTTTCTCCGCGGGGGAGACGATGAGCTTCACGCCCTGGATGTCCTCCGCCACCACCACGTCGCCCAGCTCGAAGGTCTCGCCGTGGGCGGAGCGGGCGGTCCAGGTCTTGCCGCCGGCGGATACCGCGCCGGTGCCGGAGAGATTGTCGATGCGCTGGGTGACCACGCACTCCCGGCCCAGGACCATGTCGGCGTTGGTGGGCTGGCGGTCCCGCTTCAAAAGGTTTTTCAGCCGGGGATAGAGGATGGCGAAGCACACGCCGGATACGGCGATGAACAGCAAAACCTGCGCCCATATGGGCGCGCCCAGCGCCGCCCCCGCCAGCGCGGCCAGGGAACCGGCCACGAACCAGATGGAGTTCATGGCGGCGGTGACGGCCTCGATGATCAGAAAGACCACCGCGGCCACGGTCCACATCGCTATCATGCCGACCACTCCTTTCTAATTATATAATATACCATTGAACGCTTAAAAAAGATAGTAGATTTTTTAACTTTTGGCTTTACTTTCAAGCTTTAGTGTTGTAAAATACCTCTTAGCGAGAACGCCCGGAAAGTATCGGACCCATCAAAAGGAAGGAGAAGCCCTATGAACAAGCTCAATCGCAAGCCCCGCAATGAGATGATGTACAAGGCCATCTTGTCCCTGAAAACGATGGACGAATGCACCCAGTTCTTCGACGATCTTTGCACCGTGTCCGAGCTGCAGGCCATGGAGCAGCGCTTCCAGGTGGCTTGGCTGCTGGACAAGGGCATGATCTACAACGACATCCTCCAGCAGACCGGCGCTTCCAGCGCCACCATCAGCCGGGTCAAGCGCTCCCTCCAGTACGGCAAGGACGGCTACGCCGCCGTGTTCAAACGCCTGGAAGACGGGGATCCTGAGCCCAAGGAGTGAGGGGGAAAAAGTTCCCTTTTGGGGGAATTTTTCTATTGACAACGGCCCCCCGGTGCTTTATAATAGCAAAGCCGCTTGAAAAGCGGGGGCTTTAGGGAGCATAGCTCAGCTGGTTAGAGCACCTGCCTTACAAGCAGGGGGCCACAGGTTCGAGTCCTGTTGTTCCCACCA
>CANRNF010000077.1 GCA_947631865.1 uncultured Oscillospiraceae bacterium | reverse complement strand
AGGTGTAAGCACAGTAATGTGTTCAGCCGACCGGTACTAATAACCCGAGGGCTTGACCTATGCAATATGCAGACTCACAGCCTTCTCTCCTTCTCCACCCTCCATTGTTCAGTCTTCAGGGCGCATAGCCCTGAACCAAGTTGGTGGCTATTACAGCGGGGGTCCACCCGTTCCCATTCCGAACACGGTAGTTAAGCCCGACTGTGCCGAAGATACTCGTCTGGAGACGGACTGGAAAAATAGGTCGCTGCCAACATAAGAACCCGGAGCCATATGGCTTCGGGTTCTTTCTTTATACCTGAAAGTATGCTACAATACCCTGCGTGACAGATTCGGATAATACGGAGAGCATGCGATGAAAACAGCGGAAAAAACGAGCCTGTCCCGGGCCCTGGGGACCCTGCGGTGGAAAAACTTCCTGTTCTGTTTGTAGCTGGTTGCGTGAACGCCTTCGGTGTGACCATATTCCTGGCGCCGGTGAAGCTCTATGACAGCGGCATCTCCGGTACGTCCATATTGCTGGCCCAGGTGACGCCGGAGAACATGACGCTCTCGATGTTCCTGCTCCTTTTGAACTTCCCCCTGTTCCTCCTGGGGGCGAAAAAGCAGGGCTTCGCCTTCACGGTCTACTCCCTGTTCGCGGTGACGGTGTACTCCGCCGCCTCCTGGCTCATCACCGACGTGCTGCCCATCGACGTGAGCATGGCCTCGCCCCTGGCGGGGAAGGACCTGTTGCTGTGCGCATTGTTTGGCGGCATCATCTCCGGCGTGGGCAGCGGACTCACCATCCGCTATGGCGGCGCCATCGACGGCGTGGACGTGATGGCGGTGATCTTCGCAAAGTCCCTCAATATCACCGTGGGCACCTTTGTGATGATATATAATGTACTTTTGTACATCGTGTGCGGCTGCGTCATCCACAGCTGGATCCTGCCCCTTTACTCCATCGTCACCTACATGGCGGGGCTGAAGACCGTGGACTTCATCGTGGAGGGCTTCGACCGGTCTAAGGAGGTCATCATCGTCACGGACAAGCCCCAGGCCATCAGCGACGCCCTCATCGAGGCCTTCGGCTGCGGCACCACGAAGATCGCCGCCGTGGGCGGCTATTCCAACGCGGCCAAGACCATCGTTTACTTCGTGGTGAACCGGTTCCAGATCTCCCGCATGCGCACCATCGTCCACCAGATCGACCCGGCGGCGTTCATGACCATCAGCGAGGTGGCGGACGTGTTCAAGAGCAACAACAAGTGAGGCCAGCAGAAAGCGAAAATTGGAGAGACAGAAAGTGCGTGGCGATTATCCCGCGATCATTGGACGTCATGTTCACGGTAAAATCGACAGACCCATCGGCAGCCATCACCCGCGTCATGCGGAGATGATCTATCCGATCAATTATGGATATGTAGAGGGGATTCTTGCGGAAGATGGCGCTGAACAAGATGTTTACCTGTTAAGTGTCGATGTTCCGGTGAACGAATTTGAAGGCCGTGTTATTGCGGTCTATCGCAGATATGATGATGTTGAGGATAAATGGATCGTCTCGGCAGACGGAGAAGATTATCCGGATGAAGTTATCCTGAAGCAGATAGCCTTTCAGGAACAATACTTTCATGGAGAGCTGCTTCGATGAATTCCCGTTAGCCAGGAGAAAAATCATGGGTACCTTTGACGAGATATGGGACATCGTGCGGCGAATACCGCCGGGGAAGGTGGCCTCCTACGGACAGATCGCCCGCATGACGGGCCGGCCCCGGGGCGCGCGGCTGGTGGGCTATGCCATGGCCGCCTGCCCGGCGGGCATCAATATACCCTGCCACCGGGTGGTGGACCGCTTCGGCGGTACGAAACCGGCATTTGATACTTACATGCCCGGCGGCCAGCGATTCCTGCTGGAGGCGGAGGGCGTGATCTTCCGCCCGGACGGCACGGTGGACATGGAGCGCTGCCAATGGCAGCCGGAGTTTTGACGGGAAGGAGGACGGCGATGATCGTGGACACAGGAGCGCTGCAGGCTGAGGAGGTCCGGGAGGACCGGCGGGAGACGCTGGCGAATCTGATGCAGAAATACCTCTACGAGATGACCCGCTATTACCCCATCGCCATGGGTGGGGACTGGACGGCGGTGAAAGAGGTGGCCAAGGGCTGGTCCAGCGATCAAAAATACCTGGTCACCACGAGAGAGGGAAACCGGCTGCTCCTGCGGGTATCCGGCGGCGAGCAATACCAGGCCAAGAAAAAGGAATATGAGATCATCCAAAAGTTCGCGGCGCTGGGCTTTCCCATGTCCGCGCCGGTGGGGTTCGGCCTCAGCGATGACGGAAAGAGCGTATACATGCTCCTCACCTGGGTGGAGGGCCGAGACCTGGAGGAGGCCCTGCCCGGTCTGCCGGAGGAGGAGCAGTACCGGCTGGGCCGGGAGGCGGGCCGCATTTTGCGCCTGATCCATTCCGTCCCGGTGGAGGCCGCCGACGTGCCGGCGGAGACGAAGAAGGCCAAAAAGCTGGCCCAGCTGGCCCGGTATGAGGCGTCCCGGCTCCGGCAGGAGGGGGACGAGGCCGCCCTCCGGTATGTGCGGGAGAACATCGACCAAATATGGCGGCTGCCGCCCGTGTATCTGCACGGGGACTACCACCCGGGCAATCTCATCTACCAGGACGACGGCTCCATCGGTGTGATCGACTTTAACCGCTGGGAGGTGGGGGACCCCTACGAGGAGTTCTACAAGCTGGAGAGCTTCGGGGTCGAGTGCAGCGTCCCCTACTGCGTGGGGCAGATCGACGCCTATTTTGACGGCCCGGCGCCGGAGGATTTCTGGCGGGCCCTGGCCGTCTACGCGGCCCACGCGGCGGTGCACTCCATCCAGTGGGCGGAAAAGTTCGGGCCGGCGGAGGTAGACGCCATGGCGGCGCGGTACCGCCGGGCCATGGACAGCTACGACGGCTTCCGCACGATTATCCCCAAATGGTACACGGACAAATGGAGGCGGGGAGGCGGACCCTCGGCCTACGGTTTTGGAGACCGTCGGCCATCTGCTTTGGACCGACAGGGGGGATGAGCATGTGCCTCATATGCGACAGGATCGGGATGATAAAGCGGGGCGAGAACCCTTATTTTGTCCGGGAGCTGGAGACGGGCTACGTGGTGCTGGGCGACCACCAGCGGTTTTACGGCTACACGCTGTTTCTCTATAAGCACCATGAGGGCAAAACGGAGCTTTTCCACCTGGCCCCGGCGGAGCGGGCCAGGTTCCTGGAGGAGATGACCCTGGTGGCCCAGGCGGTCGCCCGGGCGTTTCAGGCGGAGAAGATGAACTACGAGCTGCTGGGCATGGGGGACGCCCACCTGCACTGGCACCTGTTCCCCCGGCGGGCCGGGGACATTGAACAGTACGGCAACGGCGGCAAAGGCCCGGTGTGGTGGTATCCCATGGAAAAGATGTACGCCGGCGAGTACCGGCCCTCGGCCGGGGAGCTGGCGGATATGAAACAAAAACTGTGGACAGAGCTGGACCGGGTGTTTGGCCCGGCGGACACGGGGACAGATAAATCATGACGGTAAGAAAAGCGACGGATGAAGATATCGGGACCCTGGCGGCGCTGGCCGCCCAGCTGTGGCCCGGCCATGAGACGGAGGCCCTGGCGGACGAATTTGCCGGTCTTGTAAACAGCGGCGACGCCGCGTGCTTTCTCGCCTGGGAGGATGACCGGGCCATAGGTTTTGCCCAGTGCCAGCTCCGGCACGACTACGTAGAGGGAACGAGCACCAGTCCCGTGGGCTACCTGGAGGGCGTTTTTGTGAAGGCGGCCTTTCGCCGGAAAGGCTGTGGACGGCGGCTTCTGGCTGCCTGCGAGGCATGGGCGAAAGAGCGGGGCTGCGCAGAATTCGCCAGCGACTGCGAGATGGAAAACACCGAAAGCCTGCGCTTCCATCTGCGCGCGGGTTTTACGGAGGCAAATCGGATCATCTGTTTCAGAAAGGACCTGTGATGGGCAAGCAAAAGATCGAAAAGACAAACGTGATGCGGCTGCTGGAGCAGAAGAAGGCGGCCTATACGCCCCACTATTACGGGGACACGGACGCGGTGAGCGGCGTGGATGTGGCAAAAGTTTTAGGCGAGGACCCGGACCGAGTCTATAAGACCCTGGTGACCGTGGCGGCCAGCGGGGAGCACTACGTGTTCCTGGTGCCGGTGGAAAGGGCGCTGGAGCTGAAAAAAGCCGCCAAAGCGGTGGGCGAAAAGAGCGTTGCCATGATCAAATCCAAGGAGCTGCTGCCTCTCACCGGCTACATCCACGGGGGCTGCTCCCCCATCGGGATGAAAAAGCCCTTTCGCACCGTGATCGACGAGAGCGCCGCGGCTTTCGACGCCATCCTCTTCAGCGCCGGGAAGATAGGATACCAGGTGGAGACGAGCCTCACGGAGCTCGCCAAGGTCATCGCGTTTGAGTTGGCGGACATAAGCGAGTGATGAGGAGAGACCATGAGAAAGTACGACTTTGCTATATTTGATCTGGACGGGACAATCCTCTATACGTTGGAGGACCTGAAAAACAGCCTGAACCACGCGCTGAGAAGCCACGGCTACCCGGAGCGGACCCTGGAGGAGGTGCGCAGGTTCGTGGGCAACGGCGTGCGCAAGCTGGTGGAGCGGGGCGCCCCGGCGGGGACGGACAGCGCCGAGCTGGACCGGCTATACGAGACCTTCCACGAGCATTACCGCGTCCACGACCTGGACAACACCCGGCCCTATGAGGGTGTGCCAGAGCTGATGGCCCGGCTCAAGGCCGCCGGGGTGCGCCTCGCGGTGGTGTCCAATAAGGTGGATTACGGGGTGAAGGCCCTGTGCGCCCGGTTCTACCCCGGTCTTTTCGACGCGGCCATCGGCGAGACCCCGGAGCTTAAGAAAAAGCCATCCCCGGACATGGTGTACAAGGCCATGGCCGCTCTGGGCGCGGACCCGGCCCGGGCGGTGTACATCGGCGACTCGGAGGTGGACATCCAGACCGCCCGGAACGCGGGCCTGGACGAGATCATCGTCACCTGGGGCTTCCGCTCCCATGAGGAGCTGGCGCCCTACGGCCCCAAGGCCACGGCGGCGGACCCGGAGGCGCTCTATAAAGCCATCGTAGGCTGAAGCAGCTTCCAGAAAATTTAATGTTCAGAACGCGGAAAACAGTTGCATAAAAGTCTTACTATGATATAATACCGTCCATGGTGGAAAGACAAAGGAGGTGAGCCGGTGAGCCTGGAGGCACGGAAAAAGCGGATATTCGACATCATCTCCGTGGGCAACCGGGACGACTGGCCCAGCCGGGCCTTCGACATCGCCCTCATCGCCATGATCTTGGCGAACCTGTTCATCGCTGTGTTCTCCACCTTTGCCTGCTCCGCGCCCTACCACCAGCTCATGGGCAGGGTGGAGCTGGTGACGGTGATCGCCTTCACCATCGAGTACGCCCTGCGGGTGTGGACGGCGGAGTATCTCTATCCTGCCCTGCCGCCCTGGCAGGCCACGGTCCGGTACATGGTCTCCTTCAACGGGGTCGTGGACCTTTTGAGCTTCCTTCTCTACTACCTGCCCTTCTTCTTCCCCACGGGGGTGGTGGCTTTCCGGCTGTTCCGGGTGGTGCGCATCTTCCGGCTGTTCCGGGTGAACGCCTACTACGACGCTCTGAACGTGATCGCGGACGTGCTCCGGAGCAAAAAGAACCAGCTTCTCTCCTCCATCTTCATCATCCTGGTGCTGATGATGGCCTCCAGCCTTTGCATGTACTCCCTGGAGCACGAGGCCCAGCCGGAGGTGTTCCAAAACGCCTTTTCCGGCCTTTGGTGGTCGGTGTCCACCCTGCTCACGGTTGGCTACGGCGACATCTACCCCGTCACCACGGCGGGGCGCATCTTCGGCACCATATTGACCTTCCTGGGCGTGGGCATGGTGGCCATCCCCACCGGTATCCTCTCCGCCGGCTTCGTGGAGCAGTATGCCCGGCTCAAGAACTTCAACGACTACGCCCAGGCGGACATCCGGTTCGTCCGGCTGGATGTGGGGCCCGGCCACCCCTGGACCGGAAAGGCGATCCGTGACCTGCCCCTGCCGCCGGGACTCATCCTGGCGGTGATCCAGCGCGGGACCGAGACCATCGTGCCCCGTGGAGATATCGTCCTGGCGGAGGGGGACAAGGTGGTCCTGGGGGCTGAGGGCTATCAGGACGAGACCGGCGTTACCCTCCGGGAGATCACCCTGCGCCGCACCCATCCCTGGGCGGGGCGGCCCATCCGGGACCTGGACATCTCCCGGCAGACCCTGATCGTCATGGTCCGGCGGGGGGAGAAGGTGCTGGTCCCCAACGGGGACCTGGTGCTGGAGCCGGAGGACGAGGTGCTCCTGTATTCCAGGAAGAACATCCGGGACGCCCAGAGCACGAGATTCTAGGTGAGACTATCTATGGAAACTTCCACAAAAAAACATTCCGCTCTCCGGCGGTTCTTCGACCGACTGGCGGAACTCTATGACCGGCAGCCCGTCCTGTTCCCGGCGGCGCTGGCGGTGCTGCTGACGCTGGTATTGGAGATGCTGGGCCGCCACTCCCCCTGGAAGGGGCTGATGTTCCTTTTCACCCACCCGGTGAATTTCCTGGTGAACGCCCTCATCATCCTGACCACCCTGGCGGTGTGCCGGCTTTTCAAGCGGCGGAACTATTTCCTCACGCTGGTGACCAGCATATGGCTGCTGCTGGGCATCGCCAACGCGGTGGTGCTGTGCTTCCGGTCAACGCCTCTGGGGGCGGTGGACATCGCCATATTGCCCTCCGCCGTGTCCATCATCGATGTGTACATAGACGCCTGGCTCATCGTGGCGCTGTGCGTGCTGCTGGCGGTAGGGCTGGGTGCGCTGGTGTGGGCCTTCTTCCGGGCGAAGAAGTTCACGCCGGGGTACAAGCGGACCACGGCCTTCGTGCTGCTGTGCGCGGCGCTGACGGCCCTGGGCTACGGTCTCACCGTCTGGGGCAATAAGGCCGAGCGGGCGGAGATCTACGCCAACATCGTGGACGCCTACGATAGGTACGGGTTTGTCTACTGCTTCGGCACCGGCGCGGTGGACCGGGGCATCGACGAGCCGGACCTCTACTCCAAGCAGGCGGTGCGGGGCATGCTCCGCCGGCTGGACTGGGCCGATGAGCCGGAAGTGAAGCCGGACATCGTCATGGTGCAGCTGGAATCCTTCTTCGATGTGGCCCACCTGGGGGATGTGTCCTATGAAGAGGACCCCATCCCCACCTTCCACAAGCTCAAAGATGAGTGCGCCTCCGGGTACCTCACCGTCCCCTCCGTGGGAGCGGGCACCGCCAACACCGAGTTCGAGGTGCTGTCCGGCATGAGCCTGGACTTCTTCGGCATGGGGGAGTACCCCTATATGACCATCCTCCAGGAGGAGGCCTGTGAGACCATCGCCACGGACCTGAAGGACCAGGGCTATGTGGCCCACGCGGTCCACAACAACACCGGCACCTTCTATGTGCGCAACAAGGTGTTTGCCCAGCTGGGCTTCGACACCTATACCTCCATCGAGTTCATGAACGATATCGAATATAACCCCATCGGCTGGGCCAAGGACAAAGTCCTCACCGGGGAGATCGTGAAGGCGCTCAATAGCTCCGATGACCCCCAGTTCGTCTTCGCCATCACCGTCCAGGGCCACGGCAAGTACCAGCGGGGCGTGGACAGCGAGGAGACCGAGAGTTTGAACGTCCAGTGGGCGGACGATCAGGAGGACGCGGACGCCTTCGCCTATTATCTGAGCCAGCTCAAGGAGACGGACGCCTTCATCGCGGACCTGGTACAGGCCCTGGAGGAGCGGGACAGGCCGGCGGTGCTGGTGCTCTACGGGGACCATCTGCCCAACTTTGACATCGGCTCCGACCAGCTGGAAAACGGCGACGTCTTCCAAACGGAGTACGTCATCTGGAGCGATCTGGACCTGGGGCTCAAGGACAGGAACCTGAGCGCCTACCAGCTCTCCGCCAGGGTGCTGAAGGCCTTGGACATGGACGGCGGCGTGATCAGCCGCTACCACCAGAAGATGCAGGGCCGCCACGGCTATCAGGACGGCCTGCGGCTGCTGGAGTACGATGTGCTCTACGGGGAGCACTACTGCTACGACGGGACCAACCCCTACACCGCGTCGGACCTGCGGATGGGCCTGGACCCCATCGTGATAGACGGGGCGAATGTCCGCGAGAATGCCGGCGGGACCCTGACATTGACCGTCACCGGCGAGAATTTCACCGACTGGAGCCGCATCGCCCTGGATGGGGACGAGGTGGACACGGTGCGAAACCCGGATGGGTCCCTGTGGGCAGAGATCGACGAGCCTCCCGAGAGCGGGACCGTGATCACGGTCCGCCAGCGGGCGGCCAATAAGTCCACCAGCCTGGCCGAGAGTGAGCCCTACATCTGGCCGTAAAGAAGATAGAGTGATCCCCCTGCCAGAAGGCAGGGGGATTTCCGCATCTTATTCTTTCGGTCCTTTTCGTTTGGGGTAGAGGCTCACGGCGATGGCGATACCGGCGATGAGGGAAATGAGACCGACGGCGATGACGAAGCCGGAAATGATGGAACCGGGGTCGGAGGCGGAGACGCCCCCGAACTGACCCAGCACATGGCCCGCCTCGTCGGTCCAGACGACGCCGCCCAGGTCCCCGAAATAGGAGCCGGCCATGAACCGGTCCGCCGAGCGGTTGAAGGAACCCATCACGGCCTGCATGACGAAGCCGAAAACGGTGAAGACCCCGCCGCCGATGGCCATGCGCACCCCGAACAGCCACCCGTACTGGCGCAGCAGCCGCCCGATCACGCCGGGCACCGAGTCCACCCAGGTGTGGGCCGCCGGGGGCGGGGCATCCTCGGCCGCCGCATCCGACGCCGGTCCCGCCTCTGGCGCGGGGTCCTCCTCCGACAGCAGCCAGTCCGTGGTGACGCCGAAGGCCTTGGCCAGGGCCAGCAGCTTGCCGATATCCGGCGAGGCCTCCCCCAGCTCCCACTTGGACACCGCCTGGCGGGACACGCCCACTTGGGCGGCCAGCTCCTCCTGGGAAAGGCCCGCCCGCTTCCGGCAGTAGACGATCTTTTCTGACAGTGTCATAGCTTCCCTCCTCTCACCGTAGTGTGCCCATATTATAAAAGAAAGGCCGGTTGCGGCGCCACCAGCAAAAGCTGGAACTTCCGCAACCGCGAGTTGCATGTTCACAAAAAGGCGTAGCCCGCCACAAACAGGGCGCACAGGACCCAGCGGAAGATGTGGTGTTTGATGTGGAAGTTGCCGTTTCGCCGGCCGTTCCACATGGCCCCCGCGCTGATGGCCAGGCTGCCGGTGAGGGCGGCGGTCCACATGTTATCATAGCCGCCAAGGCTGCCGTATACGGCCACGCCCAGGGCGAAGCACCCGGCCAGGATCAGAAGGCAGGGGGCGGTGAACCGGCTGTCCCGCATCTGCACCAAAGCCGCAAAGGCCGTCAGGGCCGCGAACAGGCCGCTCGTTACCCAAAGAAGCATCCGCGGGCCATCCATCACACGATCTCCGAGTAGCTGCCCAGGTACTTGAAGGTCTCGCACATCTCCTCCAGGTCCGCCATGAGCTGGATGAACCGGGGGGAGTAGACGCTCGTCTCCAGATCGAAGTAGAACATGAACTCGAAATCCCGGTCGGGCAGAGGCCGGCTCTCCAGCTTGGTCAGGTTGATACCAAGAGCGGTGATGCGGCTCATGAGCCGGTACAGGGAACCGGGCCGGTGGCTCACGGTGAGCATGACGCTGGTCCTGTCCGCGCCGGGGAAGATCTCCGGCTCCTTGCCGATGCAGATGAAGCGGGTGTAGTTGTTGCCCTTGTCCTGCACGTCGGCGGCCAGGGTGTCCAGGCCGTAGAGGGCGCCGCAGGCGTGGGAGGAGAGGGCCGCCACATCCGTCCGTCCCGACTGGGCCACCATCTTCGCCGCCACGGCGGTGTTCTCGCACACGGTGACCTTCGCGCCGGGCAGGGTCTTCAAAAACTCCTGGCATTGGGCGATGGCCTGCTCGTGGGAGAATATCTCCTTCACGTCCTCCAGCTTCACCCCGGGACGGACCATCAGGTTGTGGTCCACCTTCAATCGCACGGAGCGGACGATGGAGAAGTTATACTGCATCATGAGATCATAAATGCGGTTCACGGAGCCGGCGGTGCTGTTCTCCAGAGGCAGCACCCCATAGCGGCAGAAGCCGCTGGCGATGGCGGAAAAGACCGCCTCGAAGCTCTTCACATAGGAGATATGGGCGTCGGGGAACAGCTTGTCCGCCGCGATCTGGGCGTAGGCCCCCTCCACGCCCTGACAGGCCACGGTGGCCGACTCGGGGAAGAGCTGGGCGGTGTTCTCCAGACTCTTGGCGATGCGCCCGCACAGGGCGCTGGGCTTTTTCAGCAGAGACGCCTCGTAGCTCTGGGCCACGTCCTGCAGGGTGCCGTAGACCACCCCGGCGTAGCCGGAGAGGTCCTCTCCGGCGGTCTGCTGGAAGCGGGCCTTCGCCTCCCGCTGGCCGGCCAGGTCCATGGGCACCAGGCCCTGCTCCTGCCGGGCCTTCGCCATCTGGGCGGTCAGGTCCATCCGCCGGGCGAACAGTTCGCTCATCTGTCCGTCCAGGGCGTCAAGCTGCTCTTTTATATTCTCCAGGTCCATATCTCGTTTACCTCTTTTCGCGGAATGGAAAAATGATACCTTTTTTCCCGGCGTATGTCAACACCTATTAAATAAAGGAAAAGCGCCCGGCTCACGCCGGGCGCTTGACGCTGCAGGATGACTTACTCGCCAAAGGTGGTGATGACCTTCCGGGGGCAGACCTCGGCGCAGTGGCCGCAGTGCTGGCACTTGGACTGGTCGATCTTGGCCAGGAAGTTCTCGATGGTGATGGCGTCGGCGGGGCACTCCTTCTTGCACTTCATGCAGCCGATGCAACCGAAGTCACAGTACTTGGTGACCTGGGCGCCCTTGTCGTTGGAGTTGCAGCCCACGGCGTTGGTGGAAGCCGCGGGGACCTTGGTGATGAGCTTCTTGGGGCAGGTGGCGGCGCACTTCATGCAGCCGACGCACTTGGAGCGGTCCACCTGAGCGATGCCGTCCACGATGTGCATGGCGTCGAAGGCGCAGGCCTTCACGCAGTCGCCGAAGCCCAGGCACCCGGCCGGGCAGATGTTGGCGCCGTTGCCGCCGCCCAGGCGGGTGGCGGACAGGCAGGAGTCCAGACCCTCGTACTCGAACTTTTTCTTGGTGTGGCCGCAGGTGCCGGAGCACTGGACGAAGGCCACGCTGGCCTCCACGTCGCCGGCGGCGACGCCCATGATCTCGCCGATCTTGGCGGCGGCGGCAGGGCCGCCGGGCACGCAGGCGTTCACCGGGGCCTCCCCCTTGGCCACCGCGGCGGCATAGCCGTCGCAGCCGGGGAAGCCGCAGGCGCCGCAGTTGGCGCCGGCCAGGCACTCACGGACAGCTTCTTCCTTGGGGTCCTTCTCGACGTAGAACACCTTGCCGGCGATGACCAGCAGGATACCGAACACAAGGCCCAGCGCGCCAAGGATAACGATAGCGGAAACAATAGTCATTTCTCTTTCGCCCTCCTTATACAGGGATCTTCATGCCGGAGAAGCCCATGAACGCCAGAGCGAACAGGGCCGCCGTCACGAGGCAGATGGCGAAGCCTTCAAAGGCCTTGGGGTAATCCGCGAACTCCAGACGCTCACGGACGCTGGCGAACAGGACGATGGCCACCGTGAAGCCGATGCCGCCGGTGAAGCCGTCGATGACGCTCTCCAGGAAGTTGTAGTTGTTCTGGGTGTTCAGCAGCACCACGCCCAGCACCGCGCAGTTGGTGGTGATCAGGGGCAGGAAGATGCCCATGGCGGAGTACAGGGCCGGGATGGCCTTTTTCAGGAACATCTCCACGAACTGCACCAGCACGGCGATGACCAGGATGTAGGCCACGGTCTGCATGAAGCCGGCCACGCCGAAGGGGATCAGCAGAAACTCGTTGATGACCCAGCAGATGGCGGAGGCCATGGTCATGACGAAGATGACGGCCACGCTCATGCCGGTGGCGGTGCTCATCTTGTTGGACACGCCCAGGAACGGGCAGATGCCCAAAAACTGGGAGAAGATGAAGTTGTTGGTCAGTATCGCGGCCAGGGAGATCGTTACGATAGAAGCAAACATTACTCTTTGACCTCCTTTTCTTTCTTGGCCTTCTTCTCGCCGCTCTTACGCAGCGCGTACTGCATGACGGCCATCAGGATGCCCAGGGTGAGGAAGCCGCCGAAGGGGAGGATCAGCGCGCCCGCGCCGAAGCCCTCGGGGATGATGCGGATGCCCGCGCCGGTGCCGTCCAGGGTGATGAAGGAGTTGGCGCCGTTCAGCAGGCCGCCGCCGATGGTGCCGGAGCCCAGAAGCTCGCGGACCAGGCACATCAGCACCAGCACGCAGGTGTAGCCCAGGCCCTGGAACACGCCGTCCCGGAAGGACAGGAACACGCTCTCCTTGGAGGAGA
>CANRNF010000076.1 GCA_947631865.1 uncultured Oscillospiraceae bacterium | reverse complement strand
GAGGAGCAGGAGGACATGATCTTCGCCGAGGAAGTGTTCGGCGGCAGCGTGCCCAAGAACTTCTTCCCCGCCGTGGAAAAGGGCCTGCGCGAGTGCTGCGTCAAGGGCGTCCTCGCCGGCTATCCCATGGTGTATCTGAAGGCCGTGCTGTACGACGGCGACTTCCACCCCGTGGATTCCTCCGAAATGGCCTTCAAGACCGCCGCCGGCCTGGCCTATAAGGAGCTGGTCAACGCCAACCCCGTCATCATGGAGCCCATCGGCCTTTTGAAGGTCACCGTGCCCGACGCCAACCTGGGCGACATCATGAGCGACATCCCCTCCAAGCGGCGGGGCACCGTGCTGGGCATGAACGCCCACGACGGCATGCAGATCGTGGAGGCCGAGGTCCCCATGGCGGAGATGACCACCTACGCCATCGACCTGCGCTCCATCACCCAGGGCCGCGGCTCCTTCACCCTGGACTTCATCCGCTACGACGAGACCCCCATGAACGTCCAGCAGAAGATCATCGAGGAGGCCAAGGCGCAGAACGCCGAGTGAGCCAGTAAAACACGAATACCACAAGGGGAAGCATCCGCTTCCCCTTGTGTCGCGAGGAGACCTATGGAGCCGAAAAGAAACTATCTTCCCATCGTCGCCGTGGCCATGCTGGCCCTGGCGGTGGTCATAGCCCTGGGCGTGCTCATCTGGGCCATCGCCGGAGTCGGGGACGCCCCCGCCTCCACGCCTGCCCCCACCATCGCCGTATCCCCGGAGACGACCCCGGCGCCCAGCGCCACCCCCGATCCCACGCCCGCGCCCACCGACGTGCCCGCCGCGCCCCAGCCGGAGGCTGTGCCCACGGTGGAGCTGGCGGAGACGGCGGACATGGGCCAGGAGTACATCGACAAGATGGTCTTCCTGGGGGACAGCACCACCTACGGCATGGGCGCCTACGGGATACTGCCCTTCACCCAGATATGGTCCGATTCCGCCGGGACACTGGCCCTGTTCAACTGGGAGGTCGACCCCATCGCCTATTACGACCCCGCCGACCCCTACAACGCCCAGAGCCTGTCCATCGCGGACGCCGCCGCCCGGCGGCAGCCGGAGTACCTGGTGATCACCCTGGGCATCAACGGCATCGCCCTTCTGGACGAGCAGCAGTTCAAGGACTACTACACGGACATGGTCCAGGCCATCCAGGCCGCCAGCCCCAACACCCGCATCATCTGCCAGTCCATCTACCCCGTTCTGGACGACGTGGTCCCCAAGGGCATCAGCAACGCGGGGGTCAACGCGGCCAACGGCTGGATCTGCGACGTGGCCCAGGCCACCGGTGTGCGCTACCTCAACTCCCATGACCTGCTCGTGGACGACACCGGCAACCTGGCGAAGAAGTACAGCAACGGCGACAGCATGGGCATCCACCTGAACAACGCCGGTTTCGACGTGGTGCTGAACAATCTGCGCACCCACGGCTGGCAGTGAGCCCACACCGGAAGAGACAAAGGAGACGAAGGATATGAACAGCCGCTCCCGCGAGGGCTTTTACCTCCTCTGGACCATCGCCATATTGGTGTGTCTGGCCGCCTGCCTGTTTCTGCTGGCCTATGTGTCCTTCACGGGCGGCGGCAAGGCGCCCGCGGCGGAGCAGCCACCCGCGGCCGACGGCGCGGCCCTGCCCGGGGACGCCGCCATCGCGGACGGGACCCAGCCCTCCGACGGGACTGTTCCCGCTGACATGACCCAGGACGGGACCGTACCCGCTGACGTGACGGACGTGCCCGCTCCCACTGACGTACCTCAGGCCGCCTCCACGGTCCTGGCGGAGACGGCGGACCTGGGCCAGGAGTACCAGGACAAGCTGGTGTTCCTGGGCGACAGCACCACCTACGGCCTCATGACCTACGGCGTGCTGCCCAGCTATCAGGTCTGGGTCCCGGCCAGCGGCACCCTGAGCCTCTTCAACTGGGAGATCGAGACCATCGATTACTACGGCCGGGACGGGTCCAACCAGACTCTGTCCATCGCGGACTGCGCCGCCACGGCCCAGCCGGAATACCTGGTGATCACCCTGGGCATCAACGGCATTTCCATCCTGAACGAGACCCAGTTCAAGGACTACTACCGCCGGCTGGTCCAGGCCATCCAGACCGCCAGCCCCAACACCCGCATCATGTGCCAGTCCATTTACCCCGTCATCGACTCCATGACCAGCTCGGACATCAAAAACGACAAGGTGGACGCCGCCAACAGCTGGATCCTGTCCGTGGCGGAGGAGCTGGGCGTCCGGTATCTGAATACCCACGACGCCCTGCTGGACAGCACCGGCAACCTGATCGCGGAGCTGAACTCCGGCGACGGCATCCACGTGACCCCCCAGGGCTACGACCGCATCCTGGAATACATCCGGACCCACGGCTACCAGTGATCCCACCGAACAGCAGACCCCTCCCGGCGCATAAGATGGCCGGGAGGGTATTTTTATGGACGATCTCATACGGGAGAGCATGGACGGCTTTCAGGACGTGTGGCGGCGGGTGACGGCGAGGCCTGAGCCAGCGGAGGAAACGCCTGACCCGGACCAGCCCCATACCGGCGGGGACCCGCTGCCGGCCCTTATCCGAGAGGAGGCCCGGGCCGCCTTCGAGAGCGGCGCTCTGGCCCGAACGCTCCAGGGAGACGGAAGAGCCCTACTTACACGCCACGCCGCGGAGGGAAACCGCCGCCTTCGGCGGCTGCGGGCGGAGTATTTCATCGCCTCCGGCCGGACCGGCCGGGAAGATGGACGCCGCCCCATGCCCGCCGGAAAGCTGGACTGCCTGCGGGAGCTGTACCTGCGGGCCCTCGGTCTCTCGGACAGATACGAACAGGCCGCCGGCCAGACCGGCGACCCCGTCCTGCGGGAGCTGTATACAGCCTTTGCCGATGACAGCCGCCGCCGGGCAAAGGAGCTCCGGGCTCTGCTCATAGCCAGCTTCTGAACGTAAAAAACGGGGACCGCCTTACGCGGTCCCCGCTCGTTATCGTTTTCAGCCTCTGTTCTTGCGCCGGCGCAGGCCCACGCAGGCCAGGCCGCAGCCGGAGGCCGTCAGCATCAGCATCCAGGGCAGGACGCTGGTCTCGTCCCCGGTCTTGGGGGATTTCTTGGAGCTGGAGCTGGAGCTGCCGGAGCCGGAGCCGGAGCCGCTGCCGCTGCCGGAACCGGAGCCAGAGCCGGAACTGGAGGGCTTCCTCGTGGCCGCGGGCCGGGCGGTAGGTCTGGGCGTGGGCGTGACCGTGGGGTCACGGGACACGGTCAGCGGCCCTGCCAGAGTGTTGGACGAGCCATCCACCTGGCTGTTGCTGCGCATGAACCGATAACCTCTGGCCAGCATCTCGCTGACGTCGGAGCCCTGAGAGCAGGCCACCGCCGAGGTGCCCTGGAAGGTGCCGCCGGACAGGGACACGTACCGGGCCTGGGTAGTGGCGATACCGTATCGAACGCCGGCTATGGTCCCGCCGGACACATTCACTTTGCCGCCCCGGACGTACACACCCCAGCCGCTGTCGCCGGTGCAGCGGATGGTGCCGCCGGACATGGTCAGCGTACCGCTGGACATATACACGCCGTTATAGGGGCTGGTGATGGTGCCGCCGGAGAGATTGATGGCGCTGCGGTTACTGCTCACGATGCCGTACTGCAGCTCCCCTTCGGGGGCGTTGCTCTGGATGGCGCCGCCGCGCACATTCACGATGCAGCCCGCGGCGGAGATACCGGTGTTCAGCGCCTTGAGGGTGCCGTCGGTGATGGTCACAGTGCCGCCGGTGGCGTCCACGCCGGTGCCGTCGCTCTGGATCACGCCGCCGGCGATGGTCAGCGCGCCGCTGCTGATGGCGAAGGCGCTCTCGCCCGTGCTGTGCAGGGTATAGGCGCCGGTGAAGGTGATGTCGTCGCCGGCCTCCACGGCGAGGATCTCGCTGGTCTCCTGGTCGGACAGCAGCTGGACCGTAGCCGTGCCGCCCTTGGCGGCGGCCCAGGCCTCTTCGATGGTGTCAAATTCGGTGGTCTCGCCGCCCACGATGACCCGGGCCGCCTTGGCCGCCGCGATGCGCTCCACGCTCACGGTGCCGGCCAGGCCGTCGCCGGACGCATCCTCGATCACCGTCTCGTCCTGGGTGAACACGCAGCCGCTCTGGAGCATGAGGCTCACGGAGTTGCCCTCGGCGGTCTTTACGGCGTACTCGCCGGTAAAGGTGCCGCCGCCCAGAGCCACGGTGGTGGGATTGGCGGCCTGGATGCCGTAGCGCTTGCCCTCGATAGTGCCGCCGTCCACGGAGACCTGGCCGCTGGACACGTAGATGCCCCAGCCGCTCGTCTCGCCGACGCCCTTGAGGGTGCCGTTCAGGATCTTCATGGTGCCGCCGAACAGGCAGGCGCCGTTATATTTGCTGTCCACAACGGTCTCGCCGTCGATGACCGCGTCGCCGTCGCTCACATAGACGCCGTATCTCTCAGCCGTGATGGTGCCGCCGGTGACATTCGCCGCCGCCCCGTTGACGCGGACGCCGCAGTTGCTCCTGATCTCGCCGCCGGAGATATCCGCGGTGCCGCCCTCGGATACCGCCACGCCGTAGGTGGCACCGGAGACAGAACCGCCGGTCATGGTGATAGAGCCGCCCTCCGCCGAGATGCCATAGGCCTCGCCCGTGACGGTGCCGCCGGAGAGGGTGACGTCGCCGTTGGTAACGGCGATGACAATGCCGCCGCCGGATATATTGCCATCGGTCACGGTGACATGGCCGCCGTCGGCATACACGGCCGCGCCGCTGCTGCCGGCGCCCGCGATGGTGCCGCCGCTGACAGTCAGAACGCCGCCGGAGACCACGGAGATGCCCCAGGCGGAGGCCGTCCCGTTCGCCGAGACGCCGGTCACAGAGCCGCCGCTGATGGTGGCCTCGCCGCCGGTGACATACATGCCGGTGTAGCCGCTGGTCACGGCGCCGCCGGTGATATTCAGGGTGCTGGCGGTGCCGGTCACGCCGTAGCGGTCCGCCGTTACGGCGCCGCCGGTGATATCCAGCTTGCCGCTGTTGAGTACCCGGATGCCGTAATCCGCGCCCACCACGTCGCCGCTTTCCACGGTCAGGCTGCCGCCGTCCACGCTCATGACGGCGCTGCCCGTACCGGTGACGGTATAGTCGCCGCCGGCAAAGGTGATCTCATGGTCCGCCGCCACAGTCAGGGGCGCGCTCACCGTCACGTCGCTCAGCAGAGCGACCGTGGCGCTGTCCGCCGCCGAGGCAGCCGCCCAGGCCTCCTCAATGGTGTCATATTCGGTGGTGGTGCCGTCTATGGTCGCCGAGGCGCCAAGCCCCGCCGCCACAGGCCGCACGGACACGCTGCCCGGCAGATAGTCGGCGCTCACGTCCTCGACCACCGCGCCGTCCTGTTTGTACTCATAGCCATCGCCCAGCATCTCGCCCACGGTCAGGGTACCGGGCACGGCCACGGCCGCCTCGCCGCCCACGTACACGCCGCCGGTCAGGGTGACGGCCATGGGATCCACCGCGTACAGGGCCGCGTAGCCGCTGGTGAGGGTGCCGCCGCTGATGGTCACCGCGCTGTGATCTCCCAAAGTCACCGAGGCGGGCACAGCCGCGCCGATGGCCTCGTCGTCTATCTCCTCCGTGCCGCCCACCACGTCCACGGCATAGATGCCGCCGGTGATGGCGCCGCCGGTCACGTCCACGCTGCCGGCCGCCAGGACGCCGTAATCCGCGCCCACGAGCTCGCCGCCGGCCACGGTCAGGCTGCCGCCGGCCTCTACCTGGACCGCCGCGCCGGTCCCGGCGTTGATGACGCCGCCGGCCACGGTCAGGCTGCCGCCGGCCTCTACCACCAGCAGCGCATCCTCCGCCTCGCCGGTCAGGGTGAACTCGCCGCCGTCAAAGGTGACAGACTCGCCGGAGGCCACTACCAGCTGGCCCGCCGCGGCGGTGTCCTCCGCCAGGGTGACAGTGCCGCCGGAGGTCCTGGCCTCGGCCCATTTTTTCTCAAAGCTCTTCTCCGCGGGCTCGGCCGCCTTCACGGTCACCGCGCCCTTCAGGCTGTTCACAGCCGTATCCTCCACGGGCGCGCCGTCCTGGACGAAGGAGCAGTCCTCCGCCAGCAGCTCTCCCACGGTCCGGCCTTCCGCGGCAACAGCCGCCTCCTCGCCGGTAAAGGCGCCGCCCTTCAGCTGGACCTGGGCGGCCTCCGCCGCGTACAGGGCCACATGCTTCGCGGTCACCTCGCCGTCGATGGCGGTGAACTTGCCGCCCTCGGCGCGGACGCCGTCGCCGTCGGTCACGATCCGGCCGCCGGCCAGCTTCAGCTCGCCGTCGCCGGTTACGGTCACCGCGGCCAGCTCTTCATATGTATGCTCCTTCAGGACGCTCTCGGAGAGGGTGCCCACAAGAGCGCCGCCTTTCAGGGTCAGCCTGCCGCCGCTCACCTGGAACAGGGCCGTATCCTTAGCGCTGATGGTGTGCTCGCCGGTGATAGTGACGTCGCCGGCCGTCAGGGCCAGGGGGCCGCTGACTGTCACATCCTTGTTCAGCTCGATGACGGCCTTCCCGGCCTGTATGGCCTGGGTCCACGCCGCCTCAAAGGATTCAAAGTTCTGGGTCTGCTCGTTTATGGTCACGCTGGCCACATAGGGAGACTCGGTGGCCTCCGGCGCCAGCGTCTCACCGGGCGTAGCCTCCGGCTCCTCCGAGGGCGCGGCCGTCTCCTCCACAGAGGGTTCGCCGGGCGCCTCGGGGGCCTCCACCTCCGGGGTGATCTCCGGCGTCTCGGTGGGTTCCCCGGTGAACTCCGGGGCGGGCTCCTCGGTGGGGGCCGCCGTCTCCTCCGCCGCGGGCTCCTCGGTAGGCGCGGCAGTCTCCTCCGGGGCAGGCTCCTCCGTGGGAGCCGCCGTGGGAACAGCCGTGACCTCCGGCACTTCGGCAGGCTCCTCCGCCGCCAGCGCCGGCATGCCCACCTGCCCGGCCATCAGGACCAGGCACAGAAGCGCCGCAAACAGCCTTTTCTTCATATGATCTCCTCCTGAGAATCTCTCAACGGTCAAACGCTCATTTTCTACGGGATATGTCCGGGCACGCCCCGGCCATATCCCGCCTATCATCCCATCATAACGATGTAAGTTTAGCATAATTTCCGCTCGAATGCAACCTGTTGTGGCTGCCATGATCTGGTTTTGTCGAAAAATTAAGAAACCCGCCCCGTCACTTGCGGTAGAAGAGGATTCCCAGCGTCCCCGGCCCGCAGTGGCAGCTCACGGTGCAGCCGGCCCGGGTATGTATGACCTCCCGGAAGGGAGCAAGCTCCCGGACGGTCCGCTCCGCTGCGGCCCGGCATTCCTCGTCGATGCCCGAGTCGGTGATGAATATCCGCCCGGTGTCCACGGTGGATACATCCCCCAGCCGGTCCCGGACATAGGCCCCGATGCACTCGGTCATTTTGCCCCGGTACTTCTTGCCCACGCCCATGGCCCCGTCCTTCACAAAGATGCAGGGATGGAGCTTGAGGATGTTGGCCCCCATCGCGGCCAGGGCCGTGCACCGGCCCCCCTTGCGCAGATAGTCCAGGGTGCTCACCACGAAGCTCACGTCCAGCTTCTCCCGCTTTTCCTCCAGGGCCTTCCGGATGGCCGCGCCGTCCATCCCTGCCTCCGCCATGTCGCAGGCGTCCAGCACCAGATGGCCGATGCCGGTGGACAGGTTCCGGCTGTCCACCACATACACGTTCCCCAGCTCCTCCGCCGCGATGCAGGCGTTCTGGTAGCAGGCGGACATCTGGGCGCTGATAGTGAAGTGGACGACGGCGTCGTATTCCTTCAGCAGGCCCCCGAACAGGTCCAGGTAGTCCTGTACGTTCACCGCCGCGGTGGAGCCCAGCTTCCCGCTGGCGGCGATCTTTTCATACAGCTGGTCCGGGGTGATCTCCGTGCCGTCCTTATAGCTCTCCCCGTCGCAGGTGACGGTCAGGGGCGCGATGGTGATGTTCCGGGACGCTATCAGCTCCTCCGTCAGGTCGCAGGTGCTGTCAGCAGTCACTTTTATCTTCATGGCAAGACCCATCTCCTTTTTTGCACAGCCCATATAATAGCACACTCCGCCGGATGAAACAATCCGGCGGAGCGAACAGTAATTATTTGTTATTAATTATTAATGTATCCCGGTCTCATCCGACCAGCTGGCCGTAGGCGTTGAAGGTACGGGACACGCCGTCTATCACGTAGGTGCCGGCCACATAACCCTGGCCGAACCGGCCGTTGTGCCTGGGCTCGAAGTAGTACCGGGCGCCGTCTATATCCTGCCAGCCCGACATCACGTGGCCGCAGCCGCCGTCATGGGCGGGGTTGAAGTAGTAAAGGCCGTCGTCCGCGCTGCCGTCCAGCACCCAGTACAGGCCCGTCACCATCTTCCCGTTCTCGTCCAGGTAGGTCCAGCTCTTCCCGTCGCACACCCACTGGCTGCGGGCCATCCGGCCGCACGCGCCGTCGTTTTTGGGGTTGAAATAGTAATAGCTGTCGTTGATCCAGCGCCAGCCTGTGAGCATGGCGCCGTATGTGCCGTCATGCTTGGGATTGAAGTAATACCAGCCGTCGGAGGCCGCTCCCGTGATGATCTCCCGGAGGCCCGCCGCCTGCTCGCCGTTCTCGTCCACGAAGTACCAGGCGCCGTCCCACACCCAGGCGTTTTTCACCACTACGTCGTTCTTGTAGTAGCGCCAGCCATCCTCCTCCAGGTACCAGCCGTTCTTGTAGCGGGAGGCGCTGTCTGGATAGTACGTCCAGCGGTACTGCAGTTCGCCCATATCCGCGGCGGTGACCTTCCGGCCCCAGCGGACGCCCATGTTCATGTTGCCCTCCGCCATGACCACATAGTCCTCGTGTCTCTCCACCACGATGGCGGTATGGCCGGGGGTGGACAGCATATCGCCCACGCATATGTCCTCAAACCGGATGGGCGCGTTCTTCCTGTAGGGGCCGTACAGGCCGGGGAAGGCGGCCTCCTGGAGCATGATGGCGAAGCCGAAGCAGCCGTATTCCTTATAGCCGCTCTTATCCACGTAATAGCTCTTGCTGTCCCAGTGGGTCCCGTCCGGCCACTGGTCATACATGGCCAGAAGCCGCTCCTGGACCACGGACTCCGGTGGCAGCGCGGCCGCGGCCACAGGCTCGTCCGCGGGCTCCTCCGCCACAGCGGGCATCTCCGCCAGGGCGGGCGCTTCCGGCATTTCCTCCACCGGCTCCTCCATCTCCATCTCCGGGGCAAGAGGCGCCTCGATCTCCGGCTCATCTGCGGCGAAGGCCGCAGGGACCAGGGCCAGGGCCATCAGCACCGCCAGGGTCAGGGACAATATCCGTTTGCTCATATCTCTTTCCTCCTCGGTAAAGGTGTCTGTGCGCCTGTCAGTACTCGTAGATGCCGCCGCCGGTGAACTCCCGGAGCATGGCGTCCTCGGGCAGATACTTGAGGTCTATGGGGGTGAACCTGGCCAGGGCCGGGCCCACCTGCCGTATCTCCTGATAGGGGATGTCCTCCGGCACATGGGCGAACAGAGGCTCCGCGATGGGCCGCATGATGCAGGCCTCGTAGCCAAAGGCGGTGTCCAGCTGCACGTCCGCCTGGTTCTTGTAGGGCGAGATGTTGCGGATCTCTCCCTTGCGCACGTTCTCCCACATGCGCATGGTCTCCACCGGGTCCGCGCCCCGGAACAGGTGGTCCCGGCTCACCCGCCGGACCAGCCGCAGCCATGTGCCCTTGAAGGCGTACTCGCCGCCATCGTCCACTATGTTGGACCGGGCGCTCACGTAGAGCTTGAAGGCCTCGGGGTGCACCCCCGTGATGCTGGTGTTCAGGGCGTGGATACCCTCGAAGATGACCACCTCGTTGTCTTTGAGGCGCAGGGACTGGCTGGGCTCGATGGAGCGCATCTGCCGGGCGAACTCATACCGGGGCACGAAGATGCGCCGTCCCTCGGACAGGTCCGTGAAGTGCTCGTTCAGAAGCTCCATGTCCATGCACAGGGGGCTCTCCAGGTCCGGCTCCCCCTCCTCCGTCCGGGGCACGGTCTCGGGCCGGACGGTCTTGAAGTAGTTGTCCATGGAGATGCTGTAGCTCTTCACGCCCCGGCGGCTCAGCTCGTCCCGGACCTTCATGGCCGTGGTGGTCTTGCCGCTGCCGGAGGGGCCCGACAGAAGCACGATGGGGCTGTGGGCCATGTTATCGATGATCTTCTCCGCAGTATGGGCAATGCGCTCGTTGTAGTCCTTATCGCAGTCCGCGATAAAGCCGGCCGGGTCGTCCGCCGCCGCCCGGTTGATGTCCTCCATGTCAAACGCCATCGTGATCTGCCTCCCTTTCACATTGTCTCGTCCGCCGTGATACGCTGGATATATTCCTTGGGGTACTTGGGATTCACATGTCTTATGATGGACCCGTCCGGGCCGGTGAGCTTGGTGGAGCCCCCCGCGCCCATGGCCAGCACCGGGCACAGCTCCTCCATCATGAGGATATTATAGAGGCTCCCGGTGCCGGGCCTGGCCCAGCCCACGTTCTCAAAGCCCCCGGACATGTACTTCTGCCTGTAGAGGTAATAGGGCTCGTATCCCGCGGCCGCCAGCTTTTGGCCCGCCAGCTCCACCATCCGGCCCACCGCCGCCCCGTCAGGCAGAGCGGCCGGGTCCCGGGCCAGATAGGAGCCGTTTTTGATGGCCAGGGTGTGGACGGTCACGTTCTCCGGCGCGAGGGAGAGCACCGCGTTCATGGTCTTTTCAAAGCCCGCCACCGTGTCCTTCGGCAGCCCCGCGATCAGGTCCATGTTGACCTCAAAGCCGCCCGCCTTCCGCACCAGCGCCAGTGCGTCCACGATATTCTGCGCCGTGTGGGCCCGGCCGATGGCGGCCAGGACACGGTCGGACATGGTCTGGGGATTGACAGACACCCGGCCCACCCCGTGGGCCCGGAGGACTTCCAGCTTCTCCCGGGTGATGGTGTCCGGCCGGCCCGCCTCCACGGTGTACTCCCGCAGGGCGGTGAGGTCAAAGTTCTCCTCCAGCACGGCGCACAGCCGGTCCAGCTGCGCCGCCGAGAGAGTGGTGGGGGTGCCGCCGCCGAAATAGAGGGCCACGGGCCGCTGTCCGGCGGCTCTCACCGACCCGCCGGTCCGGCGTATCTCCTCGTGGAGCGCCGCCAGGTAGGGCTCCACCAGCTTCTCGTTGGCGCCCACCGCGCTGGAAATGAACGAACAGTAGGCGCACCGGGTAGGACAGAAGGGAATGCCCACATAAAGGCCTATATCCCCGGCCGCCAGGGACGCCTTCGCCTCCAGGGCCGCCCGGGTGGTGGCCTCGCACAGTGCCGCCCTATCCGGGTCCACGTCAAAGTCCGCCGCGAACTGGGCGGCCGTCTTTCCTTCCTTGAGATACCGGGCCATGAGCTTTCCCGGCTTCACGCCAGTGAGAGCGCCCCACACGGGCTTTTCCACCCCCGCGGCCAGGCCCGCCCGGTAAAAGCTGAGCTTTACGGCCTGCTGCTCCAGCCGCACCCGCTCCCGGTCGCTGTCAAAGGGCCTCACCGCCGCCTGGCCCTCGAAGGTCCGGCCGTCCCGGGTAAGGCGGCATACCGCCTCCCCCTCCGCCAGGGCCAGCTCCGCCCGGTCCCCGCCGGGGGCTCCCTCAGGATACACGGGCCGCTCGGCGGGATACAGGGTCAGCAGCATCTGCTCCGCGGCGTATTTGTAGTTGTGTCCGGTGAGATACAGGTCCATGCCGCCCTCTTGACAGTTTGCTTTTTTCTGATTTAATATAATGTACGATAATGACGCGCGCTCCTGCGCATTACTTTATAAACAGCGAGGGGATTTCATTGAACACCAACATCGCCATCGTGGGCGCCGGTCCCGCCGGCATCTTCACAGCCATCGAGATGCTCCGCAAGGGCAGCCAGAAGAAAATCACCATCCTGGAGAAGGGCAAGAGCGTGGAAAAGCGCCACTGCCCCAAGGCGGAGACGAACCGCTGCATGAACTGCAAGCCCTACTGCGCCATCACCACCGGCTTCTCCGGCGCGGGCGCCTTCTCTGACGGAAAGCTGAGCCTGTCCTGCGAGGTGGGCGGCGAACTGCCCCAGCTCATCGGCGAACGCCTGGCTCAGGAGACCATCAACTACACCGACGGCATCTACCTGGAGTTCGGCGCGGACACCCACGTGGAGGGCATATCGGAGACCGAGGAGGTCAAGCGCATCCGCACCCGGGCCATCCAGGCGGGGCTGAAGCTGGTCTCCTGCCCCATCCGCCACATGGGCACCGAGAAGGCCCAGCAGATCTATACGGACATCGAGCACTGGCTCCTGGACCGGGGCGTGGAGATCCTCTTTGACACGGAGTGCACCGGCCTCATCATGGAAAACGGCCGCTGCAAGGGCGTGACCTACTCCGACGGCCGCCAGGACCACGCGCTGTACGCCGACGAGACCGTGGTGGCCACCGGCCGCCGGGGCGCCGACTGGCTGGAGAGCCTCTGCACCCAGCACGGGGTGGACCACGTGCCCAGCACCGTGGACATCGGCGTGCGCGTGGAGGTGCGCAACGAGGTCATGGAGGTGGTGAACCGGGCCTTTTA
>CANRNF010000075.1 GCA_947631865.1 uncultured Oscillospiraceae bacterium | reverse complement strand
GGGAACGGGTTCGGATTTTTTGGATGTGGTACGGCTGACGGGATTCGAACCCACGACCTTTGGCTCCGGAGGCCAACGCTCTATCCAGCTGAGCTACAGCCGCATACCTTGCTTCAACAGCTTGACCATTATAACGCATACCGCCGGGAATATCAAGAACGGATTTTGTTCTTTCCCGGCGGTTTTTCAGTGGATGAACAGCTCCAGCACGAACACCACCGCGCAGCAGGTGACGGCGGTCTTGAAAAGGTCCGCGCCCAGCCAGGCCACCGCCAGGCCTACCACCAGCGCGGCCGCACCGGACCACTGGCTCTGGGTGGCGTCCAATATGGCCGGGAAGGTCATCACCGCCAGCGTCACGTAGGGCACGTAGTAGAGGAACGACTGGACGAACCGGCTTTTGATGGGCTTGCGGAACAATGTCATGGGCAGGGCCCGGATGAGATAGGACACCCCCGCCATCACAAATATGTAGGCATAATTGCTCATTTCGCCGTGCCCTCCTCTTCCTCAGTCTTGCGGGGGAACAGCAGCGCTGCCCCGGCGGAGAGGACCACCGTGAGGATGATGGTGCGGGTGCCGTCCGCGAGGCCCGACACCACCGGCAGGTGGGCGAAGGCGAAGCTGCTGGCAAAGGCCAGGGCCACCAGGCAGGCGATGACCTTTTCCTTCCGGGCGGGGGGGATGAAGATGGCGATGAACATGCCATACAGGGCCACGGAGAAAGCGCTCACCACCCGCAGGGGCAGGATGCTCCCCGCCAGGGTGCCCAGCGCGGTGCCCACGGTCCAGCCGGGGATGGCGGGGACCATGGCGCCGTACATGAACCAGGGGCTCAGATACCCGGGCTGGGCGATGGTGGCGCCGAAGATCTCGTCGGTGATGTCAAAGGACATGAAGAGCCGGTGATAAAAGGGCGTCTTCGGGTCCATGCGCTGGCTCATGGCGCAGCTCATGAGCAGATACCGGGCGTTGGTGATAAGGGTGGCCAGGGCCATCTCTCCCGCCGTCGCCCCGGCCATGATCATGGTCAGGCCCATATACTCCCCGGCGGAGGCGTTGTTGAGAAGGCTCATGAGCGCCGCCTGGAAGGGGGTCAGCCCTACGTTTTTCGCCAGGATGCCCAGGGAGAAGGACACGGCGAAATAGCCCAGGCCGATGGGGATGCCGGCCTTCACGCCCTGAAGGAACCATTGTTTTTTCGTCTGCAAGTGCGTCACCTCTTGTATTGGCTCACGCCCGGCCGGGATGGCGGCGGGGCACGGCACGGCTCCGGCCGTAGCAGGCGTTGCACAGCCGTCCCCGGTGGTGCAGGGGCAGGGCCCGCCCGCATTTGGCGCAGAAATGGATGTTGTTTTTCAGGTTATAGAGCAATATCTGGTTGATCTCGTCGGCGGTGCGGGCCCGCTCGTCGTACAGGTCGTCCCGGTCCACATCGCAGCCGAAGGCCTTGGCGAAGGAGAAGTACAGGTCCAGCTTCCGGTAGTGGAGCTCCAGCTCCGGCAGGGTGAAGGGGGTGGTCTTCTCGGGAAGGCCGGGCCGCTCCAGGGGCTCGCCCGCGGCCCAGGTCCGCAAAAAGCGGAAAAACAGGTCGTTCAGCGCCGTGTCCGTCTCGTCGAAGGGGATGTTGGCGGCCCGCAGTTCCTGGGCCCGGTCCAGTTCAAAGCCCGCCTCCCGCATGCGGGAGATGATGGTGATATACCGGCTGATGTCCAGCTTCATATAGGGGTCCGCGGTGGGCATCCGGTTCCAGACTTCCAGCACCTCCAGCAGATCGAAATCCACCGAGGTGATCAGGTCGGAAAAGCCCGCGTAGGCGTATTTCAGCGGCGGGACTACCGCCTCCAGACCCGCCCGGATGAAACCGATGTCCTCTGTGGCGCCCACGAAGCCCTTGTCATACATGCCGTAGCGGCCGGCCCGGCCGGCGATCTGCTGTATCTCCTCGGGCTTCAGCTCCCGGCGGTCGTGGCCGTCGAATTTCTCCGTGTCCATGAAGATGATGCGCCGGATGGGGAGGTTGAGGCCCATGCCGATGGCGTCCGTGGAGACCACGTACTGCATCCGGCCGGAGAGGAACCCCTCCACCTGCTTGCGCCGGGTGGCGTAGGGCAGGGCGCCGTAGATGATGGCGGGCTCCTTGCCCCGGCTGCGCAGGTCCTCCGCCACGGACAGGACCCCCACCTTGGAGAAGGTGATGAGCGCGTCCCCGGGGCGGATGTCGGAGTAGTCCACGGTCCGGTTCATGCAGATGAGCGGCGTTTTGCGCTTGTGCTCGATGACCTCGTATGTGTCGCCGCAGCTTTGGATGATGCGCAGGAGCAGGCCCTTGGCCTCCGGCGCGGCGCACAGGTGCACCTCCGGCGCCCGGACGCCCAGGATGGCCCGGGTCCAGGCGTAGCCCCGCTCCGGGTCGGATATCATCTGGCACTCGTCGATGACCGCCGCCTCGTACTCCCGGCTCAGGTCCAGCTTTTCGGCGGTGGCGGCCACGTGGGTGTCGCCCTCCTCCCGATCCTCCTCCTCGCCGGTGGTGAGGGAGCAGGCCACGCCCTGGTCCAGGAGAAGTTCCTGAGCCTCCAGGGCCAGCAGCCGCAGGGGCGCGAGATACACGCCGGTGCTGGCCCGGATGAGCCGCTGGAACCCGGCATAGGTCTTGCCGGTGTTGGTGCCGCCGATGTGCAATATGAAGTGCCGGTCCATGGCCCGGGCCTCGGGGTACTCGTCCTTGGGGTTCAGCGCCACCAGCACGTCCAAGCTGGTGCGGATGGCCCTGGGCACGTAGAACACGGAGTAGACATAGCCCAGGCCGTTGTTCAGAAGCTCCTGGACCGGGAACCCCTCCATGGTGAGCAGGGCGGTCAGGTCCACCTCCGGCTGGGCGGCGGTGAAGGCCGCCAGGGCCCGCTCCGATATGGCCAGCAGGGTGGGGCCGTAGCTCTGGCGCAGCTTTCCGGCGATGCTGGCGTTAGGGTTCATGCCCAGCCAGGGGGCGGCGGTGATGAAGTTCTTGATGATGCGCTCCGGTTTGACCTCCCCCTTGGGGGCGGCCAGTGCCAGGAAGTTCTCGATGCGCCCGGCGGCCTGGCCGGGGGACAGGACCACCGCCAAGCCCGTGGCGGGCACCTGGCGGAGGATGGCCTCGTGGTACCGCCGGGCCAGCAGGGCCGCCGGTGTGTCGGGTCTGGTCCAGCTGCCCCAGGCGGCGTCGAAAAAGGCGACCGCCCCCTCCAGGGCGGGGCCGATGTCCTCAGCGGTGGCGGGAGTCCTGGCCCGGGCCGCCTCGGCGGCCTTGTTGCTGGCGGTCACCCGGCGGAAGCGCTCGGTGTCCTCCGCCGTCAGGACCACGTCCGACTGCCACATCTTCACCGTGCCGCCGTTCATATGCCGGTACCGGGGCCGGGGCAGCAGCTCCCGGATGAGGCTGTTGGTCCAGCCGCGGCTCTTCAGAGTACCAAGGGTCCAGAATTTGTTATTCTTCCCAGCCATGACCAACGCCTCCTTTCTTTTCGGGCTGATCCGGCGCATGGCTTCGTTATCCTCCTTGACGGGCGCCAAGCCCGCCTGCGTCATCTGCCTCGCCCTGCGCGGATCATCCTCGAAAACTTTATCAAATCTTTCCTAGTGTAACACAACCGGACCCCATTCATCAATGGAAACCGAAAAAAACGCCCCTGGAAGCTCCAGGGGCGTAGGTGGGTCTATGCTATTTGGTGCGGTGCCCAGGGGCGCCGGCGGGAGAAGACACGCGATCCCTCCGCCTCTGGCGGTCATTTGTTCCGGTCACATGTACCAGCCCAGGCACTTGCCCTCGCTGTCGAAGGCGTAGTTCGCGCCCTCGATCTTGTAGGTGCCGTCCGTGTAGGCCTGGCCATAGAAGCCGTCGTGCTTCGGGTTGAAGTAGTAGGTAGCGCCATCAACGCCCTGGAAGCCGGTCAGCACACAGCCGTAGCTGCCGTCGTGCTCGGGGTTGAAGTAGTACAGTCCGTCGTCGGGCCGCCCCAGCTCCACCTTCTGCAGGCCCGTCATCATCGCGCCGTCGGCGCCCAGGAGGTACCACGCGCCGTCATACAGCCACTCGCTGCGGCGCATCTCGCCGTTGGCCTTGAAGGAGTAGTAGCAGCCGTCGATGTACTTCCACTTGGCGTTCACCATGACGCCCTTGCCGTCCACGTAATACTTCTTGCCGCCGTCGGTGACCCAGGCGTCCTTGAGCTGTTCGCCGCCCACGTAGTAATGCCAGGCGCCGTTCTCCCACTTCCAGCCGCCCTTCTCCGGGGCGGAGGCGCTCTTCTTCACGGTGATGGTGATGTTCTCCGCGCCCACGTCCAGCGCATAGATCCGCACGACGTCGCCGGTCGCTTCGCTGGTGACAGTGTCCCAATACGTGGCGCCTTCCACCTCCAGCTCATAGCCGTCTTCCACGATCATATACACAAGGTCCCAGGAGTACAGCTTCCAGGTGCCGTCTTCCATCTGCGTCGCGTCCATATTGGTGAACCGGAAGTCCGCGCCGGCCTTATTGACGACGGTGGCGGTGATGTACCCATCTTCCACTTTGACCACGGGGTTTTCGCCGGTGGCGTAGACATCGTAATCGTAATACGCCGTCATATTGTCCGTATCGCTGACCCAAAGGAGATCGAACACTACCTCTGCGTCGGACACGGCGCTGACCGTGTAGCCGTCCTTCACCAGGATGTGGCCTGTGCCGTCTTCAAGCGCATCGCCGTCGGACACCAGCAGCGTGTCGTCCGCCATGCCGATATCGGCCTTCACATCCGAGCTGTTGGGGATAACGGCGTCCGTCTCGCCCTGGATGGTCAGCGCGGCGCCGGGCACCAGGCGTTTGGCGGTAACGGTCACTTCCTCGGTCCCCCTGGGCACATAGCCCATCTCGGACTGCAGATCGTACTCCGCGCCCTCCAGCACCACGATGTAGCCGTCCTTCCAAGCGAGCGAGAAGTGTTCGCCGGCAAGGGCGTACTTGACATCTTTCGTTACAATGGCGTCGTACACATCCACATAGTGGATGGGGAGCACCGTATGCTTTTCAGCGCCGCTCGTCACGGTCAGGGTCATGGTGCCCTTGCCGTCGGCCTCGACAGCATAGTAGACGGTGACGTCGTCGGTAGCGGGCCCTACCCAGGCGCCGGCCTCCACGATCTCGCCGTTGGTCACGGACAGGCTGTAGCCGTCCTCCAACTCGACCATGTACTGCTGGCCGGGCACGGCGCCGGCTGCGCAGGCGGCGTAGGTGATGGCGCTCTCGGGATCAACGATCTCCACCGGGACGAACGCGACCATCTCGCCTGGAACGATCTTGGCAGTCACGCCGCCCGACGCGGGCGCGGTGCAGTAATAATCAAATACCAGCTGGCCAAAGTAATAGCTGTCCGGATCGTCCTGGATCCACTCGTAAGGCCCCCTGTCGTCCTCAGCGCCCTCAAACTCCACAGCATAGCCGTTGGCCACGGTGACGGTCACAGTCGCGCCGGGGGCAAGGCCCTGGATGGGATCGCTCATGAAAACGTCCTCGTTGTCCATCCACGCGTTGCGGAAAGCGGTGGCCTCACCCTCTATGGTCAGCTTGCCAGCCGCCTTGCCCGCCGTGACGGTCACGCTCTCGGCCGAGGACAGGACATGCAGACGGTACACATTGCAGCCCTCGTCGTCGATCTCGCCGAGGAAGTCAAAAACGCTGCCCGTCGCCTGCACATAGTAACCGGGCTTGACATATATGGTCAGCTCACTGCCCGGATGGGTATGGTCAGTGTCGGTATCACAATGGACGGCGCCCTTCTCGCCCATCAGCTGGAAGGGGATGGAGTCGGTAGCTGCCTTGACCGTCAGCTTGAGATCGCCGGTGTCAGGCGTCTTTATCTGGTAATAGCGGGCCGGCTCGCCGCTGTCGAGAGGCGTGAAGCCGGTAGCCACCAGGAGATCTTCATCCAGGTCCGCCAGCTCATATTCCGGGGATATGGCGAGATAGATCCCCATGCCAGGGAAGATGTCGCTGACCTCCAGCAGATTGCCCAGCCAGCTCGCGGTAGCCCACGTCTCGGGGTCAGGGCTGTCAATGAGAGCGGCCCAGTTGACGACGTCCTCCAGCGCGACGCCCTCCGGGGTCTTGATCTCGAACTTGCCGGTGCTCTTGACCAGCTCAATGGTCACGCTCTTGGCGCCCTCGTCGACGATATACGCCGCCTCCAGCGCGGCGCCGTTCTGGACGGGGGCGGTCCAAACCACCGTGCCGCCGCTGATCTTCACGGTATAACCGGGCTTGAAAAGGACGTAGTTCCGCCAGACCTCATCCTTGTACGCCTTGGAGGTGTTGCCAAAGCGGGCGGCTCGGTCTCCTTCGTAGGTGACGGGGACGGTCTCCGGCATGGCAGGACCTTCCGCGACCGTGGCGGTCACATCGCCGCCCTCCTCGGGGACATAGATCCTGGACACGTAAGCCGGAACGACATCTTCGTCATTGACAGGAGGGTTGTCCATGTCCGGACTAAACCATGTATAATAGCCATACGAAGCCTCTTCGACGGCGTAGCCGGGCTGCAGGATGATATCGATCTCCGCGCCGGGGACCGCGCCCACCTCTTGGGGATCGCTCAGGAGTTCACCAGCGACGAGGTCATACATGTAGACCGCGATGATCTGGCTCTTCTCGCCCACGACCGTGAACGTGCCGTTTTCAGCGGCCGCTCCGGGCACCGTGTCGGCCTCAGCCGCCGCGGGCGCGGGCTCGGCGATGGCCTCCTCCGCCACGGGTTCGGCGATGATCTCCTCCGCCGGGGCCTCAGGCTCCTCCGGCTCCGCGGGAGCGGCGGGGATCTCCTCTTCCTGGACGATGGGGTCCTCGGCCTCGAACTCGTCCGCCGCGAACGCGGGGACGCACAGGCCGAAGGCCATGACCAGCGCCAGGAGCAAGCTCAATACGCGCATTTTCATTTTTACAGCAACTCCTTCATTTTATTTGTTGGCCTTTAACAACGATCGGGGCAGGACGCTGACCCGCCGTCAGAAGCCGGCGGGGGACTGCCTACCCTCGATCATAGTAGCGAAACGGCGGGCGGCCGTCAACCGTTCTGTCTCGAATCGACAAAAACACGACTCGAATTGCATCCCGGGAGCGCTGTTCCGCAAAAAAATATGAAAAACGGGAGAGGATATGTGTCCTCTCCCGTTTTCTATATTCGTGGGTATCAGCTCACCAGCTTGCCGTCGCTGTCGAAGGTATAACTGTTGCCGCCGATCTTGTAGGTGCCGCCCGCGTAGGCCTTGCCGTAGGAGCCCCTGTGGCTGGGATCGAAATAGTACGTGCTCCCGCCCACGGTCTGCCAGCCCTCCATCACGTGGCCGTAGGTACCATCGTGGGCCTCGCTGAAGTAGTAAAGCCCGTCGTCCGACCGGCCCAGATCGATCCGGGTCAGCCCCTCCAGCATCTTGCCGTCCGGCTGCAGGAAGTACCACGCGCCGTCGTAGACCCATTGGTTGGTGACCATCCGGCCGGCGGGCGCGCCGTTCTTCTGGTTGAAGTAGTACCAGGTGCCGTCCAGGTACTTCCAGCCGGTCACCATATGGCCGTAGGTGCCGTCGTGTTTCTCGCTGAAGTAGTAGGTCCCGTCGTCGCCGCGGCCCAGGTCCACCTGCTGCAGGCCCGCCGCCATCTTGCCGTCCTCGTTCAGCAGATACCACGCGCCGCCGTCATACTGCCACTCGTTGGTGACAGTTTGGCCGTTCCTGCCGTAGGTCCAGGCGCCGTTGTCCCAGTTCCAGCCGTCCTTCACAGGGGCGGGCGCAGGCGTGGTGGGAGGCGTCTCGGGGTCGGTCGAGGGCTCCGGGGTCCCCGCAGGCTCCGTGGGTCCCGGGGTCTCTACAGGCTCCGGAGCCTCCGTAGGCTCAGGGGTCGCCGCGGGGTCCGGCGTGGCCGTAGGGGCCGGGCTGGCCGTAGGCGCCGGCGTAGCCGTGGGTCTGGGGGTAGCCGTGGGCCTCGGGGTGGCCGTGGGTGCGGGAGTGACGCCGGGGATGTTGGAGGTCATAGGAAGGACCTCGGTCTCCACCGCCCCGCACACGGTGCAGGTCCGCTCCTTCAGGCCCGTCTCGTTATAGTGGGGCTGTTTGGTGGTCCGCCAGGCGCCGTAGCTGTGTTCGCCGGTGGCGGGGATGGGCTTGCTGTCCTTGGTGGCGCCGCATTTGGCGCAGTGGATGGACTGGCTGCCCTCGGCCGCGCAGGTGGGCTGTTTGTCCACGGTGTAGCCGCTCTGCCAGGTATGGGCGCCAGGGGTAGAGGTGTCGGTGGTGGTGGTCTTGGCGCCGCAGCGCTCGCAGGTGTTCACGATCATGGTGCCGGTGCAGGTGGCGATGCGCTCGGTGATGTACTTATGGCCCAGGGCGGGGATGGAGGTCTTTTCCATGTGGCCGCACATGGAGCATACCTTAGCGGTATAGCCCTCGTTCACGCAGATGGCCGGCACAGTTGTATTGCTGGTATAGGCGTGGTCCGTCTTGGGCAGGGTCTTGTTCTGGCTGACGCCGCAGCCGGGATAGGAGCATCTCCACTGCTCCTGGCCCTCCTTCTCGCAGGTGGCGGGGGTGCTCCAGACCAGCTCGGTGAAATCGTGCTCCTTCACGGTGACCGTCATGGAGGCGGACAGGCCGTCCGCCGTGACGGTGATCGTGGCCGTGCCGGGCGCTTTGGCCAGGATGTCGGCCTGTTTGCCGCTGGCGCCGTAGGTGTTGCCCAAGCTGCCGTAGTCAGAGGGGGTGATGGACACGACGCCGCTGTTGTCAGCAGACCAGGAGATGCCGCCCACGTTGGCGTTGGACGGGGTGGTGGAGACCGCCGCCGTGAAGCTCTCGCCCACATGGAGGGTCTTGCTGGACAGATCCAGCCGGATGGCGGTCAGTTTCCCGTCTATCTTGTAGCCCGGGTCGTAGCGGAAGGCCTCCTGGTTGAAGGAGGTGTCGCCGTCCCTGTGCCAGTGAAGATAGACCTCAGAGAAGGTGCCCACGGAGTCGCTGTCGCTGACCCGCCGGCCGCTGTTGTCCAGGCTGGTCCACCAGCCGTCAAAGGTGAAGCCGGGCCAGTCCACATCGGTCCAGCTATAAACGGTCCCGGTGAAGGGAACGCCGTACTCACGGGAGACATACAGGGCGCCGAATTTGTTGTTCCAGCCGCAGGGGTACATGGTGTACTTGACGGTGGTGGGCTTGAACATGGCGTACAAGGTGGTCACGCTGTCCTCAATGGCGCTGCCGGTGTTGACCTGCTTGCCGCTGGGGTTGATCTGCCACCGCCAGTAGGTGTCTTTCGTTTCGTTGGTCTGATCCACCTCTTCGTCGATGGGGCCGTCGTACCAGCCCACGAAGTTCCAGCCGGTGCGGCTGGCCGTGGGCAGGGCGCCCAGCACGCCGTCGGTGACAGGGGCGGTGCCGAAGCTGGCGCCCTTGGCGTCGGTCAGTGTCACGGTGCGCTCGGCGGATGCCGCGGCGGGCGCGGCGGGCTCCTCGGCGACAGGCGCCTCCGGCGCGGCGAAGGCCGGCACGGCCAGCGCCAGCGTCATCACCAGCGCCAGAAGCAGAGCGAGTGTCTTTTTCATTTTTCGGGTCTCCTTTCTTGGGGGCCTGTGGAGGGACAGCCGGGGCGTATTGCGGGCCGCCCTGGCTGCCGTTACTAATACAAATACGAATATGGAGACATTATAACGGGCTTTCCACTCTCGCGCAAGAGGGAAAGCCCGCCAAATATTAGATTTTTTGTTATTTTCTTCCGTGAAGAAGAGCATCTTTGATATCCCACAGCTTTTGGGACAGGTCCACATAGTACCGGTGGGGGTTCTCGAAGCGCTTCACCTCGTCCCAGAGGGTGTCCACCTGGGCGGCGCAGTAGGCCTTGATCTGGTCCAGGGTGGGCCGGTCGTAGACCAGCTCGCCGCCCTGAAAGATGGGCACCAGCATCTCCCGGGCCTCGAAGTCATAGACGGTCTTGCGCTTCCAGGTGGCCTCCGGATCGAATATCTCCAGGGTACCGCTGTCGTCCACCGTCTCGTCGTGGACGCACAGGTAGTCGGCCACGGCCTTGCCCGTATCACGGCCGTAGAAGCGGTAGAGTTTTTTGAAGTGGGGGTTGGTGATCTTGCCCACGTTCTCGCTGATCTTGATCCTGGGGGTGATGGAGCCGTCCGGCTCCTCCACGGCGGCCAGCTTGTAGACCCCGCCGAACACGGGCTCGCTCTCGGCGGTGATGAGCCGCTCGCCCACGCCGAAGCAGTCGATGCAGGCGCCCTGGTTGAGAAGGTCCTGGATGAGGTGCTCGTCCAGGGAGTTGGAGCAGGTGATGGTGCACTCCGTCCAGCCCGCGTCGTCCAGCATCTTCCGGGCGTGGCGGGACAGGTAGGCCAGGTCGCCGGAGTCCAGGCGGATGCCGCATTTTTTGATGCCCAGGGGCTTCAGGATCTCGTCGAAGGCCTTGATGGCGTTGGGCACGCCGCTCTGCAGGGTGTTGTAGGTGTCCACCAGGAGGGTGGCGCTCTCGGGATAGGTGCGGCAGTAAGCCCGGAAGGCGTCCAGCTCCGAGTCGAACATCTGTATCCAGGCGTGGGCCATGGTGCCCCCGGCGGGCACGCCGTAGAGCTGATCCGAGAGGGCGCAGGCCGTGCCGGCGCAGCCGCCGATGTAGGCCGCTCTTGCGCCCACCACCGCCGCGTCGCCGCCCTGGGCCCGGCGGGAACCGAACTCCAGCACGGTCCGGCCCTTGGCGGCCCGGACGATGCGGTTGGCCTTGGTGGCGATGAGGCTCTGGTGATTGATCATGCAGAGCATGTAGGTCTCCAGAAGCTGGGCCTGGATGGCCGGGGCCCGGACGATGATGAGAGGCTCCCGGGGGAACACGGGGGTGCCCTCCGGCACGGCCCAGATGTCGCCGGTAAACTTGAAGTCTTCCAGATACTTCAGGAAATCCTCGGAGAAGATGCCCCGCCCCCGGAGGTAGGCGATGTCCTCAGGGCCGAAGTGCAGGTCCTGGATATAGTCGATGATCTGCTCCAGGCCCGCCGCGATGGCGAAGCCGCCGTCATCGGGCACGGAGCGGAAGAAGAGATCGAAATAGGTGACGCGGTCGGCCATGCCCGCGGCCAGGTAGCCGTTGCCCATGGTCAGCTCGTAGAAGTCGCACAGCATGGTCAGGTTGATATTCTTGTCGGTGGTCATAGTCTCTCCGATCTGCCGCCGGAGCGGCCGGCAGGCATATACTGGATATTTTGTAATCATTATAGCGTTGATTCCCGGAGAAAGCAATTATATAATGATGCAAGACAAAATGAAAATGGTGTAATCTATACATGCGTCTGGCGCATTGTCTTACGACGAATAATAACGCGTTTTCTGTGTTTTCAGGGAAGACAGTATCAAAGGCAGCGGAGCGAGTATGACACGATTTTTCTGTCCGGGCCGCGTGGAGCTGGTCGGCAGCCATACAGGCCAGCAGCGAGGACGGATCATGGCCGCCGCCATGGACAAAGGCATCACGGCGGAGGCGGAACCGAATAACGAGGGCATTGTCCGGATATTCTGCGAGGGGTTCGAGCCCATCGAGGTGGACCTGGGCAAGCTTTGGCCTGACGAGAAGGAAAAGGGCAGGGCCTCCGCGCTGGTGCGGGGCATGGCCGGGTGCCTGGCCGAGACCATTCCCGAGCTGCGGGGCTTTGACGCGTATCTGTTCAGCGATCTGCCCGCGGGCCGGGGTTTTGCCACGGCCAGCACGCTGTGCGTGCTGACCGGGTATATGCTGGCGGCCTTCTCCGGGGCGGAGATCGGGGCCGAGGACCTGGCCCGGGCGGCCCAGAAGGCGGAGAACCGCTGGTTCGGAAAGGTATGCAGCCTCATCGACTCCCTGACCTGCGCCATGGGCGGCGGGGTGTATCTGGACGCCTTGGAGAATAAGATCGTCCCCATCTCCTGTGACTTTGACGGCCTGGGCCTGGCCCTGTGCCTTACGGATACCGGCGAGCGTACCATTCCCAGGAGGGCCTGGTCCGCCGTCAGTTCGGACATGGCCGCCGTGGCCCAGGCCTTCGGCGAGCCGGTGCTGGCCCGTGTGCGGACCACCGCTTTCGACGAGCAGTTCCCCGCCCACCAGAACGACCCCCAGTGGATACGGGCCCGGCACTTCTTCGACGAGACCTGGCGGGTGTCCTCCATGGCGGACGCCCTGGGCCTCCGGGACGGCCAGCGGTATATGGACCTGATGAACGAGTCCGGCCGCAGCGCGGAGCGGATACTTCGGGGCGTGAGCCCTGCCGGCTGGGGCGACGGCCTTTCCAAGGGCCTGCAGACCACCGGCACGGTCCTGGCCGGCCGGGGCGCCTGGCGTCTCCATCACGGCGGCATCGCGGGCACTATCCTGGCGCTGGCCCCGGAGGAGTACTTCGAACTCTACCGCACCGCTATGGACCGGCTGCTGGGCCCCGGGTCCTGCCACCGCATCCACGTGAGCGAGCGGGGGGTGTGCCTTGCCCAGGATGAAAAGGCCCTGTTCGCCGACCGGCGCTTCCCCGAGGAGGCAAAATCCCTCCTGGGATGACATGAAAAAAACAAGACCGGCTTCCAGATCGGATGAAATAGTCAAGGGTTAGTAGACACAAAAAGTATCGGGTCAAGCCACCAGTTCTGTGCGAAACAGGACTGGTGGTT
>CANRNF010000074.1 GCA_947631865.1 uncultured Oscillospiraceae bacterium | reverse complement strand
CAACAGCAGGCCGGAAGAGCCTGTCTGCGGCAGATTGGTGATGCGGTTGTTGGTGACGGTATAGGCGATGTCGTACAAAGGGCCGGTCGCGGCGTCAAAGGGGAGCGTTCCCTGGAACACGGGGTCTTTCAGCAGGGACAGGCCCGCCGGGGCCTTTGTCTCTGTGAGCCGGTACTGGACTTTTCCGTTGGCAACAAGGCCGTCAAACTTCACCGTCCCATCCGCCCCGGTGGTGAGCTGGCCGGCGTTGAGGTCCAAGGTGGTACAGCCGCCAATGGCGGGCGTGGCATCTGAGCGGAAGGTGACGGGGTTCCATGCGCTGCCGTCCTGGGACCATTCCAGAAGATAGGTCGCACCGGCGAGGGTGTTGCCTTGGGTATCGACCTTGTGGACGGTGATGGAGCCGACATTATAGACGTTTTCCCGCGTGAGGGTCACGGTCTGGCCGTCCGTCTCAATGGCAAAATCGAACACGGTTTCGTCCAGTTGGTAGCCCTCCGGGGCTTTTGTCTCTTTGGCGGTGTAGGTGCCAAAGGGCAGAGAGTCCACGGTGGCGGTGCCATCCTCCCCAGTGGTGGCCTCGGTCACAGTGGCCCCAGTCTCATCCATGACGGTGAACACGGCTCCGGCAAGGGGTGTCTGGGTGAGGCCGTCCTGCTTGGTGATAAGCAGCTTGCCCTCTATGATCTCCTCCGGGACTGTCAATTCCGTGTCGTTGGCCGCAAGCTGGGTAGTCCCAGGCTCCAGGCCGATGGTATAGGATGTGGGGTCAACGGTGTAGCCCGTGGGGGCGCTGACCTCCCGCAAGGTCCAGCCAGTTCCGCAGGGGTAGAAGCTGGTCACAAATTGTCCGTGTTCGTCTGTTTCGTAGGTGTCCTGGAGTGCGCTGTCATGGTACACGCCGTACTGTGCGCCCTCCAGCGTGGCGCGGCTGCTCCGCTTCACGTTTGCGTCGGCGTCCACTTTCGTAACGGCCACGCGCCACATCTTCAGCTCGTTCTCAAAGTGGACCTCGGCGGTCTTATCATATTCCACGGTGACAGTCTGCGAGGGGTTGTCACATACATAGTCCTCCGGGACATTCTCTGTCACGGTGTACTGGCCGGGAACGAGGCCGGGAACGGTGATAGTGCCGTCCGTTCCGCTGGTGACGGTCTGATCGACAGAACCGCCCTTGACCGTAAACTGGATGCCGCTGATATGACCATCATCCGAGGTCTTGACGATTTTGAGGCTGCCGGTTTTGAGGGTGTTGCGGAAGTTTACGGTCGTGGTTTCGTCGCCCTTGACGGTGACGGTCTGGGAGGTCTGGTCTGCGGTGTAGCCACTGGGGACGGTTTCAGTCACGGCGTACTGGCCGGGGGTGAGGTTCGGGACGGTGATAGTGCCGTCCGAGCCGCTGGTGACGGTTTGATTCACCGAGCCGCCTCGGACGGTGAATTGGATGCCGCTCACCTTGCCGTCATCCGAGGTCTTGACGATACGGATACTTCCCAAGCTGCGGATGTTGTGGAAGTTTACGGTCGTGAGGGTCCCGGCCTTAATGGAAACGGTCTGAGAGGGATTATCCGATTTGTAGCCATCCGGGACCTGCTCGGTTACGGTATAGGTGCCGGGCGTCATGCCCCCGACATTGAGGACGCCTTTGGCGTCGGTGGGGAAGGTCTTATTGTATCCATCGCCTGTGATGGTAAATTTGATACCGCTCACATTGCCGTCGTCCGAAGTCTTGATTATTTTGATATTCCCCTTCGACGGAGTGTTATGGAAGGTGACATCGTACAATTCTCCCGGCATGAGCGTAAAACGCTGTGTGGTCTGGTCTGCGGTGTAACCTGCCGGAACCTGCTCGGTCACAGTATAAGAACCGGGTGACAGGTCGGGCACCTTTACTTTGCCGTCGTAGCCGGTAGTCACGGTTTGCGATCCGTCTGGGCCCGACAACGTGAATTTGATCCCTCCCACAACGCCGTCACTTGATGTCTTGATTATTTCTACTGTTCCTTTTTCGAGGGCATTATAGAAAGTGAGAACTTGCCCGCCACCGCTCTTAAGCGTGACCTGCTGGGATTTCGGGCTGGCAACATATCCGCTGGGGGTCTGCTCCGTTACCATATAGGTACCCGGCTTGACCTCGGTTAAGATATTGCCGTAGTCGTTAGTATAAACACTGTAATATGCACCGTTGGCCTCGCCGCCTATCCCTACGAGGGTAAAGTTGATATTGGCAACATTCCCATCCTCGGCGGTTTTCCTAATTCCGAGGGAAGCGTTGGCAGTGGGCGGGGGTGCTTCTCCCTCCGCGTTAACCATGAAATACCCGGAGGTGTTGTCCGACGCCTCAACACCCACGATAGTTTCCTGCAAGCCGTTCCCGGCGTAGGCCGTGATGGTCGAACTGACAGACACGGCGTTTTTCTTGGTGACATTCACGGTGGCGCCATCGACTGGGGACGAGGATGTGATCGTCAGCTGATTCCCCGACACGCTAAAGTTGAGGCTGCCGTTGGTGCTGGTGAAGTTGTAATTGGACAACACGCCGTTGCTGTCGGTAAGAGTGAGGGTGAACGCGCCGTTCTGATAGCTCATGTCATGGGAGGCAGGCGGCGCATTGAGAGAGTTTGCAAAGCTGGGCAGGATGCTGTATGCCCGCATGGCGTTGGAGATCTGATCGTAGACGGTCTTGACCTCGCTGTTCCAGCCACCGCCGCATACGGAGTTTATAACCTTGGAATCGGTGCAGTTGTAGGGCGAATAGGTGCTGCGGGCACCCACGATCAGCTCCCAAATTATCAACTGTGTCGCCGTGTACTGGCTACCGAAGTTACCGGAAAGGGCGGAACTGTTACCCGGTTCGCCGCACAGCAGCGCTACCTTGATAGCGTCGCGCTTGTCCGATGAAAAGCCGTTCCACACATGCGCTGTACTGGTCGAAACAGTAGAGCCTCCGGGAAGATAGCCGCCAGGTTCAATGCAGTACGCCGGGGAGCCGTTGGCGGTGATCTGGTAACGAGGGCTGCCATTGCCGCCAATGTACTTCGAGTTCCAGGCGAACGAACTGTAGTACTTGATCTGAGAACCGTAGGAATCGTAGCAGTTATGCACCGCAATCGAGGCGGTGCCGCTGATTGTCGAGAAGATGGTCGGACCATTCTCCGGGGGATTGTTCGGGCCCATAACGATGCCGTCCCCAAAGGGCTCGTCGATGCTGGGCCCATCCACCACAGGCGGAGCAATCTCCGGGGCCTCGGTGGGCGTGGGCGTTTCAGCCGGAGCCGCCGTGGGTACGGGCGTGGGCTCCGCTGTGGGTGTGGGGGCAGGTGTGGCCGTGGGTGCGGCGGTTTCTGCCGGAGGTGTGGTCGTTTCCGGGTCACTGCCCGAAGAAACGATGTCTCCCGGCGCTGCCGGGGTGGGCGTTGCGTCTGCCGGGTCCGTACTGGTATCTTCCTGAGCAAATACCCAAAGGGGTGTCAAGCTCAACAGAAGCACAGCGACCAAGAGCAGGGGCAACAGGTGTTTGAGCTTCTTCACTGGTTTTCCTCCTTGTAGAACAAAAATAGCCGCCCATTTCATGAGCGGCTTCCAAAAAGAGAGTGTGGTACCCTCTGATTGAACGATGGCGATCACCGGTAATCTCTAATGTGGTGTCTCCATATAAAAATAAAGCCGCTCATGACAACACGAGCGGCTAGAACATAGTGCAACACTATATTTGGACAGTTAGTTTGTTTTTGTATTGGGCATAGTGCTTGCTCATGACATAGGAGATCACGCTGACCTTTGGAATAAAATATGTATTGCGAATCAAGAAATGCTGAATATGATTCCCCTGCATGAGCTTTCTAGCGGTCGCATCACCAATCCCGCCGAGCATTTCTCGGAACTCTTGCAATGTGACAACATCGGGATAGTGTTCAAACAGCTTCTCGTAGTAAAGCCGATTGTTCATAGCGCTGCCTCCATGTAACACTCTTGTGTCTCCAAAAAACTTCTTGTCAACGGCAGCGGAGGACACTATAATAGGTGTTAAGTGAGGTAATATGTATTCGTGTAATGAGCTGTTGTTCTTGAACATGAATCTTGGATGGACCTCCAATGGACCTCCGATTTCCTTTTTTTGCTCCAAAGTTACACTTTGGCAAAAGTCCTTGCGGTGCGGGCTTTTTTTCGCGGTGAGGCGCTTAAAGCATTGATATTACGGCACTTTTCAAGTGCGGCAAGTTCTGTTATCTTCTCTTTACTGGCGTCATCTTCCGTGTGGCGGGCAAAACTCAAAATCCGGCGGTGGCGACACCGTGCGGGTTCGACCCCCGCCACCGGCACCAAACCAACATAATCCGAACCCAAGACCTGTGGGACCATTCCCCGTAGGCGATGGGTTCGGACTTGTGTTTTGGTTTGAGCCCTATGAGGCGACACATTTTAGGAATGGAGTGCGAAAGAGGCCGGAGTCGAAGCCAAGGGGACCGAGGAAAAAGAAACTTTAACCTTGTTGGTGTTGATGCTGATTCTCTTCTATGTGTGTCAATGTTGTTTAGAAAATGCATTATAGATGTCTGATGACAAGCTTATAGGGTATATTGCCACTTTTATAGGTGTTTGTCGTCCTTCTGCTGGTCGAAATGTGTGTTTTTGTAAAGATCACAGACATGAAATTACAAAACAGCTAGATCTTATTCCAGATATGTGCTATAATATTCCGTGTAATGTAACGATTTTCGATGCAATTTGGAGTGTAGGACCGTTGGGGCACTATATGAAGAACGAGGCGGTAACGTGAATGAGTTAAAGGCATTGTGGCTTGACCATATACATAATGTTGACCATTTTGCAAGTTTTGATGGAATGTCTGAGAAACCCCTTGCATCATGGTTTGAACCATTAGTCAATTCTATTACTGAAGATGGAGCTGTCCCATATCTCTTAAATACAAAGGAGAGATATCGAGCATCTCCATTGTCGAGTACAATCATCTGGTTAGCTTCAGAAAACCTAGTACCAGTTGATGTGTTAGACAAGATGCAGAATGAGCTACTTTATTTGCGTGATCATAATATTGCAGATGATCCGCAAACACCAAATAATAAAAAACATGCCGAAGATCAAAATGGTTGGTCTATTGGAGAAGGTGTATCGGTCTGGTCCACTAGCATGGCAATTATTGCTCTTTTGGATCCATTGGGCAATGGTAAAAAGAAGGCTTCTAATTTTAAAGAATCAGTTTTGTGGTTGGCAAAACAGCATGATAGTACATCTCATGGCTGGGCGTATCAATTAAGTGATAACTGTGCTGCTAATGCGACCATGACTTCTCTTGCTCTTAGGGCCCTTGCAATGGCAATCGAACCCTGCAATAGAGATGAGTTTAAATATTCTTCTGACGATCTTCATCAAATCCGCTCGGTGATAAATACTGGATTTGATTATTTGAAAAGTGAATGCAAGAGAAAGCAAAATAGAACTTTCTGGTGTTTCAATGAAAAGCCTAGTTGCGCAGCAACGACATGGGCGCTGATGGCACTTAGGCAAATTGGTAAGGCGGAAGATGAAGTTTCAGAAGATGCTATGTCTTTTTATAATTCAGTTTTAGATAGTTCATTATCATTTGTTCTGTCAAAGATGCCGAGCAAAACTGCCAAGTGGAATGATGAACAAATTGTCTGCGAAGGTGGGGCAAAATATAATAAACAGAAAAACTATTATTCATTCAGCGCAACACTTTTGCCTCAGTTATTTGAATTAGGGCTATCCCCATTTAATAAAAGAGTAATAAGCCAGATCGACTGGTTAATCAATAATGCTGATAGGTGGAAAATTGAGGGATACGATAAAACAACAATTTGCACTTTTACATATGCTATGGTTTTGTCAACCCTGCTATGTTGGGTCAGACATGTGGGGGTAGATTTTTCATTGGTTCTATTAAAACAAAATAATTCAAAAAATAAGCTTTCAAAGTTTCTATTTGGATATGCGTCTACCCATGGTATGAATTGCCAACTAGTATTAAAAAACCGTCTTTGGCTGTGTTGTGGAATTTTATGTATATTACTGTTGGTCTTAATTTTCGGTACTACTATTCACTTAGCCGTTTTAAAGCTATCGAGTTTGATTTCTATAATATGGAGTAAAACAGCATCGGATAGACGCACTATTATTTTAAATGTTATTTCAACTATTATCTATGTAGTAATAGGTGCAGTTGTCATAACTATTGGGAAGATAATACGACGCTTTATCAAAAGACAGGGTAGTAATAATGGTTAATTATTCTTCATTAAAGCAATTGAGCGAATTATTGAATCGCTTTCATATTGTGTGGGGTGTTGGCGGGTCATGTCTGCTTGCACTTAATCACTTGTATGAGAATCCAAATGACGTGGATTTGTGGGTCCAGCCGAGTGATATGCCAAAATTGCGTAATATTTTTAAAGAATGCACTGAGCTTCCAAACGATTTACCAATCCCGAAAGAGTATCGGTATAAAATTGAATATTTTGATTTGGTCGTTGACTTTATTGCGTGTTTTATAACAAAGCCAAATCAGTATAAATTCGAGTATATTATTGACCCTAAGAATCTTAAGTATGTTGACATTAATGACACCAAGATACCATGTACATATCTGGAGGATTGGTATATAATCTATAGATTATTAAAAAAGGATGACAAAGCAGACCTTATTCAGCAAGTTTTTGCAGCAAAGGAAATTAGCATAGACGACGTAGCTATACGGGATGCAATTAATAACAAGCAAATCAGCATACCACATCGCATTAAAGCTGACGTATACAACCTTATTACTGCTGCTACACAGATGACGATGTTTGATGGAGAAGCCGTTGCTTTGAAAGATGGTTGACTAAAGATGGATAATTACTATACGCCGCCGCTCAGATTGGTTCTAACACATCAATGTAAAGGAAAGTGCCCGTTTTGTCACAAAGAGGGCTTTGAGGAGAGAGGCTTTATGGGCTGGTCAACAATCCGCGAATGTGCAGTTGTTGCCGAAGAGTTATCAATTCCTGGCATTTCATTAACAGGCGGTGAACCTACCCTCCGTACAGATCTTGGCGCAATAATTGTAGAATTGCAGGATTTATATAGTGGCCATATATGTTTAACAACAAATGGATACGCTCTTTCTGAACTGTATCACACAGTTAACAAGCCGCTTCACACAATTAATTTGTCAATTTGCACTCTTTCTGACGCGTTGTGGAAAAGTTATCAGAATGTATCACCCGAAAAAGCACTGGATGCAGTGCACTATATTCCTGCGTTACATAAGAATCTAAATGTTGTAATTACCAATGATAATTATCGGGAGATTGACAATATTATCTCTTTTTGTATTTCCAGCTCTATGTCTCTTGACATCATGTTTGAGTTGAAAAAATACGACGAGATAGATCGTGTGATGCAAAAATTTGTTCTAGATTGTTTTTTGAAATATGGATCGCCTATTATACAATTTGGGTCAACACCCTCTTTAACTATAAATATAGATAGCACTTGTAGTGTCAGTATCAAGCATCCCATGTTAACTTCTCTTGTAAAATGGGAGTTATGCCATAACTGTGTCTATGCTTCTAATTGTTTTGAGAGGGTTTGTTCAGTTCGTGTTTATCCCGATGAAACAGTAACGCCCTGTTTAAACCATACAATTGTAGCAACTGGGAAACACTTGGTAGACAAAATTAGAAACGCATATCAGATTCTTGGTCAGGTTACGGTGACAAATATATCAGTATCTAGTTTAATGAATGGATTGGTATAACTTTACTTCGAAATAGTCAGAGTAATCGAGCAAGTCATACTTGAGTGTAGACTTTGTGGAGAAGGACTTCAATTATTATCCATTCGTTTTCTTTCTTGTACAAATAATTCATTTTTAAAATAGTGCAATAGTGCAATTTAGTGACCGAGGTTGAAAGCACAATATCTCAAGAAAAGGGAAACAAACATCGCGGCGGCAGTCAAATGACTGCCGCCGCTGGCGTTTTACGCCTTGGTGTCTTGGAGGTGTCTTTCCTTCTCCCGCTGGGCTTTCCACGCTGCGAACTCCTGCTGGCCTTCCTCGCTCTCATAAAACGCGAGGATGTCCGGCAGGAAGCACCGGGCGAGCTTTTCGATTTCGTGCTGCGGGATGTTGGTGTCGTTTACGAGCTTTTTCTTACGACCCAATGTTTACCTCCATTTAATATTCAGTTGCGGATACCAGATGGATGGTATCTTTTGGTTCACCTCCTTATCGTTCGTATTTGTCCCGGTGCAGGACAGGATCTTCAATATTTCTCCGCTCCAGCGACACATTGACGTGGTGCCGGACCTGCAGCAGCTTCGTGAGATCATCCCGCAGGGGCTTGTATCGGGCGTATGCCGCCTCATGCTCCCGCGCCAGCGTTTCCATCTCCTTCCGCCAAGCAGAGATAGGCAGCTTGCCGTCCGGCGTAAAGGCGTCCTTCAGCTTGCGTCGGGCCATGTAGAACTGCCGCAGATCGCGTTCATGCTCCTGCCTGTACTTCTCCCGCTGGCCCTTCCATCGGATGCTGTTCATCTCGTCAAAGATGGGCTTTAGCCGGGCATAGTTCTCCGCCTGCTGGAGCAGGTCCTTCATCTCCTTCCGGCGTTTGTCGGAGGCGTCCATTTCCGATTTCAGCCTGGATACTTGGCCGTTGAGGTCAGCAACACGTTCTTCCAGCGCCTCCACTGTGAACAGCCTGTTCTCCATGATGTAGTTATAGGCTTCTACAAACTGCTTCAGATTGCCCAGCTTTGCCTTCTGGCTCCACGCTCCGGCGTTTCTCATAACGATGTAATCGCCCAAAAGCTGGCCCAGGTTGGGCTGCTGGGGCTTGGACAGTTCCTGCTTGACCTCCTTCAGCCAGTCCAGCAACGTGGCTATCTTCTTCCTCAGACTGCGAATGGCCGCGTTGGTAGAGCGAATCCAGCGGTTGAGATCGCCCTTGTCGGTAGGGATGCCCTTCGCCTCCATCTGCCGGACGGCGGGGCCCTCATGGACCGTCGGTATCAGGTCGATGCCCTGGCGTTCATAGGAGCGGTGGTCTATCCGGCAGTCCAGGCCCTTTTCCGCAAACTTGGCGTTGCACAGCGCGGCCCACGCCTCCCGCCAGGATTCCAGCCGCTCCGGGCTGCCCCAATCGGTGGTGGGCACAGCGTCAAAGGTCGCTTTGCCATTCTCGTCAAGGATGCGGTTGCCGCTCTCGTCCAAGTGGTAGACACGGTGCTGCTTGTATCCCCATTTGCCGTTTTCCTTCAATGGCCGGATGGGACAGAGGATGTGGAAGTGGGGATTTTGTATCTCCTTGTCCGGCATATGGATGGCGAAGTCCGCGATCATGCCCTGGCTGACAAGCTGTTCCGATACAAATTGCCTTGCGAGAGCGATGTTTTCCTCCAGGGAAAACTCGTTCTGCAAGGCAATGTCAAAGCTATATGCAAGCTGGGCGTCTTTGTTCCGCTCCACCTGCTCCAAGGCGTTCCATAGGGTCTGCCGGTCCGCATATTCCTGCGGTGCATTTGCCGGGAGAAGTATCTCTGAGCGTATCATGCCCTTCTTTTTACTGTAGTCGCTGGTCTCACCGTAGTATTCGCTGTAAAGTTTTTCTCCGGCGCGATAGGCGGCGGAGGCGATGGCGGACTGACCAGCACTGCGCTGGATCTGGGTGACATGAAAATGATAGAGGGCCATTTACAAATCCTCCCCTTGCAGCGTCCTACGGATAACGGCCTGGGCTTCCGGCAGGGATAGTATCTGCTCCATGAGACCATAGAACGGCACTTCTGCCATGGCCTTGATCTCCGGGACGATACTCTCCACGGCGGCTCCGCGGGTGACGAGCCGGTGCGTCCGTGCGGTCCGCTCGGCCTTGTTCAGATACTTCGCCCGGTTCTCCAGCCGTTCCAGCCGGTGCTGATACTGTTCCAGCAGCGCCTTGTCTCTGGCCTGTTCCGCCCGAAGCTGCTCCAGCGTCTTGCTCATTTGCGTTCCTCCCGGAGTTTCCAACGCTTGGACCAGTAGCGGTCGCAGACAACGATGCCCATGCGGAAGCTCTGCTTGCAGTCCTGGGTGCAGCCTCTACAGATGGGGTTATATGTGATACGATTACGGCGGTCAAGGAAGAAAGACCATTCCTCCCGCCGTTTCTTGCTCATACGCGGCATTATTACTCCTTTTCATACGATAATTGAGATTTGGTGTTCCGGGAGGATTTCTGTATGTCCCCGGTGTCATTTGGGCGATTTTTCGGTGCTGTGAGCGCGTTTTCAACTGCCGGTCGTGCCGGGACAGCGGGGCGGCGAAAAGCGGTGTTTTGTACCTTGTTGGGAGCATTGTGATCCCTCCTTCAGAATGGATTTGAGAAGCAAAAGCGCCTGCCGGGCGGCGGGCGCTTCATCATCCTCTGCAATAGTTATGTTGGATTTCGCAAAAAACGTGCAAATGGCAGGACAAGCTCATTTCAAAAAACAGGACAAGAATTTCAATGTCCTTACTCCTAAAAGACAATCTTAACAGAGCGCAGGCAGCAGGTGTGGTAGCCGCAAAGCGGCGCAGGAGGGCGCACCCTCCTGAACGGAGCAGCAGCGACGCAAAACAGCCCGGACATTCAGGTGTCCGGGCTGCGCCTCGCAGAGCGCACATACATGGTCGTCAGACCATGTATAGAAGTGCGCCATTAGGATTGCTTACGTTCGTCTTATCAACCGCTGCGTGATTACTATGGAATTGTTACTTCACCTGTGTAAGAATAGTGAACGTGGCTATATTCTTCTCTAACCGCATTTTCAGAGAATTGGACTGGATTAACTGGATTAGTTCTGCTTCTCTACTTCTGTATCCTTATCAAGTTGTATTTTCCCGTATCCTTCAACAGCTAGATAAATCTTAGACGCGCTAAGACCAGGGCCGATGTTTCGGACAAAATGCCACTGATCGTCATTAAGAAAAAATGCTTTGATTCGGTCGCCGACTCTTAAGTCTTTCACTTTTACCATGGGCATATTTACCACCTCCAGATTACAATTAAATTATTCTGCGCTCCAGTTCTCTATAATTGCTAGGTTTGATAGTCTTTACTATTCCCACTCTAGTAAATGTCATAAGGTTGGGCATATGAAAGCTCCAATTGGTGAACGGCGAAGGTGAATGATGAAGTCAGACATTAACAACTGTGACATTGCTGTCGGTCACGGCAGTTTGTTCTCCGCCGATCGTCACGCGGAAGATCGTATCGGATTCTTTGTCCAGCCGATAGTAATCTGTTGTTTCATCCGGCAGGGACAGTACATCACGCTTGGCTGTTATCGGGTTTGTTTTGAACTTGTCTACAAAGCGGACGCCAAGCAGATATTCCATTCCCGGTACGTCAATGGTGGAAAGCCTTCGCAGTACATTTGCCGCTCTGTCTTGCCATTCACTCTTGAGGACAACAACGATGGCTGGCCGTTCTTCTTTGTCAATATTGAATTTAATGACTTCTGCCTCGGCAACAGCGGGATGCGTCAACACCTGCTCCTCGATATCATACATAGGATAGATCTTGCCGTTATTGGTGAAGCAGTCGGTCGCCCGGCCAAAGACGCGGTATTTCCCGTTACTGTAACGAATGGCGATATCTCCTGTGTGGACCCAACCATCAGAGGTAAACAGGGTCTTATTCTTTTCTTCCTCCATATAGCCCGCCATTGTACATGGGGAATACATCTCTAGAATACCCCGCTTGTTATCGGGCAAAACTTCTCCGCTATCCGGATCAACGATCCTATATTGTACGCCAGGAACAGGGGTGATAGATACATCATCCAGTGTGTTATAGTGAGGGTCGGAGAGACCTGTCATACTTCCTGTCTCCGTCATGCCATATGCGTTGATGATGTGTTTCACGCCCAGTCGTTTAGCGGTATTTCTGAATTTTTCTATCTGAGCTGGCATGATGGCCTCACCGCCAATAAATATGTACTTGACATGGCGCAGAGAGTTGTCTGCCAACCCAGATTCATCCAGCGTTGCAACATGACTGGGAGCAACAAGAGCCACCTTTGCCTTGCTGTCGATCAGGTCTTTCCCAAAGGAAAAACGATCATATTTTGGTTTATATATCAGCGTTGCGCCTTTAAAAAGCCCCGCATGCACACCGTGTACAGCCCCTGTCGCATAGAACAACGGGATAAACACGGTGTTCCTGTCCCCATATTCAAAATCAAACCACAGCTTATCATAGATGCAGGCCATCTTTGTCAATCCATCTGCATACAATTTGACACACTTTGGTATTTGACTAGTAGTGCCACCCGTTAGGAAGTGAGCCGCGATCTTTCCTTCCTCATAAGGAAAACCATATGGCTCTTTGACCTTTTTCCCGAGGGCGGCAAACTCTTTGAGCCGCATGATCTCCATCCCCTGCGGTAGAGTCTTATGCGCTTTTACATATTCGTCCAAAAAATCCTTTTTGTCGATCAGACCCTTGGCCTGCCCCGCCAGCTTGACAACAGGATTCATATAATCTGTAACACTGGTGACAATAAGGTTTTTTACGCCCGCCTGACGCAGTTTTGACACCAGGTCATCGGAGAGAAATCCATCAAATATAATGGCAGTCTGACTGTTCACTCCTGTTGTATACTTCTCAGTATACGCTTGCAGGAACCCCGGTCCGACCATGTTCGCAATCTTATTGGCGTCAATGGCCCCGTAGAAAGCGTTGACAGACGCGATAGTGGAAGGCGCGGATATCGTTATCGCACTCTCTTCCAGTCCATCGACATGGATAAAAGCTTTTTTGAAGTCCTCAAACATCTGAAACGTCTCGGCATAGGTGAATTTGTTGCCGAAGTATTCTCCCGCAACGTTTTTCATGTTGTCCTTGTTGCGGATGCGCAAATCCTCTACGACACGTAATCTAGGGTTCTCGATGAGAATAAAGTCTTTGTTCATGCCATACCTCCTAAGATTGTCAAAAAGTGTACTATTTGACAAAAGCCGGTTCCCGCCCGGAAACCGGCTTTTGTCTTTCAAAAACACGCTTTTTGACAGGCAAAATCCCCGAAAACAGTTGCCAACAGGTGGAAAACACGCTATACTATGTAAAAATGTCCGGCTATCAGAAGGTACACCTTTTGATAGCTATTCTTTTATCCCCTG
>CANRNF010000073.1 GCA_947631865.1 uncultured Oscillospiraceae bacterium | reverse complement strand
ATCGCCGCGGAGGACTGCTGCTTCTGGGGGGATGAGTTCATCGCCCTGGAGGAGGGCATATACGGCAGCGACAGCTTCATGCTCACGCACCTGACAGCCTCCGCCGATTTCTTCGACGTGTCGGACCTGCCGGGGGACCGCCCGCCCGCCGTCAGCGTACTCCATGGCGGCGTGGACCGGTTCCTGTCCTTCCTGCGTGACCAGGCGGCGATAGTAGATGCCCGGTGAACAAGGACGATGAATTGAAAACAAGCATCTGCGGTCTTTTGGCCGTAGATGCTTGTGCTAGTATCTCCGTTCACATCCTTTATCTCCCTGCTGTTTTTCCCTATAATTCCTCCAGTCCCCAAAAGGAGGTATGATTATTATGGGGAAGATTAATCTAGAAGAATTTGTGTGGTTCGACCTTGGGCCGAAGCCGCCGGAAATGATGATCAACGTGTCGGAGACCGGCGGCTTTACATTCAACCGGCCGGCCCGGGAGGCGCTGCCGTCCCACATCAAAATCGGTATACTGCCGGATGGCAAGAGGGTTTGTGTCGTGGAGGATCCTGCATCCGGGTATACGCTCCCCAAGAGCGGCACGGTGACAAGGCCGGAATTGGTCGAACACATCGTATCCGCCGGCGTTGTTCTTCCAGCGCGGTATTCTATGCGCCAGGAGGGCAACGCCTGGGTCGCCGAGCTTCAGGCCCCGACGGCGAAAAAACGCCCGCCTGCCAAAAATCCGCGGAAGATCAGCAAGTCCGCTGAGGAGAGCATCCTGAAGGAACTGAAGGATGGCGGGCGCAGGTGAAACAGCGGAGGACAGGATCGTTTCGGCTGCGCTCCCGGTCATACGATTTCTCTGCTTGGGAAAATGGCTCAACCTGGAATATGAGGACAGAGTCTCCGAGGCGCTGCTGTTTTTTATTGTGATGCTTCGCTCCATGCCGCTGACGACCGGGCATTTCTTCAAGGACTGCTGGGACCGCGTTTCCGAGTATATGGACAGGCTGAACAGAAAGACGCCATCCCTGCGATTTGGCCATTTCTCGCTGGATGCGCCCGTCCCCGGGACAGACGGCCGCGCCAATGGATATGGCGTTCTGCGCTCACATCTTTCCGATTTCAGCAGGCTGTCAGTGGCCGAGTTCATATCGTCTTTAGCTGACGATGAGAGGCTGATCGTCTCCCTGCAGATGTCCGGGTACAGCAAACAGGAGACCTCCAGAGAACTAAATATGAGCGTGTACCGGCTGGAAAAGATTCTCAGAGATATCCGGAGCCACTACATGGACTGGTCTTCCGGGGAATAATGACTTGACCACCAAAGGGTGCGGCTGACAAAATAAAAACAAAAATATTTTGGGGACTACGCCAGCCGCTTCCTGCTATCTCAAGCAAGAGCACAGAACACAAACTGTTCTGTGCTCTTGTGATCTATACGCTGTCGAAGCCACTTGGAAAACGTCTGCACTTGTGGTATCCTATTAGTGGATTTTATAGGGTCTCGGGGGCAAATCGGTCTGGCCTTATGCCGGAAGGAGGACGGATGATGTCGCCTGAAGAAAAAGCGAGACAGCTCATAAACGCTGCATTGCAGAAGGCCAAAGCCTGATGGCGAAGTATTTTGAAAGCATTTGAGGAGGAGTTATAATGGGCAAAGAGGCAACCGAAAAGACTAAAGAGTTATTTTTTCCTTACTATGTCAATCAAGGAAGGTTGCTCGACATCTATGCCATTCTAAATGACGGATACTCAGAATATGTGGAACTCACTACTGCGGTAAGCGAGAAGAAGACAAAGGGCGGGAAAGCCGATGCGTCTGGAAATGGAGGGTTTAAAATCTTCAAATTTGGCGCTTCAGTTTCCGGCAATATTGAAAACATTAACAATAGCCAGAGCGAAAACAAAGAGAAAAAAGTTCAGACGGTTACATCCGTTCTGAGTATAGTTAAAGCGGCGTTGGAAGATAAAGGGTATTTGAAAAATATTCTTGATGCAGTACCGGGGCAATTTGTTTGTATTCCCGTTGTTCTCAGAATCAATTCTATCAAATCGCAACTTGAAGAGTTAGCGGACTTAACAAAGCTGGTGGTTAGCATTCAAAACATGGGAATCACTACAGGTCCCAAAAACAAGCCACCAAAAGCAATGGAAAACGTTATAAATGCTGTTCGAGTTTTGTTTGGCGGCGAAGAAATTCTTTTCGAGACTGAGGCATATGCAATCATTGGTAATATTGTTGATTCTGATCTATATCAATCTACTCGTTCTGATATTATTGGGACTGAATTGAAGTGCTTGGCACAAGTAAAGAGAGTATTTCCTAATGGATGCGAACTGATGAAAAATACGATTTTTACGAAATTTAAGGATTCTGATGCTAAAGAAAAGTTGGTTAAAGAAGTATCATCTGTAGTTGGTAATAGCGTCTATGATTTTGATGCTGTGGCAGTGACGTCAATACATGATAAGCCCGTATACCAACTTGAAATTATAGCCTTATATCAATAAGGTCGTTGAGATACTATTGAATTACACAAACTCCAATTCTGGTAATACCATCCTATCAGAAAAACACGGGCTAGGAACTTCAACATCTACTATCAAGTGGATGACGACCGGAAGCAGGTTAACATCCTTGCCGTATGCTACGCCCGCTGTGACCAGAAGCGGATAATTACAGACCTGTGATACGTTATTGCCCGGACAGGATATGATCCCTCAGTATATGTGAGAGTGCTTCATACATTAATGAAGCACTCTCTTTTTGTTTGATAGCAGGCATCTTTTTGGTGCTGGACTAAATCATAAAGAAAAGGAAATGAACGAGCATGGCCGATAGCATCTCCCCTACCCAAGAGCGCTGCCTCATCATCGATGAAATTGAGCCCGTCGCCCAACTGGTAGAGAAAGACCCTTATTTCGTCCCAGAGAAACTGCGGGTAGCGGCGTATGCCCGTGTCTCCACAGAGCAGGATGAACAAGAATCCAGTTATGAAGCCCAGATAAATTATTATACCGACTACATAACCAACCATCCCAATTGGGAACTAGTGGGTGTCTTTGCGGATAGGGGCGTTACCGGCACCAACACCAGGAACCGGGAGGGTTTCAAGCGGATGATAGACCTGGCCCTGAATGGAGAAATAGACCTGATCCTCACTAAGTCTGTTTCCCGCTTTTCCAGAAATACAGTGGATACTCTGCGGGCAGTACGGGCACTCCGAGAAAAGGGGGTAGAAGTAATTTTTGAGAAAGAGAACATTCATTCCTTAGATCCTCAATGTGAAGTCGTGCTTACCATTATGAGCAGCCTCGCCCAAGAAGAAAGCCGTTCGCTCAGTGAGAACACCCGCTGGGGCATACACAAAAGTATGAAGGACGGCAATGTGAAATTGCCATACAAGAGATTCTTAGGTTACAAGAAAGGTCCGGATGGCCGGCCTGAGATCGTGGAGGAGGAAGCGGAGATCGTGCGCAGTATTTATGATTCGTTTTTGAATGGTAATTCTATTTCTCATATTGCACGTCTTTTAACAGAGCGTCATATTCCTAGCCCAGGCAATACGACAGTCTGGAGCGCCAGCACAGTCCGCAGTATCCTGTCCAATGAGAAATATAAAGGCGAGGCATTGCTCCAGAAAACATACACAGTGGATTATCTCAGCAAGGAAGTACGTAAGAACAAGGGCGAGATGCCCAGCTACCTTGTCCATCATTCTCACGCGCCCATTGTGGACCCCGCTGTCTTTGAACGGGTCCAGCGCGAATTGGCTCGCCGCCGAACTGTCAGGACGAAAAAAGCGGGCGTCAGCAGTCCTTTTGCAAATCGCATTATCTGTGGGGATTGTGGGGCATTCTATGGTCACAAAGTTTGGCGAAGCCATGACAAGGCCCGCACTCGTTATGATATCTGGTGCTGCAACCACCGTTATAATGGTAAGCAAAAATGCACTACACCCATCCTCCGAGAAAATGAGATCAAAACTGCTTTTGCAGATGTCTTGGAGAAATTGAACTATCCAGAACATGAATATACTGATGCTCTCTGGTATGAGTTGGTGGAGGAAGTGATCATTTATGATGACCGACAGGCAGTTTTCCGCCTGCCGAATGGAGACAAGATCCTTGTGAAGATTTGATCCACTGCCACGTAGTCATGGCGCTGATCGTGTCTTTGGGCCTGTCTTAACTGCATTACACCAGGTTTACAACGGATAATCTGAAAATTGGTGCAAAACAGAAAACCTACAACGCTAACTCGAAAGTTGAAGCTGTTTCACTTTGCCGTTGTGAAATTGGTGCATTAGCCCAAAAATGAGGCCAATAGGGAAGCAAGCCCCGTACAAGAAATGGTGCAGGGCTAACACCTCACAGCGACTGGATTTCGGCTGGAAAAAAGCAAGAAACCCCCGAATTACAGGGGTTTCTTGCTTTTTAGAGACTAGAACATGACGCCCGCCATATTCTACTCAGATGGTGGCGGAAGCGGTGGGATTCGAACCCACGAGACCTTGCGGTCTACCTGATTTCGAGTCAGGCCCGTTATGACCACTTCGATACGCTTCCATAGCCCCCATACTATATCATTCCCCCGCCGGGGTTGTCAACCATGAAGCGGCTTTACAACCGGGGCGGGATGGCCTATAATATGGCCGAATAACAAGGAAAGGCGGGGACTTGACTATGCCCCGATACGCGAGAGATTTCATCACCCAGGTGGTGCTGCGGGCGGACTTCGTGTCCGGCACGGCGCCCTTTGCCGGGCCCTTCCCGGCGGAGCTGCTACCCGCCCTGGAGGAGTACCCCGAGCGGAACAGCATCAACCGCAGCCGCACGGAGGTCCGGGTCCAGAAGGGGCTCCAGGGCCCCATCAAGGACACCAGGACCATCAACTTTGTGGAGCACAACTTCTGGATCCCCGGCCGGACCCGGCACGCGGCGGTGTGCAGTGAGTACGTGTTCCTGTCCCAACAGCATTATGAGGGCTACGAGCCCCTGCGGGAGGGCTTCCTGGAGCTGATGGATGCCATGGTCCGCCAGTTCCCCGCGCTGAAGCTGCGGCGGCTGGGAATGCGTTATGTAAACGAGATAAAGCTGCCGGAGGCTGACGCTGGGCCGGGTCTGGGTGCGGATTTTTGGGAGCATTATGTTAACCCGTGGCTGGTAAGCGGCCTGCGCTTCGCGGCCAACGACGGGGCCATGGCCCGGCACATGTGCACCACGGAACTGAACTACGGCACGGACCGGGCCACCATCCGCTACGGCATCTTCAACAGCGAGTATCCCCGGCCCAACCGGCGGCGGGAGTTCATCGTGGACACGGACACCTACTGCCAGTCGCCCATGGAGCCGGCGGCGGTGGCCGCCAAGCTGGACGACTACCACGCCGCGGCCTGCCAGGTGTTCGAGGCCGCCGTCACCGACGCGCTCCGGGCGCGGATGGGGAAGGAATGAGCGGCTCCGGCAGGCTTCGTGGGGCCTATGGGGCCCTCAACGGCGTGTACTGGATGCTGTGCTGTCTCATCTACTCCTTCTCCGCCAACTTCCTGCTGGGGCGGGGGTATTCCAACAGCGCCCTGGGGGTCATCGTGGCGGCGGGGTATATCCTGGGCCTCAGCATGCAGCCGCCCGCGGCGGCCCTGGCGGACAGGACGGCGCGGGCGCCTCTCGCGGTCATCGGCGGCTCGGCGGCGGCTGTGGGCGCCGTGACGGCGCTTATCCTGGCCCTGCCGGAAAAGGGCGCGGCTCTTACTATTGTATATGTGCTGTTCCTCGCGCTGGTCATCATGCTCCAGCCCCTGGTGAACGCCTTCGCTTACTACATCGAGGCCCTGGGCACGGCGATACCCTTCGGGGTGTGCCGGGCGGTGGGGTCTCTGACCTACGGGGTGCTGGCGGCGGTGCTGGGCCGGGTCATATTGCGCACGGGCGTGGACGCGGTGCCCGGGGCGGGACTGGGCATCGCGGTGCTGATGGTCCTGCTCATGGTCTGGTTCTCCCGGGCTGGGACGCCTGCGCGCCCCACGGAGACAGAAAGCGCCGGCGGCAGCGCCGGGGGACTGTTGAAAAACGGGAGCTTCCGGGCGCTGCTCGCGGCGGTGGTGCTCTTGTTTTTCAGCCACAGCTTCCTCTCCGGTTACACCATCCAGATCGTCCGGGCCGTGGGCGGCGACGACGGGGACATGGGCATGCTCACCATGTACGTGGCGGTGCTGGAGCTGCCCACCATGTTCCTCTTCGACAGGCTTTTGAAGCGGTTTTCCTGCGGCGGGCTTTTACGGTTCGCGGCGGTGTTCTTCGCGGTGAAAAATCTGCTGGTGTTCGCCGCCGGGTCGCTGGGTGGCGTGTACGGGGGCATGACGCTGCAGCTATTGGGCTACGCCCTCTATATCCCCGCCTCGGTGCGCTACGCCGGGGAGCTGTCCGGCCCCGGGGACGCCAACCGGGCCCAGGCCTATGTGACGGCCATGTCCACCCTGGGCAGCGTGTGCGCCTCCGGCTTTGGAGGCGTGCTCATCGACGCCGTGGGCGTCCGGGCAGCCCTGGGTGTCACCTCCGCGTCCGCGGTGCTGGGGGCGCTGGTGATGGTCCTGGGGGTGAAGAATAAGACGACGGTAAAGCCGGGAGCGTGATGCTCCCGGCTCATGGCTCATGGCTCATAATGGATAATTAAAGGGGGTGACGGGGTGAAGACGCGGAAGCTGACGCTGGGGGACCGGAACATCGTCGGAGCCCGCGTCACGGAAGCCCGGACCGCGCTGGGCATGAAGCAGGTGGAGCTTTTGGCGAAGCTGCAGACGGCGGGCGTGGATATGAGCGTCCCCGCGCTGTCGCTCCTGGAGGGGCAGAAGCGGCCCGTGTCCGACATTGAGCTGAACGCCCTGGCGGACATCCTCCACGTCACGGTGGACTGGCTGCTGGGCAGGGAATAAAAGGCAAAACGACGGCCGGGAGCGTGACGCTCCCGGCCGCTTATTATGTGGAGAGGGAATATCCCTTATTTGTTCCGCATGTGGTAGATCTGGCGCACCTCGCCGGTGGGGGAGCCGTCGGGGGCGGTGAGGATGAGGTTGGCCTGGGCGGCGAGGCCGGGCCGGCCGCCCCGGCGGCCCTCGATGAGGACCAGGGCGGGAGCGCTGTCCGCCCGGTGGGAGATGAGGCGCAGACGCTTGGGCTCTATGTCCGCCAGACGCATGGCCGCGAAGATGTCGGTGAGAAATTCCGGCTTGTGGACCAGGCAGAAGGCCCCGCCCTTTTTCAGCAGATAGGACGCGGCCCCGGAGAACTGGGCGGGAGAGAGCCCGTCGCCCCTTGCGGCGGCCCGTGCCCCGTCGGGGGAGGTCTTGCCCGCGTAATAGTAAGGGGGATTGCAGACCACCAGGTCGTACTGCCCCTGCCGGCCGATGGACCGGTACTCCCGGGCGTCCAGGCAGTCCACCGTACCCTGGATGCCGTTGACCCGGTAGTTCTCCCGGCACACATCCACCGCGTCGGAGCGGATGTCCACGCTGTCGTAGACCGCCTCGGGCCGCCCGGCGTGGAGCAGCACGGACAGAAGCCCGCCGCCGCAGCCCAAATCCATGCAGCGGGAGAAGTTCTCCACGCCGCCGGCAAAATGGGCCAGAAGCACCGAGTCGGTGGTTATTTTGAAGGTGGGGTCGTCCCCATAGGAAGGTCCGCCGGACCAAAGAAGCTTCATAGCGATTCCTCAATAGCTGACGGGAGGCGGCCCGTCAGCTATAATAGTGACGGGCGGTATGCGCGAAGCATACCGCCCGTGGGTTTGCTTGTAGATTACTCCTCAGCAATGGCGCTCATGGGGCACTGCTCAGCGCAGGAACCGCAGGAGATGCACTTGTCAGGATCGATGACATAGTGGGCGTCGCCCTCGCTGATGGCCTCTACGGGGCACTGATCGGCGCAGGAGCCGCAGGAGATGCAAGCATCAGAGATCTTATAAGCCATGTCGATTACCTCCGTTTTTTATGTACGCCCACATACTAACACAAAGGGCCGGTATAATGCAATACTTTTTTGCGGTGCGTCCAAATAATGCATTCCGACAAAATAAGAACCTTTCTCGCGCTTTTATTTGGCCGGGAGCGGATATAATTGACGGTGTAATCTTTCCCGGAGGCGATATATGTATGAAACACACGGAGCGGTTCACCCTGCGGGCCCAGAAGGCCATCGAGGAGGCCTACCAGGCCAGCCACCAGCTGGGCCACAGCTATGTGGGAACGGAGCATCTGCTGCTGGGGCTCATGCGGGAAGGGGAGGGCCTGGCCTGCCGGTGCCTGCGCCGCAGCGGCCTGGAGGAGAGCGCGGTGACGGAGCTGGTGACGGCGTCCGCCGGGCGGGGCACACCGGGGCCGCCCGCCCAGGGGCTCACGCCCAAGGCGAAAAAGACCATCGAGCTGGCCTGCGAGGACGCACGCCGCCTGGGTCACGGCTTTGTGGGCACGGAGCACCTGCTCATGGGCATATTGCGCCAGTCGGACTGCGCCGGGACCCGGGCCGTGGAGGAGGCGGGGGTGGACCCCAACAAGCTCTATACGGACGTACTGGGCGTGTTCGATAGGCCGGAATACCGGACCCGGCCCGAGGAGGGCGGGGCCCGCACCGCCGCCCGCCGGACGGATACCCGCACCCTGGACCAGTACAGCCGGGACCTGACGGACCTGGCCGCCAAGGGACGGCTGGACCCGGTGGTGGGCCGGGAGAAGGAACTGGACCGGGTGATACAGATTCTGTCCCGCCGGACGAAGAACAACCCGGTGCTCATCGGCGAGCCGGGCGTGGGCAAGACGGCGGTGGCCGAGGCCCTGGCCCGGCGCATCGCCGCCGGGGACGTGCCGGAACATCTTAGAAAGAAGCGCATCGTGGCCCTGGACATCCCCTCCATGCTGGCGGGGACCAAGTACCGGGGGGACTTTGAGGACCGGATGAAGGCGGTGCTGAAGGAGGTGTCCCGGGCCGGGGACGTGATCCTCTTCGTGGACGAGATGCACACCATCATCGGCGCGGGCGCGGCGGAGGGGGCCATCGACGCGGCCAATATCCTGAAGCCCTCCCTGGGCCGGGGGCTCATCCAGGTCATCGGCGCCACCACGCTGGAGGAATACCGCAGCCACGTGGAGAAGGACGCGGCCCTGGAGCGCCGGTTCCAGCCGGTGACGGTGCCGGAGCCGGACCGGGAGGAGAGCGTGCGCATCCTGGAGGGCCTGCGGGACCGGTACGAGAGCCACCACGGCCTCATCATCACCGACGAGGCCATCCGGGCCGCCGTGGACCTGTCCGCCCGGTATATCCCGGACCGGTTCCTGCCGGACAAGGCCATCGACCTCGTCGACGAGGCGGCCAGCCGGGTGCGCATGGCCGGGTCCAAGGTGCCCGAGCCCGTCCGGGAGGCGGAGGAGCGGGTCCAGAGCCTCCGGGCCATGAAGGAGCAGGCGGTGAAGGACCAGGATTTCGAGGGGGCCGCCTCCCTCCGGGACCAGGAGATGCGGCAGCGGCAGGCCCTGGATGAGGCCCGCAGCGCCTGGACTGCCAAGGCGGGCGGCCTGCGCCGCCAGGTGACGGCGGAGGACGTGGCGGCGGTGGTGTCCGGCTGGACCGGGGTGCCCGTGGAGAGCCTTACCAGGGAGGAGAGCGAGCGGCTCAACCGCCTGGAGGAGATCATCCACCGGCGTATAGAGGGGCAGGAGGAGGCGGTGTCCGCCGTGTGCCGGGCCATCCGCCTGGGCCGGGTGGGCCTGGCCGACCCGGGCCGCCCGGTGGGGAGCTTCCTCTTCCTGGGCCCCACCGGCGTGGGCAAGACGGAGCTGTGCCGGGCGCTGGCGGAGGCGGTCTACGGGGACGAGAGCGCCATCATCCGGGTGGACATGTCCGAGTATATGGAAAAGCACGCCGTGAGCCGGCTCATCGGTGCGCCCCCGGGATACGTGGGCCACGACGAGGGCGGGTACCTGACGGACAAGGTCCGGCGGCGGCCCTGGAGCGTGGTGCTCTTTGACGAGATGGAGAAGGCCCACGAGGACGTGTGGGGGCTGCTCCTGCAGATATTGGAGGACGGCATCCTCACCGACTCCCACGGCCGGAGGGCGGACTTTAAAAACACCGTGGTGGTCATGACCTCCAACGTGGGGGCCCGGGCCATCGCCGGGGGCGGGCACAGCCTGGGCTTCTCCGGCAGGGAGGACACTGCCGGGGAGCGGTATGAGCTGTTGAAGGAACGGGTGATGGAGGAGGCCCGGCGGGTGTTCCGGCCGGAGCTTTTGAACCGGGTGGACGCCGTCGTGGTGTTCCGGTCCCTGGAGCGGGAGCAGATACGCGCTATCGCCGCCGGGATGCTGGAGAAGGTGGCCGGGAGGCTCAAGGCCCGGGACATCACCGTGGAGGCGGAACCGGAAGCCCTGGACGCCCTGGGGTCGCAGGGCTACGACCCGGACTACGGCGCCCGGCCCCTGCGCCGGAAGCTGCGGCAGACGGTGGAGGACCCCCTGGCGGAGATGCTCCTGTCCGGGACCCTCCGGCCCGGGGACAGGGCAAAAGTGGTCCTCCGGGACGGGGCCATCCGGGTGGAAAAGGTTGACGGGGAAGGCGAAGGGTGATAAACTTTCCAGTTAAAGGCCCCCTCTGACGAGGGGGCTGTCAGCGAAGCTGACTGGGGGAGAGAAAAGAAAAATATCTCTCCCTCCGTCTCGGCCTTCGGCCGAGCCACCTCCCTCGTCAGAGGGAGGCTTTGTCTGTCCTTTTTGACTTGGGAGGTAGAGATATGAAAGCACCGGAGATGGACCTGGAAAAATTCAAGGATATGGTGAACGCCCGGGAGGGCTACATGCGCTACAACGGCATCGAGGTGACGAAGCTGGCGCCGGGGTTCTGCGAGGCCCGGGCCCCCATGGGGCCTGAGAAATTGAACCCCCACGGCATGGCCCACGGCGGCTTCCTCTTCACCCTGTGCGACTCCGTGGCGGGCATCGCTGCCTCCACCCGGGGGAGGAACGTGGTAGGCCGCTCGGCGGACATCCACTATATCCATCCCGGCGACGGGGCATACGTGACCGCCCGGGCCACGGTGGTCCACGAGGGGCTCCACATGGCCCTGGCCGACGTAAAGCTCTATAATGACAGGGAGGAGCTGCTCGTCACTGCCCAGGTGGAGATGTTCTTCATCGGAAAGATAGAGATGTGAGCTCCGTGCCGGGGTAGTAGTGGGCCAGGATGGCCTCGTACCCCCAGCCCATGGCGGCGTAGGCCTGGGCCCCATATTGGCTCATGCCTACCCCGTGGCCGTGGCCGGAGACGGTGAAGACGAACTGTTCTCCGTCCCACGCCGCCGTGAAGGCGGTGCTGCGAAGGCCCAGGGCCCCGCGGATCTCGCTGCCGGTGAACCGCCGTCCGCCCACGGTGAGGGCCGCCACCCGCCCGGCGCTGTCCGATACGGGCTTGCCCAGCCAGGCGGCCGGGTCCCCCGCCGGGGATATGTCCAGCGCCTCGGACAGTTCCTCCGGCGTGAAGCGGACCGTGGTGACCAGCCCCGGCGTATTTTCCGGCGTCTCCGGGGTGGGGACGCTGACAAGATAGGGCGCGGGGGACCAGATGGCTGCGCTGGCCTCGGTGGAGACGGCGGAACTTGCGTGGAACACAGCCTGGATGGCCTCGCCGCCGTATGTGAGATACTGCCCGTCCGTTGCCAGGATGGCCGCCTCGATGGCGGCCATATTCTTTTCGTAGCTGCCGCCCCAAAGGGCCCGCAGCGCCGCCTCGTCCCTGTAGGCGACGCAGCAGCCGCCGTTCAGGGTGCACAGGTCCGCCTCCGCGTGCCGATGGGCGCTCATGGCATAGGTCCTTGCCGCCACGGCCTGGGCCTTCAGGGCCTCGGACTCAAAGGAGGCGGGCATCTCCGCAGCGAGGGCCCCGGGCAGCCACTGGGCCGCGGTCATGGACACCGGCCCGGCCTGGGTCAGCACCGTGAGAGAGATGGCGCTGTCCAGGCGGGAAGCGGCGCTCTCCGGCGCCGGGCGCAGATAGAGATGGGCCAGGCCCGCCACCAGGGCGCACCAGGCCAGGAACCGGGCCGCGCGCTTCACCATAGATGCCTCCCTGACCGGGCGGGATATCCCGTCCGCTTCTTGACTGTACCGCCGGTTAGGTATATAATCGCCGGTGAAAAATCCTATGGTTTCAAGAGGCTGCATATGCGAAGCGAAGCGTATAAAATATCCGGATTCACCATCGTGATAAGCGCCCTGGGGTTCCTGCTGCGGTGGCTGCAGGACATGCGCATCCAGAACGAGGAGACGGGCCTGGCCGCCTACGCCCCCATCAGCTTTCTGGTGGCGGGGGTCATCGCGGCCGCGGCGGTGATACTGGCCGTGCTGGCGATGCGCCTGCGGCAGTTCGACGCCCCCGCTGCATACGATAGGGCCTACGAGGGCCACACCCCCTTCTATGGGGCGGTGGGCCTGATACCGGCCATCCTTCTGGCGGCGGCGGGCCTGCTGCGGCTGGTCCGTCCCGGGGACGTGCTCTGGGTCACCACCCACCGGATCTGCGGGGGATTCACGGTCCTGGGCGCCTTGGGCGCCGGGGTCGTGGTCTCGAACGACACGAAGCCCGAGGGGGCGTCCGCCTGCCGGAAGGGCGCGGCCATGATGATGCTCTTCGCGGGCTTCTGGCTGGTGACCGGCTACCGGGACGCGGCGGGCGACCCGGTGGTATGGCGGTTCGTGGTGGGTATCCTGGCCCGCTGCATGGCGCTGCTGGCTGTGTACCACGCCGCCGGATGGTTTTACAACAGCCCACACCCTTACTGGACCGTATTCAGCTGCCACTTCGGGGCGTTCCTGTGCGTCATGAGCGCCATCGACCAGGGCTCCATGGCTGACAGTGTCACCTACGCCGCCGTGGCCATGCAGCTTCTCATCTGGGGCTTCGTGGCGGTGGAGAATCTGAAAACCAAACCGCTGGACATGTCCCAGGCTCCAGCGGAGGAATGAGTGTATAACGGCGTCCTTCCGGGCGCCGTTTGCGTCCAATTTGCAAGGATATAAGGAGAGAGGTATATGGCAGGAAAGAAGAAGCTGGTGCTGGACCCGGCCTGGTGCAAGGGCTGCGGCATCTGCGTGGCCTTCTGTCCCAAGAACGCCTTGGAGCTGGTGGGGGAGAAGGCACGCCTCAAAGAGGACAACGAGTGTGTCCTGTGCGGCCAGTGCGAGCAGCGGTGCCCGGACTACGCCGTGTGGCTGGAGGATCTGGAGGAATGAGCGGGATGAAAAAAGCTGTTTTGATGCAGGGCAACGAGGCCTGCGTGGAGGGCGCCATCGCCGCCGGCATGCGCTTTTACGCGGGCTATCCCATCACCCCCTCCACCGAGATCGCCGAGGGCTGCGCCGTGCGCCTGCCCCAGGTGGGGGGCAAATTCGTCCAGATGGAGGACGAGCTGGCCAGCATGGCCGCCGTGCTGGGCGCGTCGGTCACCGGGGTGAAGGCCATGACCGCCACCTCCGGGCCGGGCTTCTCCCTGAAGCAGGAGAACCTGGGCTACGGGTGCCTGGCGGAGATCCCCTGCGTGGTGGTGGACGTGCAGCGCTCCGGCCCCTCCAC
>CANRNF010000072.1 GCA_947631865.1 uncultured Oscillospiraceae bacterium | reverse complement strand
CACGGCCACCAGGGTCTTGCCCTCGCCGGTCTTCATCTCGGCGATGCGCCCCTGGTGCAGGACGATGCCGCCGATGACCTGCACGTAGAACGGCCGCATGCCCAGCACGCGGTCCGCCGCCTCCCGCACGGTGGCGAAGGCCTCCGGCAGGATATCGTCGGTGGTCTCCCCCGCCGCAAGGCGGGCTTTGAACTCACCCGTCTTGGCCTTCAGTTCCTCGTCGGTGAGCTTCTTATATTCGTCCTCCAGGGCCATCACCTTGTCCGCCAGAGGGCGAAGCTTCTTCACCTCGCGGGCAGAGTGACTGCCAAAGATCTTGTCCAGGATCATATTGTTTCGCCTTTCTCAAAAGCGGGGTCTCCCCCCGCCGGTACACATCATTTTTGCTTGCCGCGGCCGCGGCTATACACAATATTGTATTATAGCATACCCCGCGCCCTTTGAAAAGGGGTAAAACGGCGGCGGGACGTGTTCCGTCCCGCCGCCGGGATAGATGTTCCCGTCAGTAGGTCTTCACGCCCTCCGGCGTGTCGATGACGATGAGCGCGCCGGGCCTTATCCGCTCCAGCACCGTCTTCATCTGTGCCTCCGGGATGGCCACGCAGCCCCCTGTGGGACCGCCGGTGGAGCAGTGCAGGAACACCGCCGATCCCTCGCCGGGGATACACGCGGCGTTGTAGTCCAGGGCCAGGGCGTAGTTATAGGCCGCGCCTATGGCCAGCAGGTGCTCCGCGCTGTCCCAGTCCCGTTTTACATCCCTGGTGGAGACGAACTTATTGTAATAGGCGGACTTCGGGTCGTCCACCCAATATTGGGTGTCGTCCAGCACCGTATAGGGGATGGCGCAGCCGGGGTCCGGCTTGGCGCCGAAGGCCGCGGTGAAGCCATACACGCCGGTGGGGGTCCTGCTGTCCCCCTCCTTCATCTTCCCGATGCCGCTGGCGCCCACATAGCCCCTGACGGAGAGCACCTGGCCCCACGCGCCGGCCGCGCCCTTCTCCCAGAGGGTCACGTCCGCCTCCGTGCCCTCGGCGGCCACGATCAGGAGCTGGTCCGTCTTTTGGGCCGCGTCCAGACTGCCGACCCATGTCATGGCGTCTCCTCCTTGGGGACCCATTCCGCTGTATCTTTGCACCGTATCAGCATAGCGCATACCTCCGCTCTTGTGGCCGTGTTCCTGGGCCGGAGCGTGCCGTCCGAATAACCGGTGACGATCTTGGCGCGGACCGCCCACTCCATGGCCTCCTTCGCGTAGCCGTGGACAGACCCGGCGTCGCTGAAATCGTCCAGGTCTCCCCCTTCACCGGGACTGCCCGCCCAGCGGTAGAGCATGACTGCCAAGTCCTCCCGGGTGATATGGCCGTTGGGGTCGAAGAGGGTCTCCGTCCGGCCGGTGACGATATCCTGGGAATAGGCCCAGGCCACCGGGGTCTTGTAATAGTCCTGGGTCAGGTCCGTGAAAGGGGTCGTGCCGGAGGAGTCTGGGGACCCGGTCATCCGGTACAGCATGGTCACGGTCTGTCCCCGGCTGGCGGCGCCCTTGGGGACGAAGGTATCATCCGTCATGCCATTGACGATGTCGTCATCATAGGCCGTCAGAACAGCGTCAAAAAACCAGTCCTTATCCGTAACGTCCAGGAAGGGGTTCTCCCTGCCCTCGATCATCGTGAGCTTGATCGTCCCGGTGTCCGGCGCTTTCAGGATGTAGTAGTGGTATCCGTTCTCATACCAGTCCCGGACCGTCTGCGCGTTCTCCGCCCGCATGCCCCACAGTCTGTGGATGCGCACCTTCAGGGTGCTGCCGGCCGGGACGGTGTCCCCCGCATAGCCGCTCTCCCGGATGCTCGCCTCCCCGTCCATGCCGTAGAAGATGAGCGGCTCCGGATAGGGGGTGGACGGCCGGTGGGACGGCACGTCTATATCCACATCCAGGGCGGGGATCAGCTCGATGGCGGCCTCCCCGTCCCCGTCCATGTCCCGCATGCGCAGGACGACATATCTCTCCCCGTCGATGGCGGTGCGGTCCCAGTATTGGCATTCATCCGTCTGCAGGACCATATAGCCCTCCGGCTGCAGGACCACCGCGTCCAGGCCATCGGAGAAGGTATATCCGTCGTTCAGCCCCTCTGTGAGCTCCTCCGGGTCGTTTCCCTCCCAGAGCTCCGCCTTGCCGGAGGGGTCTTTGACACGCAGCGTGACACGCCCGTCCTTCACAGCCTTAAGGGTCACGGAACCGGTTCCCGGGTCCGCCGCAGCCGTGTAGTGGGCGCAGCCGGACCCCCAGACGCCGGAATACTCCACCTTGCCGCCCTCCATCCGCAGATGGTTGCCCGGCTCGACGAACACCGGAAAGACGCCGTCCTCCGGCACATAGGCCAGCTTGTCCTTGTAGTGGATGAGCCCGTCCGGATCGTCATAGACGACGGTCCGGCGCTGGCCGCCCGGTTCGACCTCAAACACCTGGATATTGAGCTGCACGGCGTCGGCGTCCACCCGGATCCTGAGCAGAGAGCAGCTGCCGCGGCTGGGCTCCCTGTCGGTGACGTACTCCACCACGCCGCCGCGGACCGTCAGGACGTGACTCTTATACAGCTCCAGCATGACCACCGCCCCGGCGGGCACGTTCTGCCCGTCGCCGATGAGAAGGCCGTAATCGTGATCGCTGTCCACCACCTCAAAGCTCTTGATGGCGTAGTCCGGGTCATAGACCCACAGCGCCGCCTGTCCCCCCGCGGCGGGAAGGGGCTCGCCCGACGGCTCAGGCTTCGGCGTCTGCGCCTCTTCGGGGGTCTCCGCCGCCGCAGGCGTTTCGGTCTCCGCAGGTGCCTCCGTTTCCGCAGGTGCCTCCGTTTCCGCGGGCACCTCTGTCTCCACGGGGACCTCCGTTTCTGCGGGGACCTCCGTCTCCGCGGGCACCTCCGTCTCCGCGGGCACCTCCGTCTCCGCGGGGACCTCTGTTGCCCCGGGAGCCTCCTCCGCGGCAAGGGCGGGCACCATGGCGCCCAGCGCCAGCAGCGCCGCCAGCAACAGACTTATGGCTTTCCTCCTCACGGCGATCACCCACTCCTCTCCCCGCCGGTCAAGGGGCAAATACCCTGCTTACCGCCATCATATCACGCCCCGCCGGCCAGTTCATCAAAAAGCGGTTACAATTTACATAAAACATCCGGACAACGAAAACGGCCGCCCCTTCTCAGGGGCGGCCGCGTCGGTTGTTTTGGCTCTTTATGCCGCGGGCTCGTAGGTGAACCGAAGGCAGTTGCCGTTCCCGGCGTCCGCCAGGACCAGATATCCCGCCTCGTCATAGGTGAGCTGGGGCGTGTCATGGAGGCTGAAGGACAGCTCCGGCTGGCCCTCCGCCCCGGGCACCTCCGCGTAGAAGGCGTCGTCGGATGGCTTAAGGGAGGGCATCACCGCCCCGTCCATGTACTGCATGCTGTAGCGCAGCTGGAAGTAGGGGTCCGGCTCGTAGGAGTACTCCAGATAGGTCCCCGGCGTGCCGTTGTCATAGGTCACCCGGTCGGCGATCATGCGGCCGGCGTCGTCATAGGTATACTCGTTGCGGTAGGACCATCCGTATTCGCCCATGCGGCTGAGAGTGGCGGCCACCCGGCCCTGGTCGTCATAGGTGTACTCCCGGATCAGGAAATCCACACCGCCTGCGCTCTGGGTCTCCACGGCCACCCGGCCCTGGTCGTCGTATTCAAAGGAGTAGAATACGACGCTGAGGTCGGTGTTCTCTCCCAGGCCAGCCTCGGTCACGGTCTCCAGCAGCGCGCCATCTCCGTTGCGGACATACACCGTCTGGGCTGTATCCACGGTCTCACCTTCCGCGTCGCGGGTGGTGGCATCCACGACGGCGACGAGGCCCCTCTCATTGTAACTGGTGACGGTCTGGACACTGCCGATGGCCCCGCCGGACCCGTCATAGGTATACAGGGTCACATCCTGCTGCTCCAGGCGGCCGTCCTCATAGTAGCTCAGTTTCGTCTGCCGGCGCAGGAAGCCGTTCTCATAGTTATCCGCCTGTACGAGCCGCACAGAGCCCTCCGCCGCCAGGGCAGGGGCGCACAGCGCCAGGACCATGACCAGCGCCAGGACCACGCTTACAGTCTTTTTCATATCTTGCCTTTCTCTGTATCTCGGTAAAGTTTCGTTCAGTATAGCACAAGAACGGCCCGATGAAAAGGTCCGTTTTCCGGCGCTCACCGCTCCATGAACGTGTAGAGCAGCTCCGCCGCCTCCGCCCGGGTGATAGGCGCCGCCCCGTCGGCCGGGGCCAGACCCAGGGCCCGGCCGATCTGGTCATAGCCGTCCTCCAGCAGCTCCGCCGCGTCGCCGTACCGGCTGGCTCCCAGCATCATCCGCAGGAACCCGTCCCCGGTCAGTTCCTCCTCCGGCTCCCAGGTCTTCTCCTTCAAAAAGCCCTGATAGCAGGCCTGGTCCAGCAGGGACTCATCGTCCTGCTCGGACACGCTGCTCCCCCCGGCCCGCAGCAGAAGCACTACCGCGTCCCGGACCGTCATGGCCTGTTCCGGCAGGAATTTCTCCCCGTCGAAGCCCACGCCGGCCCGGCCCAGGGCGGCGATCATGTCCGCCTGGGGCACGCCCGCCAGGTCTTCATAGCCGTATATGCCCTCGGTGGTCTCGTCCTTCACCGGCTCCCCGGTGAGGGCGTCCACCCCGTAGACCCGATCCGTGCCGCCATAATAGTAGGCCAGGCGCAGCTCCTCCACGTAGGTATAGCCCCACATTTGGTAGGCAGAGTATATCTCGTTCTCCTCTTTCGCCAGATCCAGAGGCCAGGCAACATAGCCCAGCGTTACGTCCAGGGCGTCCGTGTAGGCTCCCAGGGCGGCGTCCATATCCACCGGCTCCTCAGCTGGGCCGAATTCCACGTCTTCCCACCGGATACGGAACTCATCCACCGTGCCGTTGGCGGGATTGACCGTCACCCGCAGGCAGTTGTCAGGGTAGAAATAGCCCTCGTGGACCTGGGCGAACACGCTGGCCTCGTCTTCCTCATAGCCGGACAGGGTGCACAGCGCCGTCTCCGCCATTCTCTCCGGCAGGGCGGCGGCGAGGAACGCCTCCGCCGCAGCGTCTTTGTCCGCCTTGGCCATGGTCACAGCCGGGTCCTTCTCCCACAGGGGGTAGCTGGTGCGGACAGCCCGGACCTCGCCGGTCTTGGCGTCCAGGGTGATATATTTAAAGACGGTCAGGTCCCGGCCCTCGGCCACGGCCTGGTCGTAGCCCGCCTTGCTGAAGCCGCTGAGGGCGTCCTCCGTCATGGCCCCCAGATAGCGCAGAGAGGCGGTCACGTTCCCGTCCTCCCCCGTCATGGAGTAAGAGCACTGCTCCGGAGCGAACCCCTCCAGCCCCAGGCCGGGCAGGGCCCGGACCTTCTCATCCAGGGCCGCCTGGTCCAGCACGTCGGCGTAGTTTTCAATGGAGGCCAGCTCCACCTCGGTGAGGCCGCCGTCCAGGGACGCCTCCGGCTCCGCCGCCACCGCCGTCCCGTCGGCGTTCATGGCCGCGCCGTAGCCCTCCGCGCCACCTATGGACTCGTACAGCGCGTCCATATCCACCGCGTCGCCGGACTGGGCATCCACCACGGTCCGGGCCCCGATGGGCACATAGCGCAGCACGGCGCCGCCCTCCCCGTCGGACACGTACCGCAGCTCCAGGGCCGCCGCGTCATACAGGGCCCTGGCCGCGTCCGCCTCTGCCACCGCGGGCACGGGGTCGGGCACGATGCCCACATAGCCCATATAGGCGTCGGAGCGGTAGAAGGAGTCCAGCCCATGGCCCGCCACGGACAGGGAGAAGGTGATGGGGCTGGGCAGACCGTTCAGGTCCACCGTGCCGTAGTACCGGTAGACCCCCTCTGTGCCCAGATACACCCGGCTGAGCTCGGTGCGGCCGCTCTCCTTCCCGGTGAAGAGCCGGCCGTACCAGCTCTCCGCCTGGTCTTCCGCCTCCTTGTCCGTCAGGGGCGGGAAGGCCGGGTCAAAGCCGTTGAAGAAGTCCCGCCCGGCCGCGCTGTTGATCCAGCAGGACACGTTCATGATCTTCCCCTCCGGCGTCACGTCCACGCTTGTCTGACGGGCGTCGTCGGACCAGTTCAGGCTCCACCGGGGGGTGAGGCCGTCGTTGTAGTCGCTGTAGAAATTCGTGTAGCTGTCGTCGATATCCAGGGTCTGCTTCACCTGGGCCGTCAGCTTCGCCAAGTCTGTATAGCTGTCGTCCTCCGAGGGCACGGCCGCTACCTCCGGCGCGTCCACGCCGGGCGTGAGCATGCCCGTGTCGATCTCCCCCTCCGCCGCCAGGGCAGGCGCGGCCAGGCTCAGGACCAGGCACAGGGCCAGCAGGATAAAGCAAAAGCGTTTCATAGCGAAGCTCCTTTCGTCGTCTCTTGGCTGTGTGACGTCCCCTCCGGGCGAAAAGTTCCCGGTCTCCCCTCCATTATAGCGGCCCCGGCCCCCGATGGCAAGAAATCCGGGCGGGGATAAGGAAAAATTAATACTTGACAGCGGCGCCTCATTTTGGTAATATTAGTGCCGTTCAAAGACAGCCGGCAGCCCCCGCGAGGAGGCGTAAGTCCTGCCGAGGACGTCAATAGCATCGTGTGATACTATGTGTCGTTGTCTCTTTGGACAAGGACATTTTTCTTTTTCAGGAGGTGAAAACCAACCAATGCCCAGCAAAGCAGTTCTGACCGAAAAGCAGGCCATCGTGGCGGCGCTGACCAAGCGTATCCAGGAGGCCAAGGGCGGTCTTCTGGTGGACTACAAGGGCATCAACGTGGCGCAGGACACCGAGCTTCGCCGCGATCTTCGGGAGAAGAACGTGGAGTACACGGTGGTGAAGAACACCCTGACCCGCCTGGCTCTCGACAATGTGGGCCTGTCCGGTCTGGATGACCATCTGAACGGCACCACGAGCCTGGCCACCAGCGCGGAAGATCCCCTGGTCGCCATCCATGAGATCACTGAGTTCGCGAACAAGATGAACGACGTGTTCACCATCAAGGGCGTCTTCGTGGACGGAAAGGTCCTCACCGACGCTGAGGTGGCCGAGCTCGCCCCCATCCCCAACCGCGACGCGCTCTATTCCAAGGTCCTTGGCACCATGCTGGCGCCCATCACGTCCCTGGCCGTTGCCCTGGGACAGGTCGTGGAGAGCAAGGGCGGCGCTCCCGCCGAGGCCCCCGCTGAGGAGGCCGCTCCCGCCGCCGAGGCCCCCGCTGAGACCCCTGCCGCCGAGGCGCCTGCCGAGGCTCCCGCCGCCGAGTGAGACGGCACACCACTTACAAAAATAATTTGGAGGAAAATATAAAATGGCTAGCGAAAAAGTTACCGCTCTGATCGAAGAGATCAAGGCCATGTCCGTTCTGGATCTGGCCGAGCTCGTACATGAGATCGAGGATGTGTTCGGCGTTTCCGCCGCTGCCGCCGTTGCCGCTCCCGCCGCTGGCGCCGCCGCCGGCCCCGCCGTGGAAGAGAAGACCGAGTTCGACGTGGTCATGACCGACTTCGGCGCTGAGAAGATCAAGGTCATCAAGGAAGTCCGCGCCATCACCAACCTGGGCCTGGCCGAGGCCAAGGCGAAGGTGGAGGGCATCCCCGCCGTCATCAAGGAGCAGGTCTCCAAGGAAGAGGCCGAGGAGCTGAAGAAGCGTCTCGAGGACGTGGGCGCCAAAGTGGAACTCAAGTAAGAGTTTTTCTTCGCATGCCAAGGGGCGCGGTGGACTCCACCGCGCCCCTTTCCTTATTGAAAGGCTCCTCTCACTTCACTTAAGTCCCCTTGTGAAAGGGGATGACCCCAGACCTCTTCCAAAGCCCCCCTTGTGAAAGGGGGGTGGCCCGCAGGGCCGGGGGGATTGCCGTAAGACCAACAACAATCCCCCAGTCAGCGCTTCGCGCTGCCAGCCCCCTTTCACAAGGGGGCCATAGAACGGAGGTGTATCCCATGCTATACGATGCAAAGACCGTGACATTGAAGGATGGCACGACTGCCATGTTCCGCTCCCCCGCGCCGGAGGACGCGGCAGACTTCCTGGACTTCTTCAACACCGTCCGGGCCGAGACGGACTATCTCCTGTCCAGCCCCATGGACCCCGAACCCACCCTGGATGAGGAGCGGGCATGGATAGAGAACAGCCTCAGCTCCCCCGACCAGCTGATGATCGTCTGCCAGATGGACGGCCGTATCGCGGGCAACTGCCAGATAGCCTTCAAGCCCCAGGCCAAAAACCGCCACCGGGCCTCCCTGGCCATCGCCCTGCGCCGGGAATACTGGGGCCGGGGCATCGGCACCGCCATGTTCCGGGAGCTCATCGCCGCGGCACGGGCCCGGGGCGTGACCCAGCTGGAGCTGGACTACATCGAGGGCAACGACCGGGGCCGGGCCCTCTACGAGAAGATGGGCTTCCGCCCCTGGGGCGAGCTGCCCTGCGGCGTCCGCCAGAGCGACGGCGCCATGCGCAAACTCATCTACATGTATCTGCCATTAGATTAACATAATTTTGATTACATAACATTGTTAACATAAATATAGGGGCGGCTTATGGTACACGAAAAAAGCTGCGGGGCAGCGATATACACCATGCGGAACGGCGAGACGCTGTGGCTGGTGGAGCACATGCGCCAGGGGCACACCAGTCTGTGCAAGGGCCACATGGAGGCCGGCGAGACGGAGCACGACACGGCAGCCCGGGAGATCCGGGAGGAGACGGCCCTGGCCGTCGCGTTCCTGGATGGCTTCCGGGAGACCATCGAGTACAGTCCCGCCCCGGGGATCATGAAGGAGGTCGTCTTCTTCCTGGCCCGGGCGGAGAGCACGGACACGGTCCCCCAGCCCGAGGAGGTGGCCTCCACGGCGTGGCTGCCCTTCGGCCAGGCCCTGGCGGCCCTCACCTACCCCGATGACAAGCGGGTCCTGACTGCGGCCAATGCCTTCCTCTCCGATTGACAGTTGTCTGACGATACGTTATAATAAAGACAATAAAATTAATGGGAAGGGGGACGGACCATGGCGAACCTTCTTGCATTGGCGGATGGAAAGTTCCACCTGCTGGTGGAGTGGGGCATCCTGGTGCTGGAGTTCTTCGGCACGGCGGTCCTGCTTGTCACCGGCATCGTCAGCATGTACAAATGGCTGCGCCGGCGGCCGGATGTGCGCACCACCATCTCCGAGGGCATACTGCTGGCTCTGGCCTTCAAGATGGGCGGCGAGGTGCTGCGCACGGTCATCGCCACCGAGACCCGGGAGCTGGTGAGCATCTTCGCCATCATCCTCCTGCGGGGCCTGGTCGCGGCCATGATCTACTGGGAGATCACCAAGGAGGCCAAGATCGAGGCCATGGTGCGGGAGCAGATGCCCGCGTGCCCCAAGGCGGTCCCGCCCTGTGAACAGGAGAGCACAGAGCAGCCACAGTGACAAATCACCAAAAAACCGGACGGTTTTCCGTCCGGTTTTTTCGTTGCCCCGGCGGATAAATGGTGCTACAATAGGGGAAAAATTTTCAGAGGAGACGCGCGATGAAGTATCTGCTTATCATAGGGGACGGCATGGCGGATAACCCTGTCCCCGCTCTTGGCGATAAGACCCCCCTGGAGGTGGCCGACAAGCCGGTCATCGACGACCTGTCCCGCCGGGGACTGCTGGGCAGCACCGTCAATTGCCCCAAGGAGTTCGAGCCGGGCAGCGCCACCGCCATCATGTCCATCTTTGGGGCCTCCCCCCTGGAGTACTACCACGGCCGGGGACCTCTGGAGGCCGCGGCTCAGGGCATCCAGCTGGCCGACGGGGACATGGCCTGCCGGTGCAACATGGTGGCCCTCGAGGACGGGGACATGCCCTACTCCCAGCGGCGCATCCTCTCCCACAGCGCCGGTTCCATCGACGCCGAGACCTCCGACGCGCTGGTGACCGCCCTGTGGCAGAGCCCGGAGTTCGCCGCCCTGGCGAAGGAGTATGACATCGAGATCAACCCCGGCTCTTCCTTCCGCCACTTCGCCGTGATGCACAACGCTGATATCACCGGCATATCCCTCATCCCGCCCCACGACCATCTGGGCGAGGTCATCGGGCCCCTGGCCCCCTCCGGCTGCCCTGTGGCGGAGAAGCTGGAAAAGCTCCAGGAGGCCGCCTTCCGGTTTTTGGACCACCATCCCCTCAACGAGGCCCGCCGGGCCGCCGGAAAACTGCCCGCCAATGGGATATGGTTCTGGGCGGAGGGCACCGCCGCGCTCCTGCCCGACTTCGCGAAGAAATACGGCCACACCGGCGAGGTGGTGTCCGCCGTACCCTTGGTACGGGGCATCGCCCGGCTCTCGGGCCTTCCCGCCCCCTGGGTGGAGGGCGTCACCGGCGAGATCGACACCAACTGGGACGGCAAGTGCCAAAAGACCATCGAGATCCTCTCCCGGTGCGACTTCGCGGCGCTGCACATCGAGGCCCCCGACGAGTGCACCCACAACGGGGACACCCCGGGCAAGCTCCAGTCCATCGAATGGCTGGACAGCCGGGAGACGGCCCCCATCGTGGATCACCTGCGCTCCACCGGCGAGGACTTCCGCGTCCTCATTCTGTCCGACCACAAGACCCTCACCTCCAACCGGGCCCACGACGGCTCCCCGGTGCCTTTCCTCATCTACGACAGCCGGGAGAAGGTGTGTTCCGGCCTCAGCTATACCGAGGCCAACGGCCTGAAGACCGGGGTGTTCGTGCCTGAGGGCACGGCCCTGCTGGATATGCTGTTTGAGAAATGATCGTTACCGCCCACGCAAAACTCAATCTGGCCCTGGACGTGCTGGGAAAGAGCCCGGACGGCTACCATGACCTGCGCATGGTCATGCAGACCGTTCAGTTCGGGGACGACCTGGACGTGGAGCTGACCCGGGACGGGACCTTCTCCCTGGACCCTGGGCAGAGCTACCTGCCCGCCGACGGGAAGAACCTGGCCATGAAGGCGGCGGAGCTGTTCCTGGCCGGCACTGGTCTGGGGGCCCGCATCGCCGTCACCAAGCGCATCCCCGTGTGCGCCGGGATGGGGGGCGGCTCTGCCGACGCGGCGGCGGTCCTGCGGGCGCTGAACGTTCTGACTGGCCGGGGCCTCTCGGTGGACGAGCTCTGCGCGCTTGGCCTGCAGGTGGGCAGCGACGTGCCTTTCTGCGTGATGGAGGGCGCGGCCCTGGCGGAGGGCCGGGGCGAGCGTCTCGCCCCCCTGCCCGGGCTGCCCGACTGCGCCGTCGTCATATGCAAGCCCGCCTTCGCCATCGCCACCCCGGAGCTCTTCGGCCGGGTGGACGGACGGAAAAGCCGCCTGCGGCCGGATATCGCCGGTATGACGGCGGCCCTCCGCGCCGGGGACATGCCCGGCGCGGCCCGGCGGCTCTATAACGTGTTCGAGGAGGTGCTGGACCGGCGGCAGCAGGAGGTATTCGTCATCAAGCGGGCCCTCATGGACCTGGGCGCGCTGGGCGCGGCCATGACCGGCAGCGGCAGCGCCGTGTTCGGCCTGTTCGACGCGGACGATAAAGCCGCCGCGGCCTATGAGGCCCTCTCGGCCCGATATAAGGAGTGCTTCCTGACAAGGCCTTATGCGCCGGGAATCGTTTAAAAACAGACGTCACCGCCGATAATTTTGGCGGTGATGTTTTTATGCGAAAAGAAAAACTGCGGCGCTGGGAGCTGGCGGCCCTGCTGGCCCTGTGCGTATTTTTCTGCTGGGGCATGTGGGCCTCGGACGCCCAGCAGGACCTGGCGGCGGGGCTGGTGCGGCTGCACGTGATCGCCCGGTCCGACTCCGACGCGGACCAGGCCGAGAAGCTGGCCGTCCGGGACCGGGTCCTGGCCATCCTCTCCCCCGCCCTGGAGGGCTGTGAGAGCCGGGACGATGCGGTTAACATAATTCTTTCCCGTCAGGAGGAGATCGAGGCCGCGGCCGGGGACGTGACCATGGCCCTGGGCACGGAGCACTATCCCACCCGGGACTATGGGACGTTCTCTCTGCCCGCAGGGGAATATCTGTCCCTGCGGGTCATATTGGGCGATGGCCAAGGGCACAACTGGTGGTGTGTGGTATTCCCGCCTCTGTGCACCGAAGCGCTGGCGGAGCCGGTGGAGGACGCCTTCGCGGTGCTTTCAGAGGACCAAACCGGGCTCATCACCCAGGATGGCCCCGGCTATGTGCTCCGGTTCCGGCTTTTGGAGTGGTGGGACACCGTGGCCCAATGGCTGGGCCGGAAGGGCGGGAATTAATGTCCTTTTAATTGACATTCCCCCGGCGTGGTGCTATGCTGTTCAAGGCGAATTTTACCGTTTTCCTCACCGTTTTCTTTACGGAAAGCGCATAGGATAGACAGCGAGGATGAAAGGAGGGGAGCGCCGTGCCGGACCAGGACCGCCGGAAGAGATTCATCATCAACGCCGTCTACTGGGCCATCGTGGTGGGTATCGTGTTTCTTGTCACCCGGTACCTGCTGGGGCTCATTTGGCCGTTTTTCATGGCGTTTTTGGTCTCCTGGGCCATGAGCCCGATCATCCGCTGGATGACCACCAAGTGCCACATCAAGCACTCCTTCTCCGTGGCCATGTGCCTGCTGCTGTTCTTCGGTATCGCCGGCGGCCTGCTGGTGGTCGTCTCTGTGAACATCGTCTCCTGGGTCCAGGACCTGGTGGTGTGGCTGCCCGGCCTGTACCGGGACACCATCCTCCCCGCCCTCCAGTCCGGCATGGTCCGGGTGCAGGAGTTCGTGGCCCGGCTGGACCCGGACGCCATCAACTTCGTCCAGTCCGCTTTTGAAAGCGCCATCGACTCTCTGAGCTCCGCGGTGAGCAGTTTCTCCATCCAGGCCGTGGGCCTGGTGTCCGGCTGGGTCACCCGGGTGCCCGGGCGGCTTTTGTCCCTGGTCATCTTCGTCATCGCCACGGTGTTCATGACCGCAGACTTCCACCGGATCGTGGCCTTCCTGCTGCGGCAGATGCCCGACCGGACCCGCCTCGTAGTGGTGAAGGCCAAGGAGACTTTTATCGCCGTGCTGAAAAAGTACGGCAAGAGCTATGGCATCATCATGTGCATCACCTTCTGCGAGCTGCTGGTGGGCTTTCTCATCCTCCGGCAGGAGAACGCCGTGCTGCTGGCGCTGCTCATCGCCGTGCTGGACATCTTCCCCGTCATCGGCGCAGGCCTCTTCCTGATCCCCTGGGCCATCGTGAACCTGCTGTCCGGCACGCTGGCCAAGGGCCTGGGCCTGCTGGCCATGTACGTGGTCATCACCGTGATACGCCAGTTCGTCGAGCCCCGTGTGGTGGGCCACCAGGTGGGCCTGCATCCCCTGGTCACCCTCATGGCCATGCTGGTGGGCACCAAGCTCTTCGGCGGCATCGGCCTCATCGGCCTGCCCATCGCCTGCGCCATCATGAAGAGTCTGGACGACACCGGCGTCATCCACATCCTGCGCAAGGAAAAGGACGCCGCTCCCGCGGCCGCCGGTATTGAAAACAGCGGGGATGCGGGACAAAAAAATTCGTTTTGACCCGCCGCGGCTATTGACAATTTGGCCGTAAGATGGTAGAATTTCCTAGCTTGCGGGCGTAGCACAACGGCTAGTGCACCAGCCTTCCAAGCTGGGGACGTGGGTTCGATTCCCAT
>CANRNF010000071.1 GCA_947631865.1 uncultured Oscillospiraceae bacterium | reverse complement strand
TCTACAGCTTCGGCTTTGAGTTGGCAAAACACGGCTGGCTGCCGTGTACCTTGCCTCAATCTTTATTGTAGGAGGAATACATGAAGTTCACACTTGAAATAGGACAGATCGACTACGCTGCCGTCGCGGAGAAATTGCTGCCGCTGGTGCGGGACAAGCTGCAGACCATGGATGGCCCCATGGCGAAAATGCTCAGCGGCATCGCGTCCCTTCCCGCCCCAGTGGTTAGAGGGACGATCAACGCTCTGCCGGAGAGCACCAAAAACCAGATGGTGTCCTACCTTATCAACCACAACAAGGACAAGATCATCTCCGCCGCCCAGAGCTCCGCGGAAAAGCAGGGCATCGATCTCACCATCGACGGCATTACCGTGGAGGAATGAGCGGCGCGCGGGCCGAAAGGGGGCGCTACATATGAAAAAGACGGTATTTGACCCGGACAAGATGTACACATACCTGCGGGGCTATGCCTCCGGCGCGGGGATGGGCCAGACTCTGAAGGCCCTGTCCTTTGCCCGGGAAAAACACGCGGGCCAGATGCGCAAGAGCGGCGAGCCCTATATCATCCACCCGCTGACCATGGCCTGCGACGCCGTGAGCATCGGCATCCGGGAGGACCGGGTCATCGCGGCCATCCTGCTGCACGACGTGTGCGAGGACTGCGGTGTGCCACTGTCTGAACTGCCCGTGGACGACACGGTGCGCCACGCGGTGGACCTGCTCACCTTCCGGGTCATGGAGGGTGAGACGAAAGAGACCGCCAAGACCAGGTATTACAACATGATCCTCCAGAGCCGGGAGGCTACCCTCACCAAGCTGGTGGACCGGTGCCACAACGTGTCCAGCATGGCGGGGACCTTCTCGGAGGAAAAGCTGCTGGCCTACATAGACGAGACGCGGCAGTATGTCCTGCCTCTGCTGCGGAAAGCCAAGACCGCCTACCCCGAGGACGCGGATGTGCTGTTCATCCTGAAGTACCACATCGTCAGCGTGGTGGATTCTCTGGACGCTGCCATGCAGGTCTACCGCCCCCATGAAGGCGGCACGCCATGACCCGGGTGCACCCCTATGCCCCCTGGGCGGGGGATATGGCCCCCCGGGAGATCGGTCCGGGCAGGCGCGTCGAACGCTCCGGCGGCGGGGGCTTTTCCATCAGTTCGAGCGTCCGGCTGGAATGGGCCAGCCGCGAAAAGGACGCAGAGGGCAGGCCCCTGCGGACGCGGAGGCCGCTGGGCGTCAAGCTGTTCTTCCCGACGGTGTGCTTTATGGCCGCGGGCAGGCCCTATCTCAGCCTGTCCATGCTGGCCGCCCGTCAGGAGAAGGACAGCCCCTGGGCCAGGGACGCATACGGCCGGGACGTGCTGGTGCTGCGGGAGCGGTTCCCCTGCTTCGACAGCGCGGATTATCGGAACGAGGATCGGTATTTCCGCTGGTATCTGCTGTATCATAACGGAAAGTCCACCTGCGTCTACCACACCGATGGGACGCCCATCGTCACCGTGACAGAGGACGTGCGGGACCTGGAGGATGACCTCTGGAGGCAGATACAGGAGCTGGAGTGCTTTGGACCGGAAGATAATATGGAGGCATAGGCGTGATACGGCTGCAGGTAGAATGGGATGCACCCGGCCACGCGGAGATCACGGCGATATCGCTTGGAAGCGGCAAACGTATCGCCAGAGGCTATTACCGGTTCGGCGGCGTAGAGGCTGCTCCGTACGACTGAGCAGCGCCGCCTGGAAAGGAGGCCATATGGGACCGTTCGATCTAATTGTACGTATTTTGGCAAAATTCTTCCCGCCCGACGCGCCCAGGGTCGGTGCGCCGAAACCGGCCGAGCCTACCCCAGCCCTGGCTGAGCCCAAGCCTGCGCCGGCGCCGTTCAAGCATCAGTGGACGGGAGATATGGTCCCCGAAAGACGGGTCCGGGCGGGAGTATTGAGTACGCCGGCGGGGGCTATATATACTGCCGCTCCGTCCGGCTGGAATAGGTGAGCCGGGAGAAGGACGAAAACGGGATACCCCTTCGCACCCGTACCCCGGAGCCACATACCGAGACCATGCCGAAAAACGCCTTCACCGCTGCTGGAAAGACATATGGCGCTCTCCGCCAGCTGGTCTGCAAGTGGGAGGACATGCGCAGTTCCTGGGCTAGGGACATATACGGCCGGAGCGTGCTGATGGCGGCGGAGCGCTTCCCCTGCTTCGACAGCTCGGACTATCTCTATGAGGAGCGGTATTTCCGCTGGTTCCTCCTGTGCGAGGACGGAAAATTCACCTGCGTCTATCACACGGACGGGACGGACATCGTCACCGTGACGGAGGATATGCGGGACCTGGAAGAGCCCTGCCGGAAGGCGATAGATGGGGAGAAGTGCTTTGAGGAGAATACGGATGCGTGATCTGAACCGATTCAAGGGCTGCCTCATCGGCGGCGCGGTGGGGGATGCCCTGGGCTATCCGGTGGAGTTCATGTCCGCCGCCTCCATCTTCCATAAATATGGCAAGGGCGGGATAACAGAATATGAGCTCCGCCACGGCGCGGCGGAGATATCCGACGATACCCAGATGACCCTGTTCACCGCCACGGGCCTGCTTTTAGGCACCACCCGGGGGATGACCCGGGGCATTATGGGCCCCTATGAGGGATACATCGGGCACAGCTACCTGGACTGGTACCGGACCCAGACGGAGAAATACCCCCTGCCGGAGGAATACCACTACTCCTGGCTGGTGAACGTGCCGGCGCTCTTCAGCCGCCGGGCCCCGGGCAACACCTGCATGTCCGCCCTGGCCGCGGGCGGGGACGGCACTATGGAGCAGCCCCTGAACCACAGCAAGGGCTGCGGCGGCGTCATGCGGGCCGCCCCCATCGGCCTTTACTTCAACGACCGCCCCTATGCCCAGGAGGACATAGACCTTCTGGGGGCCAAGGCCGCAGTGCTGACTCACGGCCATGAGCTTGGATACCTGCCCGCGGCCATGCTGGCCCATATCATCTCCCGTATCTCCGGCTGCGGCGACACGGTTGCGGCGGCGGTACAGGACGCCATGGCTGCCCTGCCGGCAGTTTTCCCGGGGGCAAAGCACATGGACGCGCTGCTCTCCCTCATCGATAAGGCGGTGCGGCTTTCCCGGGATGGCGGGGACGACCTTTCCTCCATCCGGCAGCTGGGCGAGGGCTGGGTAGGAGATGAGGCCCTGGCCGTCGCGGTGTACTGCGCACTGAAGTATGCCGACAGCTTTGAAAAGGGCGTCACTGCTGCGGTGAACCACGACGGGGACAGCGACTCCACCGGCTCCATCGCCGGCAACATCCTGGGGGCATCCCTGGGCTATGGCGCCATCCCGGGCAAATACCTGGATAAGCTGGAGCTGCGGGACGTGATCGAAGAGGTGGCGGAGGACCTGTGGCAGGACTGCCGGGTGGACGACGAGGACCGGTGCGACCCGGTGTGGGAGAGAAAGTATATTGCCATGACCTACCGCCCGGAGGAAAAGACCGATGTTTAAAAAGCTGTTCATGAACGAGGGGGCCCAGCTTAAAAAGGGCCTGGCCCTGGAAAATGCCGGGAAGCTGGACGAGGCCTTCGCCGCTTACAAAAAGGCGGCGGATGCCGGCAGCGCCCCGGGGATGCACGCCATCGGCAACCTGTATCTCTATAAAAACTATCAGGCCCTCACGCTCCCGTCCCTCATGCCCTGGGGCCAGGACAAGCTTATCCCCAATATGAAGGAGGCCTATGCCTGGTTCCTGAGGGCCGCCGAGGCGGGCCTCCCCGACGCCATGAGCAACGTGGGCGTGATGCTCTACAACGGCACGGGCTGCCCCAAGGACGAGGCCAAGGCCCACCAGTGGCTGGAAAAGGCTGCCGCCGCGGGCGTGGCACAGGCACAGAAGGCGCTGCATGACTTCTTTGATGTGGATGGCGGCGAGCCTCTGCCGGACGGGGAATACAATAAGCTCTTGGATAGCTTCTGCGCCCTCATAGCAGAGCGGGACACGCCGGAGGCCCGGCAGATATATGACAAGCTCATGAACGGCACCGAGGAGCAGCTCTCCCGCCTGGGCTGGCGGCTGGCGGAGGGCAGCTACCGGATCGGGGGCGGCTTTTTCAAGTATGCCTTCCCCAACATCCGCAAAAATATCTCCTCCGCGCCGGTGAGCACCTTCCGGTGCGGCTGGGCGTCGGCCATCGTCGTGAATCTGCGGGCGTTTCCCCAGGACGCGGCCATCACCTTTGCCCAGCCCAACCTGGTCGTCCCCATCTGGGGCATCCGGGAGACAGCCGAGTATGTGGAATACGACGCGTCGCATTTCGGCTGGATCGGCGGCCGGCGCCATGCCCGGGTCCTGCGGCCCACGCCGGGCTTTAGGGACTTGGAGGCCGACAAGAGAGACCCGCTGAAATACTGCGGCGTAGATCTTAAGGGGCTGCTGGAACATCTGCAGCTTACGGAGCACGAGGCATTGTTCATCGAGACCGGGGAGAAGGAATATTCCATCGAAATTGGCTGTCTCACCGGCGGGGATGTGAAGGTGCTGCTGCGCTACACCGTGGACGGCTGGGACCAGGGAGAGACCCCTGCCCAGGTGACGAACGTCATATACCGGCCTGCGGCGGAATGAGGTGATAAAATGGAACACGGCGAAATAAATAAATGCCTGGCTGCGGCGGAGCACATCAAAGCCGTCTGTCAGGATGCCGCCAATGAACTGAAGGAAGCCTCCCTGCGCGGCTATGGCGATCTTCTCCGCGCCCTGGAGGCTGACTGGGACCGCCTCCCCGGCCGCTGCCCTCCTCTCACCACCATGGTCATGGCGAATATGGCCCTGGGCCATGACACGGCCCGTCAGAGGCGGGCCGCCGCGCCCTATGCCGACGCTCTCCGGAAGTATATGACGGAGCAGGCAAAGGTACATCTGGCCCCCATAGACCAGGAGATAGATTGGATCATTGCCCATCTGGACGACGTCATCGCGTCTGTCCAAAAGGATCTGGCGGCCTGCGGCCTGGATATAGACCTGGGCGCGGGCATAGAAAGACGCCAGGGCAGACACATCAGGAATATGGCCAGTTTTGCCCGGAGGTCCCTGATCAACCCGATCCTGGACGATGGGCCGTGGGGCCTGCCCACGGACCCCATGATCGACGCCGTGCTTTTGGCAGCCCGGCAGACCCCGGTGAGCAGATTCTGGCTCTCGTTCCTGCAGCCCATGCCCCTTACCATGCCCCGGATGACGGCATTGTTCTGGACGACCCTCCGGCGGATCGTGATCGATGATATGAGCCAGTCCCGAGAGCAGGCCCTGTCCCGCTTTAACAGTGACTGCGCCGCCATCTCCCAGGAGGGCGCCGCCATTGCCAGGGACATCCGAGCCGGCCTGCCCGGCGGGGACTTATCGTGACGCTCGCTGGCGGAGATGAGGACGAAATATGCGATACACCGAACTTTACCGATCCCTTGCCGCGGCGGCGGTGCGGGGCTGCGCTGCCCGGGAGGGCCGGTCGCTGCCGCCGCAGCTGGGGGAACCGCCTCTGGGGGCGCTGACAGAGGAAGATATCACGGCCTTGCTGGATTTAGGGCGCGCCTGGGGCGTGAAGCTCTACCGCTTCAAGCGGGGCCATAAGGATATGCCGCGGGTGAAGCAGATATTGGGCTTTCTCCGGGGCGTGCAGCCGGAGAGCCTCCTGGACGTGGGCAGCGGCCGGGGCGTGTTTTTATTCCCCTTCCTGGAGGCTTTCCCCGCCGTGCCGGTGACCAGCCTGGACCTGCTGGACTACCGGGTGGCGTTTTTGGAGGACATCCGCCTGGGCGGCGTGGACCGGCTCACGGCCCTGCGGGCGGACATCTGCGCCTGGCCGGTGCAGGAGAAGATCGCGGACGTGGTGACCATGCTGGAGGTGCTGGAGCACATCCCGGACGTGCAGGCCGCGGTCACGGCGGCGGTGCGCATCGCCCGGCGGTATGTGGCCGTGACGGTGCCCAGCAAAGAGGACGATAACCCCGAGCACATCCACCTGCTCACCAAGCAGGTGCTGACGGAGCTTTTCCGAAATGCCGGGTGCGACCGGCTGCATTTCGGCGGCGTACCGGGCCATCTCATCCTTATAGCCGCCATAGGAGAGGAGGCATAGCGGTGGACCTTATCAAATACCCTCGCACGCCCCATCTGGAGGGCTCCCGGCTCCAGCCGGGAGACGAGGACCTGCGTCAAGTTCCTTTCGACGTCATCGCCGGGCGGCATCTGGTAGTGGAGGAGAAATGCGACGGGGCCAACTCCGCCTTGTCCTTCGACGAGGGCGGCGAGCTGCTCCTCCAGAGCCGGGGACACTACCTCACCGGCGGCTGGCGGGAGCGGCATTATAATCTCTTCAAGCAATGGGCCAGCGTCCATCGGGAGGCGCTCCGGGCCGTGCTGGGGAGCAGGTATGTCATGTACGGCGAGTGGCTGTACGCCAAGCACACGGTGTACTACGACATGCTCCCCCACTACTTTCTGGAATTTGACATTCTGGACCGGGAGACAGGCATATTTCTGGACACCTCCACCCGCCGCGCCATGCTGGCGGGACTGCCGGTAGTGTCCGTGCCGGTGCTGGCGGAGGGGGCTTTCACGGACAAGGAAAAACTGACGGCCCTGCTGGGACCGTCCAATTATATCAGCGGGGAAGGCCACCTGGACTCGCTGCGCCAAACCAGCCGCCGGCTGGGTCTGGACGAGGAACGGCAGGTCCGGGAAACAGATTCCTTGCCTCTCATGGAGGGACTCTACATCAAGGTGGAGGAGGGCGGTCAGGTCACGGACCGGATGAAATTCGTCCGTCCAACCTTCTACCAGGCGGTGCAGCTTTCCGACTCTCACTGGCAGAGCCGGCCCATCGTGCCGAACGGCCTGGCCGTGCCGGTGGAGACCCTTTTTGGCGGTGACAGCCATGATATCCCTTGAAAGCCTGGAACCGTTCCTGACAGACCTGGCGGGCGTACAGCAGGACCCGGGCTGTCACGGGGAGGGGGACGCCCTGGCCCACTCCCGGCTGGTGATGGAACGGATGGCGGAGCAGCCGTCGTTCCTCGCGCTGGATGGGAACGACCAACAGATGCTGCTGGCCGCCGGGCTTCTCCATGACCTGGGCAAGGCCCGGTGCACCGTGTGGGAGGACGGCCGGTGGACCGCTCCCGGCCACAGCGCCGCCGGCGCGAAGATGGCCCGGGAAAAGCTGATGACCTGGCTGGGCCTGGCCGGTACGCCGGAGGCTCTTCGCCTGCGGGAGGCGGTGTGCCTGCTCATCCGCTGGCATATGCGGCCGCTGCATATCTTTGAGAGGGACGATCCGGCCCGGGCCCTGCGGCAGATGGCGTCGGCGGGAGAGCTGACGGAGCTTTTCACGCTGGAGAAACTGGCGGTGCTGGCCGAGTCGGATATCCGGGGCCGGATCTGCCCCGACCAGGCGGAGCGGCTGGAGGACATGGCGCTGTTCCGCGCCTTGGCGGAGGAGGCCGGCTGCCTGCGGGGGCCGTTTCCCTATCCTGATGCCCCCAGCCGCTGGGCGGATATGACCGGCAAAGCTATGGTACCCGGTCAGAAGGTCTACGATACCGCCTGGGGCACGGTGGTCATGGTGAGCGGCCTGCCAGGCACGGGCAAGGACACGTACATCGCCGCCCATTACGGCGGTTTGCCCATGGTGTCCCTGGACCGGGTGCGCGAAGAGCTGGGCGTGGCCCCGGACGACGGCGGCACGGTGGTCCGCACGGCCCGGGAGCAGGCCCGTGTGCTCCTGCGGGAGCGGCAGCCCTTCGTATTCAACGCCACCAACCTGTCTCCGGCCAACCGGGGCCGGTGGACAGACCTCTTCCACCGCTACGGCGCGGCGGTGCGGATAGAGTATCTGGAGGCAGGATGGGAGGAGCGCCGGCGGCGGAACCTGTCCCGGCGGGACAGCGTGCCGGAGAGCGTCGTGGCTCGGATGCTGCGGAGCCTTGAGCCGCCGCTTCTCACCGAGGCGGAGGACGTGCGCTGGATATGTGTTTGACCATATGTGAGGTGTGATGCCTATGTCGAAAAGCTATGAGACGGTGGCAGGAGAGTTGAAGAATCTGCTCTCCGGCGCCACGGAGGTGCTGTCCGGAGATATGATGCACCTGGCCGTCCGCCGGCCGGACCGGGTGAGCGTGCTGCGCTATACGCCCTTCGGCGGGCACCGGGAGACGACGGCGGCGGACTATATCCAGGACATGAGCGCGCTGGAGCGCGTATACGCCTGCGGGTCCATGACCCTTCGGAAGGACGGCACGGCCCGGGCCTTCGGGGACGATGACCTGTACGGCCAGCTGCAGATTGCCGACGCGAGCCTGTGGCGGCAGGCGGTGAAGATCGTGCAGGACAGGTTCAAGCTTCTGGGTCTACTGCCCGACGGCACGGCCATCGCCTACGGCTACGGCCGGTACGGCCAGACCAGCGTGTTCCACTGGCGGGACCTGGCGGACATCGCCTGCGACGATGAGTGGGCCGCAGGAAAGCTCCGTTCCGGCCAGGTCATCGGCACCCACGAATGGCACGAGTGCCCGGTGGACTGGGACGCCGAGGCCGTCACCTTTGAGGACGCATTCGCCTGGCCCGAGGGCCGTGAGCCCTGGTCATGCCCGCACCCGGACAACTACCCCGGCGGCGAGCCCCACCCCGGGGACCTGCCTGAGGACATCCGCTGGTCGGACCTGCGGCAACTGGTCCCGGGAGATCATTTCACCGTGGGCGTCCGGCGGGATGGGACACTGGTGTCCACGGGCGTGAGCAACCTCATCATCCCCCATGAAGAACGGTTCCTGCCGGACTGGCGGGACATCCGCTCTTTTGCGACCGTCCGGCTGGATCAGTCCTTTTTGGAAAACACCCTTCTGGTGGGGCTGACCCACGACGGCCAGGTCCGCGTCTGCGCCCCGTGGGGCGGGGACCTGGCGGCGCGGTTCCCGGCGCATATACGCTGCCCCAGCCCGGTGGTCCAGGTTCTGAGCGGCCCCATGGACGAGCGCCCCTATCTGGCTATGCTGGGTCTGGACGGTCAGGTCTATCTGGAGGGAGATCCCTGCCCGGCGATGCAGGAGATCGCCCGCTGGCAGGGCATCCGGGAGCTGACGGCCCTGTCAGGCATGGAATATGGCTGGCAGGAGTGGGAATGGGAGAGCGTGATCCTGGGCCTGGGCTTCGACGGGCGCGTCCGTGCCCTGTGCCGGGATACGGGCCACATGACCGAGCTGTACCGCTATGTGTTCCGGGAGCTTGCCCACCGGACGGACATCGTACAGCTCTGCGGCGGCGGGGACCCATTCCCCTGGTCCGGCAGCTTCGCCGTGGCCGGGCTGCGCAGGGACGGGACGGTGGCTTTCGCCGGCGGACACTGCAATACGGCGCACTGGGGAGAGGACATCCCCGTCGGTGCCATCATCCCCGAGGAGCGGCTCCGGCTGGAAGTGTCCCAGTGGCGGGACATCCGCCGGCTATGGTACACCATGGGCCACCTGGTGGGCCAGCGGACGGACGGCACGCTGCTCCTCAGCCGGGAGAAAAGCCATTGACCACGATAAAGCCGTGCCTCTGCACTCGGGTCCTTGCTTGTCCGGCAGGGGCCTTTTTATTCCCCTTGGAACAGTCCAGCTGATAAAAATCAAGAGGAAAATAGATTTTTCAGGAACGAAAAAATGTGTAGCAAAGCAGAGGCTCGGTAAAACGGGCCCCTGAGATTCAAAGTAGTTACGTTATGCGGCCAAATATGCCGCTTTGTGCTCTTCTGGCGTGATCAGTACAAAAGGCTTCTCATCGCGCAGAACAGCGTAAATGATATTGCAGACCTTGTGCATAATGGCCCCCAGCGCAGTCATCTTAGACTTGGTCCTGCATTTTTCCTCGTAGTAGGAACGCAGCACGGGATTCTTGGGCGTACCGTCAACACGCAGACTAATAGACTGGATGGCCAGAACATAGATGCATCGCCGTGCGTAAGGAGACCCACGCTTTGACATCTTCAAATCGCAGCCCGCGAAGTTGCCGGATTGTTTTACGATGGGATCAAGGCCAAAGTATGCAAACAATTGTTTTGGCCTCTTAAAGGCGGAGAAGTCACCAATCTCACATACCAGGGTCACCGCAGACAAAAAACCGATCCCTGGAATAGTTTGCAGCAGACGAACCTGCCTGGCCATTTGGGAGTCCTTCTGCTCTTTCAGAAGCGACTTGACCTGCTCCATGAGCTGCTTTGTCTGCGTATCCAGAAGGCGGATCATCTCAATGTAGTGGCGGATAAGATAAAAAATTCCAGTATTGCCATGACCGAAATCCTTCGCGGCTTCCGCTGCCTTGACCAGCATTTTGGCTTTCTCTTGAATGTTGAGAGGGCCTTTTGTGACAGTGGATCTCATAAAGCGCTCCAGTTTGTCCACACCAGCAGACAGAATAGCATCCGGGGTCAAATATTCATAGAGTACCGCCATGGCTGTGACGCCGTTTACTTTGGCAAATACGGGGATGAATTGGGGAAACACTTGCCGCAGCTGATTTTTAAGACGACAGATGTACATGGAGGTTTCCTTTTTCATCGCGTAGTATTCCCGCAGGATGGCCTTCATGGCGGCAACATCATCCCTGGGAACGATGGAAACTTTCAGATCTGGACGCAGCCCAAGCAAGGCGATCTTCTGCGCATCAAATCTGTCATTATGAACATTGCGCACATTGCTGTCTTTTGCTGCATGTGTTACCAGCGGGTTGAGAATGAAGGCGTCCAGACCAGCGTCCTTCATTTTATGATACATAGGGAAATGGTATATGCCGGTGGATTCCATGTAGACGCGGGCAGGCAGATCATATTGCTTCATTAGGGTATAAATGCGGTCGATCGCTCCGTTCAAAGAACGCTGGCTTTTGTGAACGATCCGATAAGGGCTTCCTACCAGTTCTTGAGACGGCAAGGCAATCGCCATTAGGCTGAAGTCAGCGCCAATGTCGATACCCACGGAGAGATATGGAGATGATTTTTTGTTCATAGTGACCTCTCTTCCTCTGCATATTGCAGGATTTCCTTCCTACTCAGCGCGACACAGCCTAGCGCGTGATCCAGGAATAGCCAAAAGCCCCCAACCAGCCAAATCATGAAACGCAGCTGAAAGGATGAACAGACTACACATCAGGTATAGGGCGGCTGGAATTGCCGCCTCCCAAGGGCGCACCCGCTCATGCTCCTGCTTGATTGAATATACTGCGAATTCATGAAATGGCTGTGACGTTGGGCGCCTGATAGAGAGGAACGGGAACCAATTTGATATTTTCTGTAAGAGCGTTCTCATTCCCTTAGTTATTATACTAATGGCGCACTTCTATACATGGCCTGACGACCATGTATGTGCGCTCGGCGAGGCACAGCCCGGACACCTGAATGTCCGGGCTGTTTTGCGTCGCTGCTGCTCCGGACAAGGGGCGGCCCCCTTGCGACGCTTGCGCGTCTATCCCCCTGTTGCCTGCGTCCTGTTAAGTTTGACTTTTAGGAGTAAGGGCATTGAAAGTCTTGTCCTGTTTTTTGAAATGAGCTTGTCCTGCCATTTGCCTGTTTTTTCTGAAATACAACATAACTATGATAGAGAGGATGATGAAGCGTCTGCCGCCCGGCAGGCGCTTTTTGCCTCTCAAATCCAATCTGAAGGGGTGATCACAATGCTCCCGACAAGATACAAAACACCGCTTTTCGCCGCCCCGCTGTCCCGGCACGGCGGGAAGGCGAAAACGCGCTCACAGCGCCGAAAAATCGCCAAAATGACACCGGGAATATACAGACATCTTCCCGGTCCACCAAATCTAAACTATCGTTTGAAAAGGAGTAACAATGCCGCGCATGAGCAAGAAACGGCGGGAGGAATGGTCTTTCTTCCTTGACCGCCGTAACAGAATTACATATAACCCCATCTGCCGGGGCTGCACACAGGACTGCAAACAGAGCTTCCGCATGGGCATCGTCGTCTGCGACCGCTACTGGTCCAAGCGTTGGAAGCCTCAGGGGGAACGCAAATGAGCAAGACGTTGGAGCAGCTGAGGGTGGAACAGGCCAGAGACAAGGCGATGCTGGAACAGTACCAGCATCGACTGGAACGGTTGGAGAACCGGGCAAAGTATCTGAGCAAGGCCGAGCGGACCGCACGGGCGCACCGGCTTATCACCCGCGGGGCCGCCGTGGAGAGCATCGTCCCGGAGATCAAGAGCATGGAGGAAGTGCCATTCTATAGTCTCATGGAGCAGATACTATCTCTGCCGGAAGCCCAGGCCGTTATCCATGGGACGCTGCACGGGGAGGATTTGTAAATGGCCCTCTACCATTTTCATGTCACCCAAATCAAGCGCAGCGCCGGTCAGTCCGCCATCGCCTCTGCAGCTTACCGGTCAGGCGAAAAGTTATATAGCAAATACTATGGCGAGATCAGCGACTACAGCCACAAGAAAGGCGTGATCTGTTCCGAGATACTTCTCCCGCCAAATGCTCCACCGGAATATGCGGACCGGCAGACGCTCTGGAACGCCTTGGAATTGGTGGAGCAAAACAAAGACGCCCAGCTTGCATACAGCTTTGACATTGCCTTGCAGAACGAGTTTTCCCTGGAGGAGAACATCGCGCTCGCAAGGCAATTTGTATCGGAACAGCTTGTCAGCCGGGGCATGATCGCGGACTTCGCCATCCATATGCCGGACAAGGAGGTACAAAACCCTCACTTTCACATCCTCTGTCCCATCCGGCCATTGAAGGAGAATGGGAAGTGGGGATACAAGCAGCACCGCGTCTACCATTTGGACGAGAACGGCGACCGCATCCTTGACGAGAACGGCAAAGCGACCTTTGACGCCGTGCCCACCACCGATTGGGGCAGCCCGGAGCGGCTGGAATCCTGGCGGGAAGCATGGGCCGCGCTGTGCAACGCCAAGTTTGAGGAAAAGGGCCTGGACTGTCGGATAGACCACCGCTCTTATGCGCGCCAGGGCATCGACCAGATACCGACGGTCCATGAAGGTCCCGCCGTCCGGCAGTTGGAAGCAAAGGACATCCCTACCGACAAGGGCAATCTCAACCGCTGGATACGCTCTACCAACGCAGCCATCCGTAGCCTGCGGAAGAAGATAGCCACGTTGCTGGACTGGCTGAAGGAGGTCAAGCAGGAGCTGTCCATGCCCCAGCAGCCCAACCTGGGCCAGCTTTTGGGCGATTATATCGCCATACGAAACGCCGGAGCCTGGAGCCGGAAGGCAAAGCTAGGCAATCTGAAGCAGTTTGTAGAAGCCTATAACTACATCATGGAGAACAGGCTGTTCACGGTGGAAGCACTGGAAGAACGTGTTGCTGATCTCAACGGCCAAGTATCCAGGCTGAAATTGGAAATGGACGCATCCAACAAGCGCCGGAAGGAGTTAAAGGATCTGCTCCAGCAGGCGGAGAACTACGCCCGCCTAAAGCCCGTCTTTGACGAGATGAACGGCATTCGGTGGAAGGGCCAGCGGGAGAAGTACAGACAGGAGCATGAACGCGAGCTGCGGCAGTTTTATATGGCCCGACGCAAGCTGAATGACGCTTTCACGCCGGACGGCAAGCTGCCCATCTCTGCCTGGCGGCAGGAGATGGAAACGCTGGCGCGGGAGCATGAGGCAGCCTATGCCTGCTACAAGCCCCTGCGGGACGATCTCACGAAGCTGCTGCAGGTCCGGCACCACGTCAATGTGGCGCTGGAACAGCGCGGGCAACCCATCATTTCTCAGCAAAAGCA
>CANRNF010000070.1 GCA_947631865.1 uncultured Oscillospiraceae bacterium | reverse complement strand
TATAGAAAAATGTATTACCTTCTATGCAAAGCGATAGATGACGTGATAGATCCGCTGAAACATATACCGCTTGCCGCGCCATATGCCCAGCAGTTGCAGAGGGCATTGCTGGAGGCGGAAGAGCTCTATATTTCCACCACGCCCTACGCTGAGAAGACAGAGGACTCAAAAATCATCCAAATCAAAACAGATGAATAATTAGATGCGCTCCGTCGCTTGCTGAAACAGTCAGTGACGGAGCGCTTCTTTTTGCCTACGATGCTGCCTCTCTGCAAAATCTCGTTATTAAATAACTGCTCTCACTTTTTACGGCGGCAAAAGGAGGTAAACCCTATGACATACATTTTGACACTCCAGGAGACTGTTCCAGTCCCCTTGGCCTGGAAACAGAAAGCCAAGCAAATCATATTAAGGAGGATTTCAAAATGGAGCATTACAACTATAGAGGAAAAGAGATCGTCGGAATCGACCACGGCTTCGGCAACATCAAGTGCCGGCATGTGGTCTTCCGGTCCGCCGTCCGTGCATACGACACGGAACCGCCCATGGCCGCCGACGCCCTCTTCTATGACGGAAAGTTCTATGTGGTCGGAGAGGAGCACAAAGTCTTCGTCAGCGACAAGAGCCAGGACGAGGATTACTACATTCTGACCGTGGCGGCTCTGGCCAAAGAGCTGGAGTTCCGGCGCATCACGGACTGCGAGGCGGTGCTGGCCGTGGGGCTGCCCATCCAGTGGATCGGGGCGCAGAAGGAGGCATTTCGGAATTATCTCATGCAAAACGAGATGATCGAGTTTCGCTACCACGAGCAGGATTACCTGGTGCGCATCGACGACGTGCAAATCTTTCCTCAGGGCTTTGCCGGTGTGGTGCGGCGTCTGGGAGACTTCAAGGGCCTGAACGTGCTGGCAGACATCGGCAACGGAACCATGAATACCATGCTCATCAAGGACGGCAAGCCTATGGCCAGCCGCTGCTACACGGACAAGCTGGGCGTGGAGCAGTGCATCATCCGCATGTCCAATGAGCTGTTGGCAGTCAGCGGCCACTCGGTGCCCTATGACGTGTACGAGGATTTCCTGTGCCGGGGCGGGGCCAACCTGCCGGAGAAGTACACCGCTGTCATGCAGAAGGCCGCCGAGGAGTATTCGGATTCCATCATCGCCAAGCTTCGGGAGTATGAGTTCAACCCGGAGATCATGCGCCTGACCGTCATGGGCGGCGGGGCCTGCATCCTCCGGCACTTCTGGACCGGCAGCAGTGATCGGGTGCGGTATATCGAGGATATCTGCGCCACGGCCAAGGGCTACGAGCTGCTGGCGCTGAACAATCTCAAACGCCATGGCAGGACCTAAAAACTCCTGCTCACTGCTTCTCCGCTTCAACCTCGCCCGCGAGACAGACCGGCGGATCTGGGAGTGGCTGCATGAAAAGAGCGCCTCGCAGACGCTCTCCATGAACGCTTTTCTGATCGACGGTCTGAAAAAGCTGATGGCGCAGGAGGCCGGTGAAAAGCTGCTGGATGTACGCACCCTGGCAGAGGAGATCTGCCGGGAAATGCGGGCACAGCGGCTTTTCGTGCCTTCTGCGGGCGACAGCCCGGAAGCCATGGAGGAGGCGGAGGACCTCTCCGCCGACATCATGGATTTCGCCAACAGCTTTTAGCTTGCAAATTGAAAGCATGGATCACTCTGCCATGCTTTCGATTTGCAAGCGGATCGGCGGCGCGGGATGCGGCGGCGATTCGGCGAAGGGGTCCGGGGGAAGCAGCCGCGTCCCCTGGCCCTCGGAGAGCCCACGGTACTTTGCAGCCTCCGGATGAAAGTACCATAGTGGGTTATTACACTTCCGCAGAAGTGCTTCCCCGGAAAAGGAGGTGTTGCCTATGGCGAGAAACGACGGGGTAGATCGCACCGTCGCAAGGAACCGCGATCTGAAAAAAAGTGACACGGTAGAGAATGCGCAGGCACACAATGAACGACAAAAAGAAAGCTATTCCAACCCGGATATCGTCCCGGAGCACCGGTCATTCAACGTCCACTACAGGGTGCCCACCGGGTCCTATGAGGAGATGTTTTCGGAGCTTGAAAGGCAAAAGATCATTTCCACCTGGGGCCAGAAACCGGACTCCACAAAATTCTGCGAGCTCGTCTTTGACGTCAACTCCGCGTACTTCTTCAACCACGGCGGCTATGAATTTGCCAAGAAATTCTACGCCGACGCCTATGAGGCCGCGGTAAAGATCGTCGGCGGCGAGCAGTACATCCTCTCCGCCGTCATGCACGCCGACGAGCGCAACCGGGCCATGTCCGAGGCGCTGGGCCAGGACGTGTACCACTATCATCTGCATGTGGTCTACATCCCCGTAGTGGAGAAAAAGATCCTCTGGTCAAAGCGATGCAAGAACCCAGCCTTAGTCGGCACCGTCAAGGAGACGGTCATGCAGGTCAGCCGGAGCAAGAAATGGGAATCCAAACCGGCCGTTGACGGACAAGGCAATCCGATGCTCACCGCCAGCGGAAAGAAGATCCTGAAAAAGTCCTACTCCGTCTTGCAGGACGATTTCTACCGGTACATGGTCGAAGCCGGATACACGGACCTGCAGCGCGGCGAGCGCGGCAGCACGGAAGAGCATCTGACCGTGACGCAGTTCAAGGTGGAGCAGGAACAGCAGCGGCTTTCGGACCTCGCGGCGGCGCAATCAGAAGCGCTCGACGCTCTGAAAGACCTGGGCGAGAAAGAGTCTCAGAAAAAAGAAGCGCTGGCCAGGCTCCAGGCGCAGACCCTGAAAGCACAGGAAAAGCTGGATGCCGTGGCACCAGTCGTGCAGGATGCGGCGTCGTTTGCAAGAAACCACGTCAGCTCTTTCGAGGACTTGATCCCGGAGGCCGGACAGCTTGAGCGGGCGAAAACCTATCGGGAGGAAAAGCTCATGCCTCTGATGCACAAGCTCAAGCAGAAATTCCTGGGCCTGTACCGGGTGGTCATCGACTTGCAGGGAAAGCTTGGGAAGCTGCGGGAAAAGCTGGAGCGCATGACAAAAGAGCGGGATCATTATAAGGACCTGTTCCGGAAGGAGCAGGAAAAATCCGAATCGCTGCAGGAGAATGTCCGGGACCTGCACTGGGTAAGACGCGCCCTGGGTCCGGAGAGGATCGACGCCGTGATCGCCGCCGAACGGGAACGGGACGCCACGAGAGACGCAGAACATCTGCCACACAAGCGGCATGACCGAGATACCAGGTAAAGGTCGGACACTTTTGTGTCACGGCCTTTTCTTGAATGCATGGCACTTGATCATGACCTTGACTGAACTTTCCATTCCCACGCATAAGTTCTCTTTCTTCCCTCATATATTGGAGCAATCGTGAAAGGAGGTGCTCCACCGTGAAAAAGCAGAAGCTCAATTACCGATTCCACAACCCCAACACGGTGGAAGACACTGCAGACACCTTATTGAAGATATTTATCGAGGCTAATCAGGAAAAAGCGGAAGCCGCTATCCGTAAGGTCGTTGAGCAGACCTCCAAACCTGATTCCATAAATACATAGTCATATCCGCCTCTGCCAACAATGGCAGAGGCGAACTCTTTATTGCAATTATACATGCGATGTGATATTATTGATTTAACAGAACGTTTTTAATACAACAGAAAGGACAGGCTATGAACATCGCCGCGTACTGCCGGGTTTCCACGGACAAAGAAGACCAGCTGAACAGTCTGGAAACCCAGAAACAGTTCTTTTCGGAATATACCCAGCGCACAGGGGACACGCTTGTCCGCCTGTACGCCGATGAAGGGATATCCGGCACCAAGATAAAAAACCGCAAGGAATTTCTATGCATGATGAAAGACGCTGAAAGCGGTCTGTTTGACATGCTGGTCGTAAAAGATATCTCCCGCTTTGCCAGAAACACGGTCGATCTGCTTCAAAACGTCCGGAAACTGAAAGCCCTTGGCATTGAGACACAATTCCTGACTGCCAACATGACCAGCATGGGCAACAGTGAATTTGTCCTAACGATTTTTGGCGCCATTGCCCAGGAGGAGAGCGCCAACACCTCCAAGCGCGTGAAGTTCGGAAAGAAGATGAACGCGGAAAAGGGCCGCGTGCCCAACATCGTGTTCGGATATGACAAGACGCCGGGAGATTACTTCAATCTGACCATCAACGAACAAGAAGCAGAGGTCGTCCGCCAAATATTCAAATGGTACACAGAGGATGGTTACGGTGCCCTGAAAATTGCCAAGATGGTCAATGAAGCTGGCGTTAAGACAAAGCGCAACTGCCAATGGCAGCAAACCGGTATTTGCAACATACTCACCAATGAGCTATACATAGGAAAGATCATAAACGGCAAAGAGGAAGTAGCCGATTTCCTCACCGGCCGGAGGGCAACCAAGGATGAATCAGACTGGATCGTCGTGGACAATCCCGCTCTGCGCATCGTTGACCCAGCTGTTTTTGAAAAAGCGCAACAGATCATGGAAAGCCGCAGACAAGCCTTTAAGGTGGACAAGGAGCGGCACAGCAACAAGTACCTGTTCTCCACGCTCATCAAGTGCAAGGAGTGTGGATGGTCGTTCCGTCGCACCGTCCGCACCTATAAAAACACCTATGTCCGCTGGGTCTGCTCCGGCCACAACGGTAAGGGTGCGGATAGCTGCCCTAACACCGTAACGGTGGATGAGGACGAGCTGATCGACGTGCTCCAGGCCTATTTTACAAATATCATTAAAAGTAAGAAAAATGTGATCAGTTACGTCGTGGGCCAGTTCCAGCGGGTCTATAAGGCGAAGGATGAGAACGCCGAATATGAAAAGGAGCTGAACGCCCGGCTCGCCAAGCTGCAGAAGACCCGGCAGAAATACATGGATATGTATGCCGACGATCTGATCTCCCGCGAAGAACTGAATGAAAAAATCGGCGGCATGCGCAAAGAGATCGAGCGCATTGAGAACGACCTGAAGATCGTCTCCTACAACCTCACAAAGGGCGATCAGCTGGAGAGCATATTGACCCAGACCTTCAAGCAGATCGAGAGCATCACCGACGTACGGGAGATGACGAACGCCCAGCTCAAACGCATTGTCAGAAAGATTGAGGTGGACAAGGACGGGAATGTGGATATATACTTGAGAATACTGGGAGATCTGGGATTGGACGACGAAATCCTGGTAGCATATGAAACCGTTCCAAATAGTAGCAACTATACACAAGGATCTCACCGAGCGGCTGCGCCATGTGGACCGGCCGCTGTACACCCAGGCCCGGGCGGTGCTGGAACAGAACAAGGCCGAGCGGCACCTCAGGGGAGGCGAGGCCACGCGAAGGAAATACAAGGACAGATAGTCCCCTATAGGCAGGGCGCGGCGCGAAAGCACCGCGCCTTTACCTTGACAGAAGCGGGTGCAGATGGTAAGTTTAGAGGGCACGAAAAAAGGAGAGAGAAATGGATGAGATATACGCTTCTCTGGGCCTGAGCCCAGAGGTCTATGCCTTCGGCGAGAAGGTCCTGGCGGGGCTCAAAGACCGCTTCGCCGCCGTGGACGCCGCGGCGGAATACAACCAGGCGAAGGTCCTGGGCGCCATGCAAAAGTGCCGCGTCAGCTCCGCCTGCTTCGCCACCAGCACCGGCTATGGCTACAACGACCTGGGCCGGGACACCCTGGAGGAGGTCTACGCCGCGGTGTTCCACACCGAGGCCGCCTTGGTGCGCCCCCAGATCACCTGCGGCACCCACGCTCTGGCCCTGGCCCTGGGCGCCAATCTCCGCCCGGGGGACGAGCTCATGAGCCCTGTGGGCGCGCCCTACGACACCCTGGAGGAGGTCATCGGCATCCGGCCCTCCGTGGGCTCCCTGGCCGAGTTCGGCATAAGCTACCGCCAGGCGGACCTTCTGCCCGACGGCGGCTTTGACTGGGACGCCATCCGCGCCGCTATCACCCCTAAGACGAAACTCATCACCATCCAGCGGTCCAAGGGCTACGCCACCCGCCCCAGCTTTTCCGTGGAGCAGATCGGCCAGCTCATCGCCTTCTGCAAGGGCGTGAAGCCGGACGTGCTGTGCATGGTGGATAACTGCTACGGCGAGTTCGTCCAGACCCAGGAGCCCTCCGACGTGGGGGCGGACATGGTGGTGGGCTCCCTCATCAAGAACCCCGGCGGGGGCCTTGCCGCCGCGGGGGGCTATATCTGCGGCACGGCCGCTTGTGTGGAACAGTGCGCCCGGCGGCTCACCGCCCCGGGTCTCGGCAAGGAAGTGGGCGCGAACCTGGGCCAGCTGCCCAGCATGTACCAGGGCCTTTTCCTGGCCCCCACGGTGACGGCCGGGGCCCTGAAGGGGGCCATCTTCGCCGCCAACGTCTACGAAAAGCTGGGCTTTGCCTGCGTGCCCAACGCCGCGGAGCCCCGTCACGACATCATCCAGGCAGTGACCCTGGGCTCGGCCGAGCGGATGGAGGCCTTTTGCCTCGGCATCCAGGCCGCCGCGCCGGTGGACAGCCACGTCACCCCCGTGCCCTGGCCCATGCCGGGCTACGACAGCGACGTCATCATGGCGGCGGGCGCCTTCGTCCAGGGCTCCTCCATCGAGCTCAGCGCCGACGGGCCTATCCGGCCGCCCTATGCCGTCTACTTCCAGGGCGGACTCACCTGGTACCACGCCAAGACGGGCATCCTCATGAGCTTACAGAAACTATACGAAAGAGGCCTTGTGCGCCTGGAAGGAGATAACAAATGAGCTGGTTTTGGCTTTCCGTCATCGCGTTGCTGTGCTGGAGCGGCTCCGACCTGTTTTCCAAGATCGGCTGCCGGGACCAGGCGGACAAGACCTCCCACCTCAAAATGGTGCTGGCCGTGGGCGTGGTCATGGGTATCCACGCCGCCGTGGAGGTGTTCGTCCAGGGCGTGGCCATCGACATGCACACCATCCTCACCTACCTTCCGGTGTCGCTGCTCTACATCCTCTCCATGGCCCTGGGCTACCTGGGCCTCAGGTACATAGAGCTCTCCGTGTCCTCCCCCATATGCAACTCCTCCGGCGCGCTGGTGGCCATCCTCACCCTTATCACCGCGGGGCCCGGGGCCCTGTCCGGCCTGCAGCTGGGCGCGGTGGCGCTGGTGTGTGTGGGCGTGGTAGGTCTCGGCTTCGTGGACATGCACGAGGACGAGGAGGCCCGGGCCGCCCGCCAGAGCATCTCCAATTATAAATACGCCAAGAGCTTCATCGCCATCCTCCTGCCCATCCTCTACTGCGTGCTGGACGCGGCGGGCACCTTCGCCGACAGTCTGGTCCTGGAGACGCTGGACGAGGACAGCGCCAACGTGGCCTATGAGCTCACCTTCCTGGCCGCCGGGGCGGTGTGCTTCGTCATCCTGCTCCTCAAGCATGAGCGGTTCACCATCAAACAGGAGACGCCCAAGTACGTGGGCGCCTGCTTCGAGACGGCGGGCCAGCTGGCATATATCTACGCCATCGCGGACTCAGAGCACGTGGTCCTGTCCGCGCCCATCATCTCCGGCTACTGCCTGGCCAGCGTCATCTGGAGCCGGCTGTTTTTGAAAGAGAAGCTCAGCTGGAAGCACTATCTGATGATCGCCCTGGCCATCGCGGGCATCATTCTGCTGGGATTGTCGGACGGGCTCACGGGAGACGTGTAAAATTATACATTATTGAAAGGCCCCCTTGTGTAAAGGGGGCTGTCATGCGAAGCATGACTGAGGGATTGTGGTCATCTACAACCCCTCCACCGCACTTCGTGCGGTCCCCCTCCCCTTGCACAGGGGAGGCTTCAACATGGAAAAGGTCTTCGGCAGAATTTTGCCGAAGATCTTTTATTTTTCTAATTTCCTTCAAACTACCACAATAGTGTTGACAAGTCCACACTATTGTGGTAGTGTAGCATTATAAACTATTGCAATAGTGTAGAAGGAAGGTCATCCGATGAAGCTCTATGATTCCGAGTTGAAGGTGATGAAGGTGCTCTGGGAGCGGGGAGACGTCACCGCCAAGGAGATATCCAACATCCTGGCCGGCACGGTGGGCTGGAACATGAACACCACCTACACCGTGATAAAAAAATGCGTCGCCAAGGGGGCCATCCAGCGCCGGGAGCCCAACTTCCTGTGCCACGCGCTGATCTCCCGGGAGGAGGTGCGCTCGGCGGAAGCGGGCGAGCTGGTGGACAAGCTGTTCGACGGCGAGCCGGAGCTGCTGTTCGCCTCTCTTCTGGGAGGGAGCAAACCCCTGACGAAGGAGCAGCTCAGCCGCCTGCGGGACTGGATAGACCGGCAGGAGTGAGACCATGAGCATCCTTGAAATGAGCCTATCCGGCGGGGCCGTCATCCTGGCGGGCCTCCTCATCCGGGCGGTGGGAAAAAACCGCCTGCCCGTGGGCGCCTTCGAGGCGCTGTGGGCCCTGGCCGCCCTGCGGCTGACGGTGCCGGTGCGGCTGCCCTTCCGCTTCAGCGCCTTTGCGCTGGTCCGGCGGCTGGTGCCCCACACCGCCGGGCCCGGACCTGTCCCCGCTGCCATCGCGCAGCCGGGTCAGGCGGCAGCACAGACAGTTGACATAATTCAAACCGCGCCCCTCTCTGACAACGGGACGCCTTTCCCAACCGCAACGGTGCTGTGGCTGGCGGTGGCCTGCGCGCTGGCGCTGGTGTTCGCGGCGAGCTATGTCCGCTCCTACCGCCGCTTCCGCGGGGCGGAGCCGGTAGATATTAATTATGTAAACCAACTTCTGGCGGCCCATCCCCTGCACCGAAAGATTGCTGTGCGGGTCTCGGACCGGGTAAGCGCGCCCCTGACCTACGGTCTGCTCCGCCCCGTGATACTCCTGCCCCGGTCCATGGATAGGGCGGACGAAGCGGCCCTGGGCTTCGTGCTGACCCACGAGCTGGCCCACATCCGCCGCTTTGACGCCCTGCGCAAGCCGGTCCTGGCGGCGGTGGCCTGTCTGCACTGGTTCGATCCCCTGGTCTGGGCTATGCTGGCACTGGCGGGGAGGGACATGGAGCGGGCCTGCGACCGGGCGGTGATCGACGCCTTCGGTCCGGACGCCCGGCACAGCTATGCCCGGGCCCTGCTGGACATGGAGGAGCGCCGGGGCGTTCCGGCCGCCGCCAGCGGGTTTTCCCGCAATGCCATCGAAGAAAGGATACATTCTATCATGAAGATACGGAAAAAATCGTTTTTGAGCGTCTGTCTGGCTCTGGCCCTGGTGCTCACCGTGGGCGCGGTGTTCGCCACCGCCGCCCCGGAGCCGGAGGGCGGGACCGCGCCCACCCGGTTCAACGGCGACGTGATCGCCGCCTCGGACGGGACCGTGTATGTGTTCACCGAGGACGGCGAGCCGGTGAGCATGACACAGGAGGAGTATAAGATCCTCACCGCCCCGGTGGAGGTGGAGTGGTGGACCGCCGAGGAGTACGCCGCCTGGCTGGAGCAGGAGAAGAAGGACCTGCAGGAGTGCCTGGGCGAGCGGGCCTGGACCAACTCTGACGGCTGGTTCACCTGGACCCAGGAGAAGATCGACGAGACCATCGAGATGTACGAGCACATTCTGGAGGAGATCGAAAACGGCCTGCTGGTGTCCAAGGCCGTGGACGGCAGCGGCGACGTCATGCTGGCGCAAGGCGATGGCTGGGATGTGCGCTTTATGACCGGGGAGGGGGCCGCCGCATTATACGAACAGAATGAGCTGACTGCCGCCGAAAAACAGGAGCTGGAGGAGCGGCTCGCCCGGCTGGACGCTGAGCGGGAGGCCCTGGCGCAGCGGCTGGCGCAGATAGGCGAGGCAGAGGAAGAACCGCCCCGGGAGGATGCCCAGCCGGTACAGGAGGGCGACGGGACGGTCACCGTCCCTGCAGACGAGGATACCGCCGAATTCTTCAGCCAGGCGGACGGCGCCCCCTACGGGCAGCTGGATGGCGGCGGGCGCGTCAAGGTAGCCGAGCTGACCGCCGCCAGGGGCAGCACGGTGTCGGTGGGGCTCCAGACCCGGGCGGACGCCAGGCTCACGGTGTCATTGCACGGTGATGCGAACCACATAGGCGAGAGCGTGGATCTGAAGGCGGGCGAGATGAAGACGATCACCCTCTCCCCCAGCCAGGATGATACATACGGCCTGTACCTGACCAACAACAGCGCTTATCCGGCGGAGTTCATCGTCAGCTGGGCTGTGAGTTAAACACAACATCGAAAGCCTCCCTCAGACGAGGGAGGTGGCGCGGCGACAGCCGCGACGGAGGGAGGGAAAAACATATACGATCTCCCTCCCCCAGTCACCGCCGAAGGCGGCGACAGTCCCCTCGTCTGAGGGGGCCTTTCCCCAATAAAGAAGAAAGGTCCTGCTGCGATGCGGCAGGACCTTTTACTATAATTCGATTCACGACGCCTTGTGCTGTTTCGCCAGGCCCAGGTGGTCGATGTCCCGGCGGCGGACGAACTCCCGAACGGGCCGGTGGTGCTCCCGCTCATAGCTGTCCTTATGCCGCCGCAGCCGGCGGATGCACAGCGCGCAGGCGGGGATGAGGAAGGCGTCCGCCAGCATCCATGCCGCCGGAGAGGCAAAGCAGGCCGCGTCAAAGCCGAACCGGGGCACGAACACCGCGCCCACCACCGCCCGGGCGATCATCTCCAGCACGCCGGACAGGATGGCCAGCACGCTGTAGCCCATGCCCTGGATGGCGAAGCGGACGATGTTCACCAGCGCCAGGGGGAAGAAGAAGCCGGTGAGTATGCGGATGAACTGGCTCACCAGGGGGATGAGCGCGGCGGCCTGGGCCTCCTGGTCCGGGTCGATGAACCACGTGGCGCAGGACGGCGCGAAGGCCAACATGGCCGCGAAGGCCGCCAGGGAGTAGACAAGCCCCAGCAGCGCGCAGTCCCGGATGCCCCGGCCCAGCCGGTCCAGCTTGCCCCCACCCACGTTCTGGCCGCAGTAGGTGGCCATGGCGGCGCCCATGGCGTCGAAGGGGCAGGCAAGCAGGTTGTTAAGCCGCCCGGCGGCCGCGGTGGCGGCCACGTAAAGGCTGCCCAGACCGTTCACGGCGGACTGGAGGATGATGGAGCCCACGGCGGTGACGGAGTACTGCAGCCCCATGGGCACGCCCATGGCGCACAGGTCCTTGCAGAACCGGCCGTCCCAGCGGCGCTCGCCCCGCTCTGTGCGCAGGATGGGGAACCGGCGGCGCACCATCACGAGGCAGGCCGCGCCGGACACGGCCTGGCTGGCCACCGTGGCCACCGCGGCCCCGGCCACGCCCATGCGGGCCCAGAGGATGAGGGCCACGTCCAGCCCGATGTTCAAAACCGACGACAGGGCCAGGAAGTACACCGGCGTGCGGCTGTCCCCCAGGGACCGGATGACCCCCGCCAGCAGATTATAGAGATAGGTGACGGGGATGCCCAGGAAGATGATGAAGATATAATCGTACGCGTCCTCGAAGATGTCCGCCGGGGTGTCCATGGCGGTGAGGATGCGCCGGCAGGCCGCGCACGTGACCGCGGTCATCACCAGGGCGAAGACGCCGGACAGGTACGCCGCGTTCATCACGTAGCTGCGCATGCGGCCGTGCTCCCCCGCGCCCATCTCCCGGGCCACGGGAATGGCGAAGCCGCTGCACACGCCCATGCAGAAGCCGATGATGAGAAAACTGATGGAACCGGTGGCGCCCACGGCGGCCAGGGCGTTTGCGCCCAGGAGCCGGCCCACGATCATGGTGTCCACCATGCTGTACATCTGCTGGAACAGCAGCCCGAAGAGCGTGGGGATGGTGAAGCCCAGAATGAGCTTCATAGGCCGGCCGACAGTCAGATCTTTTACCAAGATAATGCCTCCCAGAGGAAAAAGTATTTGCGCGCCCGGGGACGTCTCCGCCCCGCAGGTCACGCACATTATAGTCAACCGGTTTTGGTAAATCCAGACCAATACTACATGATTTTCACCAAAAACGGACCCTAAAATTTAGTCAAAAATGCAATACTCGTTCTTCCAAAAACAGGCGCGGTCCCCAGGTCTCGGCTGGAATTTTTTACCTCATTATCAGAACTTCCAAATAACGAGTTGTTTATTTGGACAGTATTCTCCCTTGACGATGGCGTACAAATTAGTGTATATTCACAATATGCACTGCTGGAATCGTTCCCGGTAAGGTTTTCAGTCACGTAAAAGGAGGTCGTACCCTTGACGATCAAGGACATCGCCGCCCACTGCGGCGTGAGCACCAGCACCGTCTCCCGGGTGATAAACGACCACCCCGACGTGAGCCCCGTGGTGCGGGAGATGGTGAACAGGGCCATCGAAGAGCTCCACTTCATCCCCAACAACAGCGCCCGCACGCTGGTATCCAGCCGCTCCACCGCCATCGGCGTGGTGAGCCGGGGCGTGAACAACCCCTTCTTCTCCTCCGTCATCCGGGTCCTGGGACGGGAGATCAACGACTTGGGCTACACCATGGTCCTGCAGCAGATATCCACCCAGGCCGATGAGATCCGGGCGGCGGCGGCGCTGGAGCGGGAGAAAAAGCTCCTGGGGGTCATCTTCCTGGGCGGCCGGTTCAACTATACGAAAGAAGAACTGGAGCCCCTGACCGTCCCCTTCGTGTGCTGCACCTACACCAACACCTTCGGGGACCTGGCGGAAGACGAATACTCCTCCGTCAGCATCCGGGACGAGGACGAGGCGGCCAAGGCCGTGCGGTATCTCATCCACATGGGTCACCGGCGCATCGCCATGATATTGGACGACCCGGCGGATTTCTCCATCGGCCAGCTCCGCTTCCAGGGATACAAAAAGGCCCTGGCGGAGGCGGGCATCGACTATGACCCCGCGCTCGCCGTATTCACCGGCGACTACGCCATGGACGCGGCCTACGACTACACCTTGCGCCTCATCGACTCCGGCGCGGACTTCACGGCCATCCTGGCCATATCTGACACCGTCGCCATCGCCGCCATCAAGGCCCTCACTGACAGGGGCCTGCGGGTGCCGGAGGACTGCTCCGTCATCGCCATCGACGGCATGGAGCTTTCCGCCTACACGGTTCCCACCCTCACCACCCTGCGCCAGCCCGCCGAGGAGATGGCCCGCCAGAGTGCCGACATGCTCATCGGCATCATCGAGGGCACCGGCGCCCACCGCCACGTCCTCATGGAGACCACCCTCCGGGAGGGAGAGTCCGTCACCGCCGTCCCGGCCTGAAAACTCGTATCACTTCGGCATGTCCGCCGTGTGAAATATTATTATGAAAGGACTACCCACCATGAAAAAAGCGCTTGCACTTATCCTTGCCCTGGTCATGTGCCTGAGCCTGTCTTCCGTGGCATTTGCCGCGGGGGGGGTTCAGTGTACTGGCTGAACTTCAAGCCTGAATCCGACGAGGTCCTCCAGCAGATCGCTGAGATGTACAAGGAGGAGACCGGCGTTGAGGTGAAGGTCGTCACCGCGGCCTCCGGCACCTACAGCCAGACCCTCAACTCCGAGATGGACAAGTCCGATCCCCCCACCATGTTCGTCATCGGCAACACCGCCGGCGTCCGTGACTGGCAGGATTACGCTCTTGACCTGACCGGCACCCCCATCGCCGAGGAGCTGAACAACACCGCCGCCAACCTGTACAGCGCCGACGGCAAGCTGGTCTCCATCCCCTACAGCATGGAGTGCTACGGCATCATCGTGAACCCCGACCTGGTGGAGGCCGCCGGCCACACCATGGACGAGATCAAGAATTTTGAGGGCCTGAAGGCTGTCGCCGAGGACATCCACGCCCGCGCCGCGGAGCTGGGCTTCGACGCCTTCACCTCCAACGACATGGACAGCTCTTCCTCCTGGCGTTACACCGGCCACATGGCCAACCTGGAGTACTACTATGAGGAGCAGGACGCCGGCGCCACCTGGACCGAGTGCCCCGCC
>CANRNF010000069.1 GCA_947631865.1 uncultured Oscillospiraceae bacterium | reverse complement strand
CCCCAGCCGGTGTGCGGCCCCTGCCGGGCCCTGTTCCAGACCGGCCGCTATCCCACGGAGACGGGCTGCTTCCGCAACAATATCATGCTGCCCGCCGGGGTGAAGACCCTGGGCAATTACATCGAGGAGGCGGGCTACGAGACCGCCTATATCGGCAAGTGGCATCTGGCCAGCGACGGGGAGCTGGAAAAGCCCCCGGTCATCGACCACTGGATCACCGCTATCCCCAAGGAGCTGCGGGGCGGCTACACCGGCTACTGGCGCACCGCCGACGTGCTGGAGTTCACCTCCCACGGCTATGACGGCTTCGTCTTCGATGAGAACGACAACAAGATCGAGTTCAAGGGCTACCGGGCCGACTGCATCAACGACATGGCCCTTCAGTTCTTCGACACCTATGACCGGAAGAAACCCTTCTTCATGACTATCTCCCAGATCGAGCCCCACCACCAGAACGACCACCGGCACTACGAGGGACCGGAGGGGTCCAAGGAGAAGTTCGCGAACTTCGTCCTGCCCCCGGACCTGGCCGCCCTGAAGGGCAACGCCGCGGAGGAGTATCCCGACTATCTGGGCCAGTGCGCCGCCCTGGACGAGAACCTGGGCCGGCTCATAGAGCGGCTTAAAAAGGAAGGTCTCTACGACAACACGGTCATCATCTTCGCCTCCGACCACGGCAGCCACTTCATGACCCGCAACCGGGACGAGCACCTGAACGGCTACGACGACTACAAGCGCTCCTGCCACGACGGGTGCCTGCACGTGCCCCTGGTCATCGCCGGCGGCCCCTACAAGGGGGGCGTGGCCGTGCAGGACCTGGTGAGCACCGAGAGCCTTCCCAAGACCATCCTGGCCATCGCCGGGGTGGACGTAGGCGACGCCATGATCGGCGAAAACCTCCTGAACGTGGTGGAGCACAAGGACCCCGACCGGCCCAACGAGGTGTTCGCCCAGATATCCGAGAGCCGGGTGGGCCGGTGCATCCGCACGGCGGACTGGCTCTACTCCGTGTACGCCCCCGGGGTCAACGGCGGAGAGGCCGCCGCGGCGGACACCTACGCCGACGACTTCCTCTACGACATGCTGGCCGATCCCTGGCAGCTCACCAACGTGGTGGCCGACCCGGCCTACGCCGGGATCAAGGCTCAGCTTCGTGAAAAGCTGCTGGCCTGGATCGAGCGGGCCGAGGGCGTCCGCCCCGTCATCACCGACTGAGGCGTGGCGGGCCTGGGCTCAAAAACGGACAGGGTCTACCGATGGCTCCTGGCCTATATCGATGAAAACAAGTTCTCCGGCAACCAAAAGCTGCCGTCGGAGAACGCTGTGAGCCGCCGTCTCTCGGTCAGCCGGGAGACGGTGCGCTCCGCCTTTGAGCGCCTGGCACGGGAGGGCGTGGTCTACAAGATCAAGGGCAGCGGCACCTACTTCAACAAGGACCTGGCCCTGAGCCGGGAGCTGAACACCGGCGGCGCGCCGCGGCACATCGGCCTAATCCTCCAGGGCCAGGACCAGAACGCCAATTCCCGCCTCATCGAGGGCATCCGCAGCGTCCTGCCCGCGGGCCAGGTGGACATGAGCATCTTCCTCACGGACAACAAGTTCGCCAACGAGCGGCGGTGCCTGGAGACGGTGGTCCACCAGAATTTCAGCGGCTTCATCGTGGACGGCGTGAAGGCCAGCCTCATGAACCCTAACCTGGACTGTTACCAGGACCTGTACCGCCGGCGCATCCCCGTGGTGTTCTACAATAACTACTATAAAAATCTGCGCTATCCCCGGGTCATCGTGAACGACACCCAGTGCGCCGGGGAGCTTCTGGACCTGCTCATCTCCGCCGGCCACCGGCATATCGCGGGCATATTCGTCTACGACAACTACCAGAGCATCGAGAAGTTCCAGGGCATGGCCCAGGCTCTGAAGACCCACGGCGTGGAGTTTCAGGACGACTACATCAAGTGGTGCGTGTCCAACGAGGCCCATGACGAGAGCTTCGTCCGCTCCATCGAGCGGTTTCTGAAAAGCCTGCCCCGGTGCACTGCCGTGGTCTGCTGCAATTACCTCATCTACCGGCTGGTGCGCCAGGCCCTGGACAAAATGGGCCGGCGGGTGCCGGAAGATATGTCCATTGTCTGCTTCGACTACTCCGGGGACGACTGGGAGGCGGAGGGCGTCACCTGCTCCGTCCACCAGGGCTTCGAGATGGGCCGTCTGGTGGCCCAGCGGCTGCTGTGGATGCTGGACAGGCGGGACTGCGAGGACAAGGGCTATTCCTACGTCATGAGCCCGAAGATCTATGTGGGCCGGACAGTAAAAAAGCTGTAAAAGGCAAAAAAGGCCGGGCGTCTGCCCGGCCCTCTTATTTCCATATGGCGGAACTTTTTCACCAACAGCCCGTCATAACGATTGCAGACGGCAAAGGTCTGTGGTATTCTTGAATAAAAGGCAATGAAATTGGAGGGGACCGAAATGAAACTGCGTAAAAGACGGCTGTCTCTGGCGCTGACGGTGATGATGCTGGCCGCCATGGTTCTGAGCGCCGGCGCGGCGGACACGGGGGACCGGAGCGTCTTCCTGCCGGAGGGCATCGAGCTCACCGCCCCGGACGCGGCCGCTGCCGCGGACGGCTATGCGCTCTATGAGAACAAGAACGTCCTGTTTTCCATGGAGGTACCGGCGGCGTACCAGATCACGGAACCCTATGAGAACCTCGTGCTGGTGTCGGACGAGGACCCCCTGGACTTCCAGGTCCACGCGGAGTACGTTTTCGCCACGGTGGACAACGGCCACTTCCTCTATGACGCTCAGGACTTCGCCGACCTCATCGAGACGGACAAGAAGCAGCTCACCGACTGGGTGGGCACTGAGGAGCTGGAGGTGCTTGGTACCGGCTGGGGCGAGGTCGCGGGGAAGCGGTGCTTTGTGTGCGCCTTCACCATGAACGATGGCGACTCCTCCGGGGGGCTCTACATCTTCGACGGCCAGGGGGACTTCGGCTGCTACTGCGTGACAGCGTTCATCAACGAGAAGGCGGAGAACGCGGCCCTCTACGGCGAGCAGCTGCAGCATATGGTCGAGACCTTCACCGTCACCGGCCCCTACCAGATGGAGGGGTATACCCTGTATGAGCGGGAGGAAGACGGCATCCCGGTAACGTTTTTCGCCAAGGACGGTGTGCAGGTGGAAGACGACGGCCCCGACATCTACCCGGTGGACGGCGTATACAGCGACGCGAACATACATATCTCCCGGTCGGCCTGGGACACCGAGGACGGGATGGATAGGGCGCTGGAGAGCGCGGTCAGCCTGTATACAGAGGACTACGGCGGGCACTATACCGCCCAGAACTCCTACTTCGACCTGGGCCGCTACAGCTACGGCATGTCGGAGGTGGAATATGAGGACGGGGGCAAGACATATACCTTCCGGGCGGCCGAGTTCCTCTCCGGCGGCTACTACTGGAAGGCGACCATAAAGTACACGGCAGAGTATGCCAGCGTGGTGAACGACGCCCTCAGCGACCTGCTGTTCTCCCTGCGGGTGAACGGGGACGGGGCCGTGCCCGGCCGCGTATCCTCCGCCCCGGCGGCCTCCGCCCAGGCCCAGGACAGCCAGCCGGCATCCGGCGGCAGCACCGGCGGCGTGGGCGCGGTACTGGACGTGATCCAGGCCCAGGAGGGCTTTTCGACGGCTCAGGAGCCCATCGGCTTTGTGTACGGTCTTCCCGGCGGCAGCACGCTTCTGGTGGCGGAGTACGAGACTGTAGAGTCCGGCGGGCAATACAGCGCATACACCGACGCCTGGCTCATCGGCTCCGGGAGCGCCGTGCTCCTTGGCCGCAACGAGCTCTATAAAGAGGTGGGCGGCATCCTGGGCTCTGTGACCGTGGCGGAAAAGGGCGGCGTCACCTACGTGGGGCTCCAGAGCAGAACGGCCTATGAAAACGGGTCGGATGAATACCGCGTCTATCTGCCCGTGGACGAGCAGGCGGGCGCCTTCGGCCAGGGCATGTATATGGAGATCCACTACGTTCTGGGCGAGGGAAATGGCTATGAGTTCGGCAGCAGTAAGATCGACGGAGCCTCTTGTTCGATGGAAGACTATAACGCCGCCGTAAGGGAATTTGACGACGTAGACGAAGGTCTGCCCATGGACCTGCGGTGGGGCCCGCGGGACGGGGTGATGAGCTTTGACGGCCTCCGGGAGGCCTATCCCGGAGGCGCCGCGGCAACCGCGTCCGCCGATGTGGCCGCGCCCGCCGCGTCCTACGCCGATCCCCCCTGGGACGCGATCCTGGCGATCCTGGGCGATACCATGGACCGGAGCGATTTCCATGTGGACCTGGACCAGCAGCCGCTGGTCAGCCAGTCCGACCAGAACGGGGACGGCGTCTGGGAGGTCTTCATGGTCTTCCCCTGCGAGGATGGTCTGGACGTCTACGCGATGGAAAACGTCTGGCTCATCGATGGGAACGGCTCAAAGTGCGTCAGCTCCGGCGTCCTGTTCCGGGAGGTGGGCGGCAACAACGGCACCCTCTCCATGGCGAGAAAGAACGGGACCCTGTACGCGGTGATCCAGTCCAAGCAGCCGGACGGCGACAGCTTCAACGACACCGTTGAGATCCTCTCCCTGAAGGAGGGAGAGGCTGCCCTGGGGGACGAACACATCTCCCTGAGCCGCAGCGGCGTCTACGGGGACGAGGATCACGGGACGTACATTATAGACGGCGGCCCGGTGAGCCGCAGCGAGTATGAGAGCACCCTGGCCAGCTTTGAGACCATCTACACCATCGACCTTCTGGCCGGCGGGGACGAAAATTACAGCGACGTGGTCCCCTTTTATATGCTGTACATGTGAAAGCACAGACCTACAGTTTAAAGGCCCCCTGCCAATGGCAGGGGGCTCGCTTTGTCTTATCGGAATAGCATCCGGGCGGCGGCCTGCAGCCGGGGCAGGGCGTGGTCCAGAAGGGCTTTCATGCTGGGGCACCAGTAGTTCTCCGGCCCGGCGGGACCCGCAAACCGGTCCCGGCGGCAGCCACCACGGCACAGGGGATAATACCGGCAGGTATCGCACCCGGCCGGGCGTTTGGCACCCTCCGACAGGAAGGCCGCCATCACAGGGCTTGCCAGGGCATCGGCGGGGCTCACGTCATGGATATTGCCCAGATAGTACTCATCCAGCACGTAGAAGTCGCAGGGGTAGAGCCCCCCGTCGGCCTCCGCCGCCAGGTACCCGCCGCACACCCCCGCGGCGGCGCAGGAGCTGGGGGGCATCCCCGCCAGCAGCCGCAGCAGGTCGTCAAAAAGCCGCACGCTCACATACCGGCCCCTGGTAAGGTCTTGATACCAGCAGTCAAAGAGGCCCTTGAGGAACTTCCCGTAGGCTTCCGGGGTCAGGGACCAGCTCTCCCCTCCCCGCTCCGCTTCCAGCGGGTCAAGGCAGGGGATGAACTGCAGGGGGTGGTCCCCCAGGGCCGTGAGGCTTTTCCACACCTGGCTGGGCGCGGCGGCCATAGGGCCCGTGACCACGGCCAGAAGGTTGGTCTCCGTCCCGGCCTCGTCCAGCAGCCCCAGGGCTTTCACCGCCCGGTCCCAGGTACCGTTCCCGGCGGCGTCCCGCCGGTGGCGGTCGTGGAGGGTCCTGGTCCCGTCCAGGGAGAGGCCCACCAGAAAATCATGGGCCTTGAAAAAGGCCGCCCAGTTTTTATCAACGCTCAGGCCGTTGGTCTGGATGGCGTAGGATACATGGGTCCCGGCGGGGCAGGCATTCTCCGCCATGGTGACAAAGTCCCGGTAAAAATCCAGGCCCGCCAGGGTGGGCTCGCCCCCCTGGAACAGGAAGTGGGCGGTCCCTCCGGGGCCGGCGTAGGCAAGGCCCTTTTCGATGAGGACCCGGGCGGTGTCCCGGCTCATCATGCCCCGGCTCTTCACAGCCCGGTTTTCCGTGACGTCCTCGTAAAAGCAGTAGCGGCAGCGCATGTCGCAAAGGCCCGAGGCGGGCTTTACCAAAAAGGTGACGGCGTTCATTCTGCCCCTCCTCTCACAGATACCGGCCCGTGGCGCTGTCGGGACAGGCCCGGATGTCCTCCGGCGTGCCGGCGGCCACCATGCGGCCGCCCTCCTCGCCGCCGCCCGGACCCATGTCCACCACGTAGTCCGCGTTGCGGATGAGGTCCAGGTCGTGCTCGATGACCACCACAGTGGCCCCCTGGTCCAGAAGGGCCTGGAACACGCCCATGAGCCCGGCCACGTCCAGGGGGTGCAGGCCGATGGTGGGCTCGTCGAATACGAACAGAGCGTCCGACTGCCCCCGGCCCATCTCGCTGGCCAGCTTCAGCCGCTGGGCCTCGCCGCCGGAGAGCCCCGGCGTGGCCTCCCCCAGGGTGAGATACCCCAGGCCCACGTCGTGCAATAGCTGCAGGCGGCTGTGGACGGTCTTGAGGTCATCGCAGGCGGCCAGCGCCTCGTCCACGCTCATGGCCATGAGGGCGGGGAGGCTGTGCTTTTGTCCGTCCTTCCGCTCCCGGAATATCTCATAGGCCTCCCGGCTGTACCGGCTGCCGCCGCATTCGGGACAGGGGATGTCCACGTCCGGCAAAAACTGCACGTCCAGGCTGATGCTGCCCGTGCCGTCGCAGACGGGGCAGCGAAGGCAGCCCGTGTTGTAGGAGAAATCCCCCGCCCTGCGGCCCCGGAGCCTGGCGTCCGCGGTGCGGGCGTAGACCTTCCGGAGCTCGTCGTGCACGTCCGCGTAGGTGGCCACAGTGGAGCGCACGTTCACGCCGATGGGCGTGGCGTCGATGAGCTTCACCTGCCGGATGCCGGGGGCGTCCAGGCTCCGCACATGGCCGGGCAGGGGTCTCCCGTTGGCCGCGGCGGCCAGGGCCGGGACCAGGCTCTCCAATATCATGGTGGTCTTCCCCGAACCGGACACGCCGGTGACGGCCGTGAGCCGTCCCTTGGGCAGGGTGAGTTCCAGGGGCTTTACCGTGTGGATGAGGCCGGTGGTCATGCGTATGGAGCCCCGGTCGAACAGCGCCGCCTTTTCGGCCCGCTCCCGGAGGGTGACCTTGGTATCCGGGGCCAGATAGGGGCCTATTTTGGAGACGGGGTCGGCCATGAGCGCTGCTACGGTCCCTTCCGCGATGACCTGCCCGCCGTTGGCGCCTGCCCCGGGACCCAGCTCGATGAGCCAGTCCGCGTGGGTGAGCACATTCACGTCGTGGTCCACCAGCACCACGGTGTTGCCGTCCGCCGCCAGATCGTCCATCACGCCGGTGAGGCCGGCCAGGTTCGCCGGGTGCAGGCCGATGGAGGGCTCGTCCAGTACGTACAGCGCGCCGGTGGTCCGGTTGCGGACCGCCCGGGCCAGCTGGACCCGCTGGCGCTCCCCCGTGGACAGCGTGGACGCCGCCCGGTCCAGGGTGAGGTAGGAAAGCCCCAGGTCCACCAGGCGTTTGGCGGTGTTTTGGAACGCGGCGCATATGCTCTCCGCCATGGGCCGCATGGGCTCCGGCAGGGACCCGGGGACTCCCTCCACCCACGTTATGAGCTCTGAAAGGGTCATCTTGCAGGCATCGGCCAGGGAGATGCCCCGCAGCCGGGGCGCTCTCGCGGCCTCGGAAAGGCGGGTGCCCCCGCAGTCGGGACACACGTCCTGGCGCAGGAACTTCTCCACCCGCTTCATGCCCTTCTCGTCCTTCACTTTGGAAAGGGCGTTCTCCACGGTGTAGGTGGCGTTGAAGTAGGTGAAATCCATGTCCCCCGCCGCGCCGCTGGTCTTGTTCTGGTAGATGATGTTCTTCTTCACCGCAGGTCCGTGGAACACGATGTCCCGCTCCCGCTCGGTCAGTTCCCGGAAGGGCACGTCGGTGCGCACGCCCATGGCCCGGGCGATGTCCTTCATCAGCGACCACATCAGCGTCTGCCAGGGGGCCACCGCCCCCTCGTCGATGGAGAGGCTCTCGTCCGGCACCAGAGTGGACTCGTCCACGGTGCGCACCACGCCGGTGCCCCCGCAGGTGGGGCAGGCGCCCTGGCTGTTGAAGGCCAGCATCTCCGCCCCCGGCGGGGTGACGGACGCGCCGCACACCGGGCAGACCATGGGTTTTTCCGCCGCCACGTCCAGGGTGGGCGGCAAGTAGTGCCCGTTGGGGCAGCGGTGGCTGGAAAGCCGGGAGAACATGAGGCGCAGGGAATTGAGAAGCTCCGTGGCGGTGCCGAAGGTGCTGCGGATGCCGGGCACCCCGGGGCGCTGGTGCAGCGCCAGCGCCGCGGGGATATAGCGCACCTCGTCCACCTGGGCGGCCGCCGCCTGGGTCATCCGCCGGCGGGTGTAGGTGGAGAGGGATTCCAGATACCGCCGGGACCCCTCGGCGTACAGCACCCCCAGGGCCAGGGAGGATTTGCCCGAGCCGGACACTCCGGCCACGCCCACGATCTTCCCCAGGGGGATGTCCACGTCGACGTTCTTCAGATTGTGTACTTTCGCGCCCCGGACCTGGATGGCCCCGGGTCGTTTCTTGTCCTGGCTCATGGAGCACCTCGCGCGTTTTTTCTTATCGCCATTATACCATGTCGCGCGGTTCCGGCGTCAGCCGGGAGCACGACCGGTATCTTGATGTATAATAGCGGTTACGGCGCTATTATACAGTGACCGGACACGTTTTTCAACGTATGGCCTCCTTTTCCCCGCCGGGCCCACCCGGTCTTGACAAGGGCCCGCTCCGCCGATAAAATGGACATGCCCGCCGCCGGCAGACGCGGCGCGGGCGCATCTTATCTTTCCCGGAAAACAGCATACTCTACGGGCAGCCGTCTGTCAGAGAAGCGGGGTGAGAATCCCCCACGGTCCCGCCACCGTGATGGGCCCCTCGGGTCCTAAGCCGGGTCGCTGAGCTGTCCTGTACATTTCCACGATGGATGGATCTGTGCATGAAGGCCATGACGGGCGCGGTCGAGCAGGAACGCCCGCCACAGGTCCGGTATTGCATAAAACGCCCCTTCATCGGGGCGTTCCTTTGTTTTTATAGGGCGCCGTTTTCCGGACAATATGAACGGAGGAAATGCCTATGAAGAAACTCACCGCACTTACCATGGCCCTGCTCCTGCTCCTGGGCCTGGGCGCGTCTGCATTCGCCGCGGACGAGCCCACCGCGCCCCCCACCGAGGACCCCAGCGGCGCGGCCATCACCGTACCCGACAAGATAGAGTCCATCGTCGTCCTGGCCCCCTCCCTCGCGGAGATGGTGGTGGCCCTGGGCCACGGGGACCAGATCGTGGGGTATGACACCAACTGCGCCGGCCTGGAGGGCCTGGACCCGCAGGCGGCCCAGTTCGATCTGGCTGCCCCGGACATGGAGAGCCTGGCGGCCCTGGAGCCGGACCTGCTGCTGGTCAGCAACATGACCCTCTATGACCAGACCAGCCCCTTCCAGAGTCTCATCGATCTGGGGGTGTGCGTGGCGTGCGTGCCCAACAGCGACTCCATCGCGGACATCGAGAGGGACATTGCTTTCGTGGCAGCCGTTCTGAGCGAGGAGGAGGCAGGCGAGGCCATCGTCGCGGACATGCAGGCGGAGGTGGACCGGCTGGCCGCCATCGGCCAGACCATCCCCGAGGAGGAGCGGAAGACTGTGTACTTCGAGATATCCGCCGCGCCCTATATGTACAGCTTTGGCTCCGGCGTGTTCCTGGACGAGATGCTTGATCTCCTCGGCGCGGACAACCTCCTGGCGGACCAGGAGGGCTGGCTCAGCGTAGAGGCCGAGACCGTGGTGGCCGCCGACCCGGACGTGATCCTCACCAACGTGAACTACATCGATGACCCCGTGGGCGAGATCCTATCCCGTGAGGGCTGGGATGGCGTCACCGCCATCGCGGAAAAGCAGGTCTACGCCATCGACAACATGGCCTCCTCCCTGCCCGACCAGAACGTGGTGACCGCCATGGAGCAGATGGCCCTGGCCGTCTATCCGGAGTACTACGCCCAATGAAGGCCCGGGGAAAAATGGCGCTTCTCGCGGCGCTGGCGGCGGCAAGCATAATCGCCGCCACCGCCGTGGGCAGCGTTCCTATCCCGGCGGGCGATATTTTCGCCATCCTGGCGGACCGGCTCTTCGGGGCCGGTTTGCCGGAGGGCATGAGCGCGGTGTATCCCGCCATGGTGATGGACATGCGCCTGCCCCGGGTGCTGCTGGCGTTTCTCACCGGCGCGGCCCTGGCCATGTCCGGGACGGTGATGCAGTCGGTGCTGCAAAATCCCCTGGCGTCCCCCTTCGGGCTGGGTGTGTCCTCCGGCGCGGGCCTGGGCGCGGCCATCGTCATCGTGACGGGCCTGGCCGCGGGGCCGGGGCGGGTGTTCCTGCTGCCGGCGGTGAGCCTTGCCTTCGGGCTGGGGACGGTATTTCTCGTTCTCCGGGCCGCGAAGGCCATCGATCGGGGCTACAGCAACCTCACCATCATCCTCATCGGCATGGTGGCCAGCCTCTTCTTCAACGCGGTCATGAGCATGCTGGCCACGGCGTCCCCCGCCTACGCCCAGAGGATCAACCTCTGGCTGCTGGGCAGCTTCTCCATGCGGGAGTGGTCCAGCGTATGGGTGCTGCTGCCGGTGACGGCGGCCTGCTCCCTGCTCTTTTTCCGCTATGGACGGGAGCTGGACGCCATGACCTTCGGGGAGGAGCAGGCCCAGGTGCTGGGGGTGGACATGGGCCGGTGCAAGACCCTTCTCATCTGCGCTGTGGCGGTCCTCACGGCCACGGCGGTATCCTTCACCGGCGTCATCGGCTTCGTGGACCTGATCGCCCCCCACGTGGTGCGGCGGTTCTTCGGCGCGGGGCACCGGAAGGTGCTTCCCGCGGCGGCCCTCTTTGGCGGCGCGTTCATGGTGCTGTGCGACTTGGCAGCCCGGACGCTGATCCCACCCCGGGAGATACCCATCGGCTCCATCACGGCGCTGCTGGGCGCGCCCTTTTTCCTCTATATCTACTTTGCCGGGAGAGGGAGGCGGTCGAAATGATGCTGGAAGCGGCCCATATCACCTGCGGCTACGGGGCCGAGCCCGTGGTCCGGGACGTGTCCTTTACCCTTCAGGAGGGGGAGCGGCTCAGCATCCTGGGCCCCAACGGCTGCGGCAAGACCACGCTCCTGCGGGCGCTGGCGGGCCTGCTGCCCTGCGAGGGGACCGTCACGGTCCTGGGCGATGACGCAGGCCGGCTCTCCCGCCGGGAGCTGAGCCGGCGGGTGGCCCTCATGAGCCAGTCCGCGCCGGTGTACTTCGCCTACACCGTCCGGGAGACGGTGGCCATGGGTCGGTACGCCCGGCGGCAGGGCGGCCTTCTGGACCGGGAGTCCCCGGATCACGAGGCCGCCGTCCGGGAAAGCCTGGAGCGGACGGGGCTGTGGCCCCTGCGGGACAGGCTCATCACAGAGCTGTCCGGCGGCCAGCTCCAGCGGGTATTCCTGGCCCGGACCTTTGCCCAGGACCCGGCGGTGATCCTCCTGGACGAGCCCACCAGCCACCTGGACCTCAAATACCAGGTGGAGCTCATCGAAAGCCTGAAGGACTGGACGGCCCGGCCCGGCCGTGCGGCGGTGGGGGTGTTCCACGACCTCAATCTGGCCCTGGATTTCGCCCATACCGCCCTTCTCATGGCGGACGGGGCGGTCCGGTCCCTGGGCCCCGCCGGGGCGGTGGACTCGGCCCTGCTGAGCAATATATACGGCATGGACGTGCCCCGGTATATGAAGGCGGCCCTGGGCCGCTGGGAGGGATAAGATGGAACTGTACCGAAGCCCCTATGAGGCGTACCCCTTTTTGAGCGACGAAAGCGACGACCTGCGCTGCGACTTTGAGCTTCTCACCGACGGCATGGCCAGTCTCACCGGCCTGCTCCGGGCCCAGGTGGAGGACCCGGTCCTGCGGGAGGAGCTCTTATGGATAGACCAGCTCATCTACCACATGAACCCCACCCTGCGGACCTTTTTCTCCGTGACCGAGGCGGAGCTGGACCTGCTGCGGGCGGCGGTCCGGCGGCTGGAGGACCAGTGCGCCGGCCGGTGCGCGCTGTTCGTGCTGCCCCAGGGGAGCCAGGCCGCCTGCACCGCCCACGTGCTGCGGGTGGAGAGCAAGAAGCTGGTCCGGCTCCTCTACCGCCACGCCCGCCAGGGCCACGAGGTGACGCCCGCCCTCCTGGACGGGGCCAATCTGCTGAGCGGATACTTTTTTGACCTGGCCCTGCGGCTCAATATGCTGGCGGGGGTGGAGGAGCTGCCCTTCGTCAGCCGGAATTATACTTGACCGGTGTGCTATAATAGACTTACCAATCTACACCAAAAAGGAGCGTTTATCATGATGAAGGATTTCGGCGTCAAGCCCTGGCTCTATCCCATGCCCACCTACATGATCGCCACCTACAACGAGGACGACACCGTGGACGCCATGATGATGGCCTGGGGCGGCATCTGTGCCGAGGACATGGTGGCCCTGAACCTGGAAGCCAGCCACAAGACCGTGGCCAATCTCCGCGCCCGGGGTGCGTTCACCCTGTCCGTGCCCGGCGCCGACACCCTGGCGGCCAGCGACTACATGGGCATCGCCTCCGCCAACGACACCCCCGACAAGTTCGAGCGCACCGGCCTGCACGCCGTGAAAAGCACCCGGGTAGACGCACCCGTGATACAGGAGTACCCCCTGACATTGGAGTGCACTGTGGAGCGGTTCGAGGACGAGCCCTACGGCCTGCGGGTCCTGGGGCATATCGTGAACGTGATGGCGGACGAGAAGGTCCTGGACGAGCTGGGCCGCGTGGACGCGGGAAAGCTGGGCGCCTTCTGTTTCGACCAGATGCGCAACGGCTACTACGCCTGCAATGAAAAGGTGGGCCAGGCCTGGAACTCCGGCGCGGGGCTCATGAAAAAGTAAAGGAGGCCCATTCATGGAAAAGGTATACGAATTTCTGAAGGCAGCCGGGACCTACTATCTGGCCACCGTGGACGGGGACCAGCCCCGGGTCCGGCCCTTCGGCACCATCCACATCTTTGAGGGAAAGCTCTACATCCAGACCGGGAAGAGCAAGGACGTGGCCCGTCAGCTGGCAGCGAATCCCAAGGCGGAGATATGCGCCTTCAAGGACGGCACATGGCTCCGGGTGGCCGGCAAACTGGTGGAGGACGACCGGGCGGAGGCCCGGAAGAGCATGCTGGACGCCTACCCGGACCTCCGGGCCATGTACGACGAGAACGACGGCAACACGGAGGTACTGTACTTCCAGGACGCCGCCGCCACCTTCAGCTCCTTCACCGCGCCCCCTGAGACGATAACGTTTTGAGTATACCGCGCCGCCCGAGGCTTTGCCTCGGGCGGTTCTTTCTGTGCTCGGGCGGCTGTCCGTCTTATGACCCAGCCGCCATGGTATCCTCCATTCAAAGGCACGAAAAGGAGGACAGGATATGAAGTTCAAGATCGGTTTCTCTGCCGAGGCGGAGGAGGACGGCTATGTCACCGGTCAGGGCGGCGGCGCCATCCCTCTGGACGACTTGGGCCAGCTAGGCGCCAACTCCGCCGTATATGACCGGGGCAAGGCCTATTACATGGAGAACAAGGTAGCCTATCTCTCCCTGGACGCCGGCCAGGGCCGGGCTATCGTGCTGGGCTCCAGACCCTACGAGGTGGAGTTTCACTACGACGAGGAAGCGGAGGAAGTCTCTGGACTTTTGTGCCCCTGCCTCTGCAGCTATCCCTGCAAGCACCAGGTGGCCGCATTGCTCCAGCTCCAAGACATTCTGGAGCACATTTGGGAATCTAATGACTACTATTTTGGCGGCTATTTTGCCGCTGTGAGCCGGGACGTGTTCTTCTCCTTCGCCCTCGATGCCCGGAAGGACGCATCCATCACGCTGGGTTGATAGTTATGTAAATTATATTATGTTAATAAACATTCCCCCGACCGTTACCGGCTGACGTGGTAAAAAGATGGTAGACACGAAAGTGCCTACCATCTTTTTGTGCTAGAATGAAGGAAAGGGGTGAGAACT